>NZ_JBSVRN010000002.1:0-390005 GCF_054072675.1 Lysobacter sp. A289
CGGCCTTCTTCTTTTGCGGATTTAGCTGCCGATGCCCAACGCCGCTTGCGCCAGCAAGGCGATCACGCAAAGAAGCCCCACAGCCCAGACCAGACTGCGCAGCTTGTCCAGGTTGGCTATATAAAATGCGCCGTGCAGGACACGTGCGATGACGAAAGCGATCGCGAGCAACGCGATGTGTTCGTGTGACACCGCCGCAAGCTGGGCCAGCACTACAGCGATCGCGAACGGCGGGAAGGCCTCAAATGCATTGAGCTGGGCGGCGTTGGCGCGGACCGATCGTGGGTTGTCTTGCCTGGCCAGCCAGCCCCGCGGATCCCGGTTATCGAATCCATCGCCGCTGCCTTTGGCGACCATGGTCCAAACATACGGCAGCACGGCCGCCACCAACACGCACCAATATGCAGTTGTCAGAGTCATCTATGCACTCCTTTTGGGGAATACTGGAGATTCTTCCAAAGGGCAATAGCTACTCGACCGTTGGCGTCATCATGTTTTCGCGGGCGCTACGGAATGCGTTGCCTTGGTACCACTCAGGCCACTGGTCACTATTGGCCAGCTGCTCACCGACGCCATATAGTGCTTTCAAATCCTGTATCACGCCGTCGAGGTTCCACGAGGGGTCGTACTCATCGGCCGGCTGGTGGTAACGCCGATCACGGTAATCCAGCTCGCTCTTTTGCCCGGCTTCCACGCCGCCGTCGATCAGGTCGGTGCCGCCCTTGGCATACAGCGCGGGCACTCCGGCCTTGGCGAAGTTGAAATGGTCGGAGCGGAAGTAGAAGCCGTCCTCTGGAGTGGCCTCGGCATGCAGTACACGGCCCTGCTTGTCGGTGACGCTGGCAAGTACATCCTCCAGCTCGGAGCTGCCGAAGCCGACGACGGTCATGTCGCGCGAAGGGCCGGAGATCGGCATCGCATCCAGATTGATGACCGCAACCGTCTTGTCCAGCGGAATACTCGGATGAGCGACGTAATACTTGGAGCCGAGCAACCCGGACTCCTCCAATGTCACCGCGAGGAACAACAGCGAGCGATCCGGTGCGGGCTCCTGGGCGGCGAACTTCTCCGCGATGCCCAGGATGCCGGCTACGCCGCTGGCGTTGTCGACCGCACCGTTGTAGATCGTGTCTTTATCGGCGCCACTGTCGTGGTGGCCTTCGCCGCCGTGGTCACCCAGATGATCCCAATGCGCCATATAAACCACCGCTTCGTCGGGACGGGTCGCACCGGGCAACAGCGCGATCACATTGCGTGACGATTTTTCGCGGATGGTGCTGTCCAGGTCAAGCGATAGCGAGGCATCCAGCGGTATCGCCTTGAAGCCAGTCTTGTTCGCCGCACGGTACAGATCGTCCAGGCCATGGCCCAGCTCGCCCAGCACTTCGCGGGCGACTTCGCCGGTAATCCAGCCTTGTGCCGGCAAGCGCGGTTCGGGATCGTCCGCAGGAGCAAGATCGAACTGGGGACCCGACCAGGAGTTCTTGACCACGTCCCAGCCATACGAGGCGCCGCGGGTATCGTGAATGATCAATGCGGCCACAGCACCCTGGCGCGCCGCTTCTTCATACTTGTAGGTCCAGCGACCGTAATAGGTCATCCGCTTGCCTTCGAACAACTCCGGATCATTGGCATGGAAGCCCGGGTCGTTCACGAACATCACCACCGTTTTGCCCTTGACGTCGACTCCGGCGTAATCGTTCCAACCCAGTTCGGGCGCATTCACACCGTAACCGACGAACACCAGCTCGCTGTCCTTGATGTCGACCTCGGTCTGGCCGCTACGGGTTCCGATGACCATGTCGCTGCCGAACTGAAGGTCACGCGATTCACCGTCGATATCCAGATGGATCACGGTTGACTCGTCGGCGGTGGTCTCCACCATCGGTACAGTCTGGAAGTAGCTGTCGCCGTTGCCCGGCTGCAGTCCGAGTCGTTGGAATTCGGTCTCGAGGTAGTTGACGGTCTTCTCGCCACCGGGGCTGCCTGGCGCTCGACCGGCGAATTCATCGGAGGCCAGGATGCGGACCCGTTCGGCAAAATCGGCCGCATTGATGCTGGCGTCGGACGTGTATGTGCTCGCGTCGCTGGCAGCGGTGGCTGCCGGCTGCGACGGCGAATCTGCCGGATCATTGGACGGATTGCAGGCAGCCAACACGAGGGCAGCGGCTACCAGCGAAGTGGCGGGCAACAGGGGAATGCGGGACATGGGTCATCCAGAAGCGGCAGTATCATCGATACTAGCGCGTGTACCAGAAGCGTGCCCCACCCGCCTGCCCGCAGTGGGTATCGACCTCGCCGCGCCGTTGCGCGGTATCTATACCCGGGGTTAATCCTCGCGCGGTGGTGCACTGGTTCCCGAGTAGCTTGTCGCGGTGGCGCCGGTGACCGGTCCGATGCGGGCGCTGTCGTGGATCAACAACGTGACTTCACGTTCAAACACCAGCGAACCGCCAACCTGGGCGTTCGGGCCCACCACGATCCTTGGTTTGCGATTGCTGCGGAAGCTGAACCAGCCGACGTTTGGCTTCTGGTAATGGATCCCACCATGCACGTGCGAGCCCGCGCCGACGGTCAGGTCGCCGCCGACCATATCGATGTCGCCGGAAACATCGGTATCGACCAGACCCACTGCGCCGTTGACGGTGCCGACGTCCCCCTGGACGCTGCTGCCCCGGCCCAGGAAAACCTCACCGTTGACCGTGTTCACGGATTCGCCGACCTGCACGTTCGTGCCGGTGCGGATATCGCCATTGACCGTCGACAGGCCTCCGACCTGCGCACCATCACCCACATCGATGCTGCCATTGACGGTCGCCGCCTCGCCGGTGCTTGCCTTGGCGCCGATGCTGATCTGCCCGTTGACCGTGTCCAGGTCGCCGGCGCGCGCACCTTGTTGAACCTGCAGCGTGCCGTTGACCTTGCTCATGTCGCCTTGGTCGGCGAATGCCGTGGCCGGGGCGAGCAGGGCGAGCGAGATTGTCATCGACAGCGCGAGGGCGATTGGGTTGCGGGTCATGGCTTGAGTCCCGGTATAAAAGGGGAAATAGAGTGTCGGTTCACTTGCGGCACGAAGCTTGGCACGGCGTTTCGCTACAATCCACCCCATCTGAGTCAGCGAGATAAACGTCATGCCGATCCTCCAAGCGCCAGCCGTCCGGCCCGTCGTGTTGCTGATCCTGGATGGGTGGGGCCATCGTGAGGAGCCCGCTGATAATGCAATCGCGCAAGCAAATCTGCCCAACTGGAAAGCGCTGCTCGCGAGCTGTCCGCATACGTTGATCCATACCGAGGGTCGCCACGTCGGTTTGCCGGACGGGCAGATGGGAAATTCCGAGGTGGGCCACATGAACCTGGGCGCCGGCCGCATCGTGTACCAGAGCCTGACCCGGATCGATGCGGCGATCGATGACGAAAGCTTCTTCGGCAACCCGCAGCTGCGCGCCGCCTGTGCCGCGGCAAAGCGTAACCACTCCACCTTGCACCTGCTCGGGTTGCTGTCGCCGGGTGGCGTGCATAGCCACGAACGGCACATCTTCGCGATGCTTGAACTGGTGCGACGCGAAGGGGTGGAAAAAGTGGCCGTCCACGCGTTCCTGGATGGGCGCGACATGCCGCCGCGTTCGGCCCGACCTAGCCTGGAAGCGTTGCAATCGGCGTGCGCGTCGGCAGGCAACGCTCGTATCGCCAGTGTCACGGGCCGCTACTACGCGATGGATCGGGACCAGCGTTGGGACCGTTTGCACCAGGCATGGGACGCGATGATCGAAGGGCGCGCCGACCAACGCGCCGGGGATGCAGTGGCCGCGTTGGACGCGGCTTACGGCCGTGGTGAGGACGATGAATTTGTCCGGCCGACCGTGATTGGCGAGTCGCTGCCAATGGTCGATGGCGATGCCGTGGTGTTCATGAATTTCCGTGCCGACCGTGCCCGTCAGCTGGCGGCCGCGTTCGTCTCCCCGGCATTCACCGGCTTCGATACGCGCCGTCCCGCATTGTCGGATTTCGTGTGCCTGACCGAGTACGACGCCAGGCTGCCCACCGAGGTGGCGTTCCCCCCGGATGACCTGCGCCATACCCTGGGTGAGATCTTGTCCGATAGCGGCTTGCGACAGCTGCGTATCGCCGAGACGGAAAAGTACGCCCACGTGACGTTCTTCTTCAGTGGTGGTCGCGAAGATTCCTACGCCGGCGAGACGCGGATCCTGGTGCCCAGCCCGAAAGTCGCGACGTATGACCTGCAACCAGAGATGAGTTGCCCGCAGGTGACCGAGGGCCTCACCGCCGCGCTGCGCTCCGGCGATATCGATGTCGCGATCTGCAACATCGCCAACCCGGACATGGTCGGACATAGCGGCAATCTGGTCGCGGCGGTGAAAGCCGTCGAAGCGGTGGACGTTGCGATTGGTGAGATCCTGGCCGCGGTACGGCAGGCCGGTGGTGCGATCGTGGTCACCGCCGATCATGGGAACGTGGAGATGATGCGTGATCCGGTGACCGGGCAACCGCACACCGCACATACGGTGGGGCCGGTGCCACTGGTCTACGCCGGCCCACGACCGGCTTCGTTGCGCGACGGCGGCTCGTTGCGCGATGTCGCCCCGACCCTGCTGGACCTGCTGGGATTGCCCAAGCCGGGGGAGATGACGGGCCGCAGCCTGCTGCTGGACGGGCAGTCCGGCTGATGCCAGTCACGCGCGCAAGCGTCTGGGTTGTTTTTGCCGTCGCATGCCTGATGGCTGGGCCGACGTTCGCCCAAAGCAGCAGTGACACCGAGCGCAAGCTCCAGACGATCAAGAAGGAGCTCAAATCGGTCGCGAGCGAGCGCCGCCAGATCGAATCCAAGCGCGGCGCGGCGACCCGTGAGCTGCGCCAGGCCGACGAGCAGGTCTCTGCGTCCAGCCGCCAGTTGCGCCAGACCGAGCGCGACCTGGTTGCGAGCCAGGCCAAGCTGGACGAGGTACAGGCCCAGCGGGACGCCCTGAACGAGAACCTGGACACCCGGCGCGAGGAACTCGCCCGTTTGATACGTGCGGCCTATGCGCAAGGGGATGCGGCACCGTTGAAACTGCTGCTGGCTCAGGATCGGGTGGCTGATGCCAACCGGCTGTTGACCTACCACCGTTACCTGCAGAGCGACCGCGCTGCCCGGATCCAGTCGCTGTCGGGTGAGTTGGCGCAGGTGGATGCACTGGAGCGGGAGATCGTCGCCCGCCGTGCCGAGCTGGATGCGACCAGGCAACGCCAACGCAGCCAACTGGCGCAACTGGAAAAGGATCGCAGCGCGCGCAAGACACTGGTGGCCGAGCTTGACCAGCGTTTCCAGGACAAGCGCAGTCGCGAGAAAGCACTGGGGCGTGATGCCCAGGGGCTGGAGCAGGTACTGAAGAAGCTGCGGGCCGCCGCCGAACGTGCCGAGGCGGCCCGACGCGCCGCAGTGGCCAAGGCCGAACGCGAAGCGCGCGAAGCGGCGAAGCACACCGGTCAGCCCGCGCCACGCACTGCAACCCCAACCCCAACCCCCGTCGCCGGAGGCCCCCAGGTGGGCGGCGTTGGCTGGCCTCTGGCTGGCAACTTGATTGCCGGTTATGGAGCCAAGTTGCCTGACGGCCGTGAAAGCCAGGGCTTGTTGATCGGCGCCAGCGCGGGCACCGCGGTAAGTGCAGTGGCCGCCGGCACCGTGGTGTACGCCGAATGGATGAGCGGCTTCGGCCTGATCCTGATTATCGACCACGGCAATGGCTACATGAGCCTGTACGCACACAATGACGCCGTACTCCACGATGCCGGCGACACCGTCAGTCGTGGCGATCCGGTCGCGACCGTCGGCACCTCGGGTGGGCACGGCAGGCCGGCGCTGTATTTCGAATTGCGCCGTAACGGGGATCCGGTCAATCCATCTACCTGGCTGAAGCGCTGAGCGAGCCTGCCGACGGCATCGCTTTACCCGAAATTCCGGCGATGGGGCTTATTGTTGCCACCGGAGCCATCGTTCCTGGAGTTCGCCCAATGCATTTGCGTTACCTCCCGAGTGTCCTTGCTGCCGCCCTTGCCGTTGCATTGGCGCTACCGTCCGCAGCGGTTATCGCGCAGGATCAGACTACCCCCGCGGAACCAACGCCCGCGGCCCAGCCACCGGTGGAGCTGCCACCCGACCCGGTCGACGAGGAAGCACCGGCAGCGCCGGCCACTTCGGACGACACGCGTGCCGGCGACGATGCCGCTGCTGAGTCGAAGATTCCGCTGGACGAAATTCGCCGCTATGTCGCGGTGTACAAAGCCGTCAAGGCCGCCTATGTAGAGCCGGTCGATGACCATGACCTGATGCAGTCCGCGATCCAGGGCTTACTGCTTGATCTGGACCCGCACAGCGCCTATCTGAAAGGCGATGCGGCGGACAATTTCGATGAGCAATCACGTGGCAACTACGATGGCATCGGGGTGGAAATATTCCCACAGCCCGATGGCACCTTGCGGGTCATCGCCCCCATCGACGACACGCCGGCGGCGCGGGCGGGGGTCAAGGCCGGGGATCTGATTGTCGCCGTGGATGGCGTGCCGCTCAGGGCCAGCGCGGATGCGGAAGCCAGCTCGTTGCGCGGCAAGCCGGGTACCAAGGTCGAGTTGACGGTGGTGCGCGATGGCGAGGACGAGCCGTTGAAAATCAACGTTGAGCGCCAGACCATCGTCATCGCCAGCGTCCGCAGCCGGATGCTTGAGCCGGGCTATGGCTACATCCGCGTGAGTGCATTCCAGGCCGATACTGCCGGGGATTTCGAGGGTCAGCTTGAGCAGCTCAACCAGCAGTCAGGCGGCCAACTGAAAGGGCTGGTGCTGGACTTGCGCAGCAATCCGGGTGGCTTGCTGACCGCCGCGGTGCAGATTGCCGACGCGTTGCTGGATGACGGCGAGATCGTAAGCACGCGAGGGCGGATCCCGATCAGCGACGCGGTGTTCAGCGCCACTCCCGGCGACCTCATGCAAGGCGCTCCGGTGGTGATCCTGGTGGATGCCGGATCGGC
The DNA here is from genome assembly GCF_054072675.1 of Lysobacter sp. A289. Classification (NCBI taxonomy): domain Bacteria; kingdom Pseudomonadati; phylum Pseudomonadota; class Gammaproteobacteria; order Lysobacterales; family Lysobacteraceae; genus Lysobacter; species Lysobacter sp. A289. Next base: position 7,023 of record NZ_JBSVRN010000002.1, read on the forward strand.
CAGCGCATCCGAAGTGCTGGCCGGTGCGCTGGCGGATAATCATCGGGCGCGGGTGGTCGGCAGCCGGACCTTCGGCAAGGGCTCGGTGCAGACGCTGCTGCCGCTGGACAACGGCGACTCGGTCAAGCTCACCACGGCGCGTTACTACACGCCCAGTGGCAAATCGATCCAGGCGCTGGGTATCGTTCCCGATGTCGTCCTGCATGCTGACAAGCAGGACGATGATGCGCGTGCGACCCGCTACACCGAGGCCAGCCTGCCCGGGCACTTGGAGGGCGAGGGCGATCAGCCCGGCGCCCATGCCGGTGAAGTGCTCGATGGCGAGGCCCCGATCTCTGCCGGACTGGTGGAGTTGAAGCGGCTGGCAGCGATCCCGTCCGAGGCGACGTCGGTCAGCGCCCACTGATCTCCCGCACGCTTGCCGGGATCATCAGAAGCCGCTTCGGCGGCGCAGTCGCCGGGCGATGCCGGCGCGTGCAAGCAGCGCAAATGCCCCGCCGAAGGCGAAACCTGCCAAATGCGCGGACCATGCCACCGCGCCGAATGCGGGACCAATGAAGGTGAATACCACCTGCAACAACGCCCAGATCCCGATCAATAGTGCGGCGGGGACCTTCACAAACTGCAGGAAAACGCCCAGCGGCACCACCAGGCCGAGCCTGGCACCGGGGAACAAGGCCAGGTAGGCGCCGATCAGCGCGGACACCGCGCCGCTGGCCCCGATGATCAGCCGGTCAGGGGTGGCAATCGACAGCACCGCCGCGAGATTGGCGACGGCACCGCCGAGCAGGAACAACAGCATGAATCGCCATGGGCCCATGGCGCGCTCGGCCGGAAGCCCGAAGATCAGCAGGAACACCAGGTTTCCCAGCAGGTGAACCCAGTCGGCATGCAGGAACAACGCGCTGATCAAACGTACCAGACTGCCATCCGGCAGCGATTGCGCCCAGGCGATCGAGGTGGTCAGGCCACCCGACAGTGCTCCCCACTCCGTCAGCAGGCGGTGTTGTTCCGGCGCGGGCAACAATGTCAGCCAGGTAAAGCTGCCCCACAAGGCCGCAAACAGCAACGGGGTGGCCCAGCGCAATGGTGCCTTCTGGCGTGATGGAATCGCAACGAACATGTCAGTGTCCCGACGTGTGCGTTGCAGCGCGATCAGGCTGGTCAGACAAGCGAAACCTCATGTTTAACTGGGGTTGTGGGCGGTCAATGCTCATTTGTTAGCATGGGGTTAATCGGCACGCTATAGTGCAGACGGTGCCGTATGGCGGCGCCCCGGCATGCGTCGGCGACCGGCGAAACCGGCGCTCCAGACGCGCCGAAAAAATAACGTCATTGGAGATTACACGTATGCACCACGTACACCGCATCACACGCCTGTCGGCGCTGGCCTTGGGTATCGCTGGCGTGTTCGCGCTGGGCCAGGCCGACGCGTCGGGCTTTCAGCTCAAGGAAAACAGTGTCAAGGCCATGGGCGCGGCCTACTCGGGCACGGCTTCGAACGAGGGTGACACTTCGGTGGTGGTCAACAACCCGGCATTGATGACGAGCTTTGAAGGCACCACGGTGCAAGCGGATGTCAGCGTCATCGACCTGAGCTACGAGTTCAAGGGCGGTGGTTACGATCTGGCTGGCCAGCCATTGACCGGGGGTAACGGAGGCAACGCCGGTGGCGTGACCCCGATCCCGTCGATGTCGCTGGTCCACAAGTTCGACAATGGCCTGGCGCTGGGCGCGATGGTCAATGCACCGTTTGGCCTGAAGACCGAATATGACGACAACTGGGTAGGCCGCTACTACGCCCACACCTCGGACGTGCAGATCGTCGACTTGACGGTTTCCGCCGCGATCGACCTGATCCCTGATCGCCTGTCGGTCGGTGCCGGCCTGATCTATTCCAGTGCGGACGTGACCCTGTCCAAGTCGGTGGATTTCGGCACCATCCTGTATGGCGCCGGCGTGCCGTTGCCGTTCGCACGTCCGCAGGGAGCCGATGGCTTTGCCGACGTGCAAGGTGATGACACCGGCATGGGTTGGGTGCTGGGCTTCAATCTTCGTCCGACCGACAAGCTCTCCATCGGCCTTTCACACCGCTCCGAGATCGACTACGAGCTGCGTGGCGACGTGGACTGGACGCTGCCTGCCAACGCCCGCGCCACGTTCGACGCGGTAGGTCGCGCGGCGCTGTTCCAGGACGGCGGTGTAAGCGCCAAGTTGACCACTCCGGGAACCACCACGGTATCGGTAGCCTATGACTTCACCGATCGCGCCAAGGCGATGGTGACCTACGCGGAAACCGGTTGGGAGTCGTTGCACGAAGTCCGTGTCGACTTTGACGGCCCGGATCCGGATTCGGTTGAAGCGTTCGATTGGGACACCACCCGTTTCATGTCGCTTGGCGGCGAGTTCAAGTTGAATCCGGCCTGGACGCTGCGCGCCGGGTATGCGATCGACGAGACCCCAACCACCTATGCGACCCGTACCCCGCGTTTGCCGGACGAAGATCGCAAGTGGTACACGCTGGGTGCGACCTGGCAGGTCAGCGATGCGCTTGACATAAACTTCGCTTACGCGCGGATCGAGCCCGACACTCCGCAGATCGGCCTGATCACTCCGCCGGCGGAGGGTGGCCAGCGCCTGTTTGGCGAGTTTGACGGCGGTGCCAACCTGTACGGCATCTCGGCCCAGTACCGCTTCTGATCGATCGATACTGAACCAACAAAAAACCCCGCTTCGGCGGGGTTTTTTGTTGCTGCGGAGACGTCAATACAGCGGTTGCAGACGTCGCCCACGTGCCGGGCCACGTTGTTTCGCCAGGCTTATTCGCCCAGGGTCAACAGTGACGCATTGCCGCCGGACGCGGTGGTATTGATGGTGATCGTCTTCTCGGTGGTAAAGCGCGGCAGGTATTGTGGACCGCCGGCCTTGGGGCCGGTGCCGGACAGGCCATGGCCGCCGAACGGCTGCACCCCGACCACCGCACCGATCTGGTTGCGGTTGACGTAGCAGTTACCGACCTTGATACGGCTGGAAATCCTCTCCACCGTGGCATCGATACGCGAGTGAATGCCCAGGGTCAGCCCGTAGCCAGTCGCGTTGATGGCGGCGATGACCGCATCGAGCTGGTCCGCCTTCCAGCGGATCACGTGCAGCACCGGGCCGAAGATCTCCTGCTTCAGCTGATCCAGCGAATCCAGCGCATAGGCGCGGGGGGCGAAGAAGGTGCCGTGGGCGGTCTCAGGCCCCATGTCGCCGGTTGCGATCGGTGTCGCCTCGCGGTCCATGCGCTCGGCATGGTCTTCCAGCATCTTCAACGCGTCCTTGTCGATTACCGGGCCCACGTCAGTCGACAGCAGGCCGGGATCGCCCACCTTCAACTCGGCCATGGCACCGGCCAGCATGGTGACCACCGTATCGGCGATATCGTCCTGGACGAACAGCACGCGCGCGGCGGAGCAGCGTTGCCCGGCGGAAGTAAAGGCCGACGACAGCGCGTCTTTGATCAGTTGCTCGGGCAAGGCGGAGGAGTCGGCGATCAACGCGTTCTGGCCGCCGGTCTCGGCGATCAGCACGCCGAGCGCGCCTTCACGTCCCGCCAGGGCGCGGTTGATCGCCGCGGCGGTCTCGTTGGAGCCGGTGAAAGCAACACCCGCCACGCGTGGATCACTGGTCAGCGCGGCGCCGACGGTGATGCCGTCGCCGGGAAGGAATTGCAGCACATCTTCGGGCACGCCGGCTTCGTGCATCAGCCGGGTCGCGTAGTAGCCAACCAGGTTGGTCTGCTCGGCCGGCTTGGCCAGCACGCTGTTGCCGGTGGCCAGGGCAGCGGCGACCTGGCCGATGTAGATCGCCAGCGGGAAGTTCCACGGGCTGATGCAGACGAACACGCCGCGGCCACCGTGGTGCAGCACGTTGGTCTCTCCGGTGGGGCCGGGCAGCGGCTCCGGGGTGAACATCGTGCGCGCCTGGGTGGCGTAGTAGCGCAGAAAGTCGACCGCCTCGCGGACCTCGCCGACGCCATCGGCAATGGTCTTGCCGGCGTCCTTGGTGCACATCGCGATGAACTGGGCCATGCGCGACTCAAGCAGGTCGGCGGCATGCTCCAGGATCGTGGCGCGATCGGCCGCCGGGGTCGCATCCCACCTCGGGTGCGCAGCGACGGCATTCTGCAGTGCCTGCTCGACCACGGCGGCGTCGGCCGGAAGCCACTGGCCGACGACCTCGCGCAGGTCGGCCGGATTGGTCACCGGCACGCGCTCGCCGGTCAGCGTCGCGCCGGGTACCAACGGTTCTGCGTACCAGTCATTGCGCACCGCGGCGTTGACCTGTTCGGCCAGCGTCCGCAACTGGTCGTCGTTGGCAAGGTTGACACCCATGGAGTTGCTCCTGTTGCAATATTTCATTGAGGCTGCGTGGCTCCGGAACAGGTCGACCGGCAGCGGAATGTTGGGGTGCGAAATGGTGTCAAACCCGGCCACGGTGTCCAGCGGGTCGCGGACGAGTTTGTCGATGGGGACGCTCTCGTCGGTGATGCTGTTGACGAAGCTGGAGTTCGCGCCATTTTCCAGCAAGCGCCGGACCAGGTAGGGCAGCAGGTCTTCGTGGCTGCCGACCGGCGCATACACGCGGCACGGAACATCCAGGCGATCCGCCGGGATCACCTCGGCATACAGGTCATCGCCCATGCCATGGAGCTTCTGGAACTCGAAATCGACCCGGCGCCCGTCCAGGCCCGCCATGGTATGGACCGCGGCAATGGTCTGCGCGTTGTGGGTGGCGAACATCGGATAGATCGCGTCGGTGGCTTGCAGCATCTGGCGCGCGCAAGCCAGGTACGACACGTCGGTGTTGGGCTTGCGGGTGAATACCGGGAATCCGGGGTAGCCATCGACCTGGGCGCGCTTGATCTCGGTGTCCCAATACGCGCCCTTGACCAGACGTACCGGGATCCGGCGACCCACCTGGCGGGCGAGATCGACGATGAATTCAATGGCCTCCGGTGCACGCTTCTGATACGCCTGGATCGCCAACCCGCAGCCGTCCCATCCGTCAAGGGACGGATCGCGGTAGACGCCGGCGAACACGTCCAGTGACAGCTCCAGTCGATCGGCTTCCTCGGCATCCACCGTCAAGCCGATGCCGTGATGCTTGGCGAGCTGTGCCAGCTCCAGCACCCGCGGGGTCAATTCGGCCAGCACCCGTGCACGTTTGGGGTGCTCGTAGCGCGGATGCAGTGCGGAGAGCTTTACCGAGATGCTGGGGGTGGCAAAGATGTCGTCGCTGCGGTAATCGGCGCTGCTGCCGATCGTCTGGATGCCCTGACGGTAGGCGTCGAGATAGCGCAGTGCATCGGCATCGGTCAACGCGGCCTCGCCGAGCATGTCATAGCTATAGCGATAGCTGCTGTTGACGCCCTTGCGGGCGCGGGCCAGTGCCTCAGCCATGGTCCGGCCCATGACGAACTGGTGGCCCATGATTTCCATCGCCTGGCGCACGGCCAGCCGGATCACCGGCTCGCCAATGCGTCCCACCAGCCGTTTGAAGGCATTGTGAGCGTCGCGCTTGGTGTCATCGGCCAGCTCGACCAGTTTGCCGGTCAGCATCAGGCCCCAGGTCGAGGCGTTGACCAGCATCGAATGGGACTGGCCCATGTGGCGCTTCCAGTCGGCTTCACCCAGCTTGTCGCGGATCAGCTTGTCGGTGGTGAGCTGGTCGGGAATCCGCAACAGTGCCTCGGCGACACACATCAGCAACACCCCTTCCTCGCTGCCCAGGTCGTACTGGCGCATGAAGGCCTCGACCACGCCTTGCTCATGGGCCCGCGCGCGTACCCGCTGCACCAGGTCGGTGGCCAGTGTCTGGGTTGTGGCGCGGGCGGTATCCGGCAAACGGGCCCGCTCGGCCAGCGCAGTCACGTGGGCGGTCTCGTCACGCCGCCAACCGGCAGTGATCGCTGCACGCGCGCTGCCAGGCATGACCGGTAATTCAGGACTGATCAGGGTGCGCAACGGCAGCGAAGCGTCCAGGGAGGGGGATTTGTTGGTCATCGGGTCCGCAAGCGGCGGTGGGGGGGAGGGCCCGATAGTCTATGGTTAAACACGCGCGCGCGCTGGATAACTTAAGTCATGGTCGAAGTCACCATGGGCGTGATTCGCTTGCTGCAAATCGTCCTGGCGGATACCCTTTGAAGGCTTTCGGTAACGTAGTCACTGGCGGGATGGGTCCCGGTGGGCCCGTCAATCATTCCGTCGCGGGTCGTTTCGGCACCCCGGTGCCGGATGCAGGCCGGGGCAGCTCGCGGAGCAGGACCTAAGGTAATCATGATCAACAAGCGGAATGCGGGGCTCAAATTGATGAAATCCGGTCGTGTCAAACAGTGCGTCATGGGGCTTGTCGCCATGGCTGCGCCGATGTGGGCGTTTGCGCAGAGTGCGGACCCGCACCGCTGGCAGCTCAACATGGGCCGCGGTGTCACCCACCTGTCCAACAACGCGTATGAAGCCCATATGATGGTGCTATGGATCTGCGCGGGAATCGGCCTGTTGGTGTTCGTCGCCATGGGCGTGGCGATGTTCCGGTTCCGGAAGTCGCGCGGCGCGGTGGCGGACACATCATTCACCCACGATACCAAGCTGGAGACCCTGTGGACGGTGATCCCGGTGATCCTGCTGGTCCTGATGGCGACCCCGGCAACCTTCAAGCTGGTCGACATGTACGACACGCGCGATTCGGAGATGACGGTCAAGGTCACCGGCTACCAGTGGATGTGGGAGTACGAGTACCTTGGCGAGGACGTCAGCTTCACCAGCCGGATGGATCGCGAAAGTGATCGTATCCGCCAAAGTGGCCTGGATCCACGCGATGCCGAGACCGAGCATCCGTACTACCTGCTGGATGTCGACAACCCGCTGGTGGTGCCCGTCGATACCAAGATCCGGTTCGTGATTACCGCTGACGACGTGATTCATTCGTGGTGGGTGCCGGCATTGGGTTGGAAGCAGGACGCGGTGCCGGGCATCATCAATGAGGCTTGGGCCGACATTTCCACCCCAGGTGTCTACCGCGGCCAATGCGCCGAGTTGTGCGGCAAGGATCACGGCTTCATGCCGATCGTGGTCAAGGCACTGCCCAAAGCCGAGTTCGAGCAGTGGCTTGCCGCCCAGAAGGGCGGCGAGGCGCCGACCGAACCGGCTTCAACCGCTACCGACACCCCGGAAGCACCCCAGGCAACTCCCGAACCCGAAACCGATGCCCCGGCCGCTGTCGCGGTCGCCGGCTGACCGGCCCGCCGGCTTTTACATCACACGAATCCAGAGGTAGGCCATGGCTGCCACGTACCCCGTCACTGATCAGCACGATGACCACGGTCCCCAGCAGGGGTTCGTCCAGCGTTGGCTGCTTTCCACCAACCACAAGGACATCGGGACTCTGTACCTGCTGTTCAGCTTCATCATGTTCCTTATCGGCGCGGCGTTCTCGATCGTCATTCGCAGTGAACTGGCGCAACCCGGGCTGCAGTTCGTCGACCCGCAGTTCTTCAACCAGATGACCGCGTTGCACGGATTGGTGATGATCTTCGGCGGGGTGATGCCGGCGTTCGTCGGCCTGGCCAACTGGATGATCCCGTTGCAGATCGGTGCGCCGGACATGGCGCTGCCGCGCATGAACAACTGGTCGTTCTGGATCCTGCCGTTCGCGTTCGCGATGTTGCTGATGACCCTGTTCCTGCCGGGTGGCGCGATGGGTGGCGGCTGGACGATGTACCCGCCGCTGTCGTTGCAGGGCGGTTCCAACGTAGCGTTCCAGATCTTCGCTATCCACATGATGGGCGTCAGCTCGATCATGGGCGCGATCAACGTCATCGCCACCGTGCTCAACATGCGCGCGCCAGGGATGGACTTGCTGAAGATGCCGATCTTCACCTGGTCGTGGTTGATCACCGCGTTCCTGCTGCTTGCGGTGATGCCGGTGCTGGCCGGTGCGGTCACCATGCTGTTGACCGACAAGTTCTTCGCGACCTCGTTCTTCAACGCCGCAGGTGGCGGTGACCCGGTGATGTACCAGCACATCTTCTGGTTCTTCGGCCACCCCGAGGTCTACATCATGATCATGCCGGCGTTCGGCATCGTCTCGGAGGTTATTCCGACCTTCAGCCGCAAGCCGCTGTTCGGCTACCAGGCCATGGTGTATGCGCTGGCGGCGATTGCATTCTTGTCGTTCATTGTCTGGGCGCACCACATGTTCACCGCCGGCATGCCGCTGGGCGGAGAACTGTTCTTCATGTACGCCACCATGCTGATCTCGATCCCGACCGGGGTGAAGATCTTCAACTGGGTCACCACCATGTGGCGCGGCTCGTTGACCTTCGAGACGCCGATGCTGTTCGCGGTGGCGTTCGTGATCCTGTTCTCCATCGGCGGCTTCTCCGGGCTGATGCTCGCGATCGTACCGGCCGACTTCCAGTACCACGACACCTACTTCGTGGTTGCCCACTTCCACTATGTGCTGGTGACCGGCTCGGTGGTGGCGCTGATCTCGGCGGTGTACTACTGGTGGCCCAAATGGACGGGCCGGATGTACAACGAGTTTTGGGGCAAGTTCCACTTCTGGTGGACCATGGTGTTCCTCAATCTGCTGTTCTTCCCGCAGCACTTCCTCGGTCTGGCCGGCATGCCGCGCCGCATCCCGGACTACAACGTGGTGTTCGCCGACTGGAACCTGATCAGCTCGATCGGCGCGTTCGGGATGTTCGTGACCCCGTTCATGATGATCTTCATCCTCGGCCACTCGAAGAAGTACGGTGCCAAGGCAACCGCGCGCGTCTGGGAAGGTGCCCGTGGCCTGGAGTGGACCGTGCCCAGCCCCGCGCCGCACCACACCTTCACCGTACCGCCGGTAATCCGTGACGGTGACCTGGCCCACGGTGACGTGACCCACTGAACCGCCCGTATCCGGCGCGATCCCGACCTGGACTGAACATGACTCCGACCCCGCCACCGCATGATGATGTCGCCGCGCGCCGCAAGGCCGCACGGCGTACCGCGCTGTGGCTGGCGGTGGCTGCAGCGCTGGTCTACGGCGGTTTCATGCTGATTGCGGCACTCAGGCAATGAACGCCGGACACGAGCCATCGACGCCGCCGCGCAAGGCGTCGACCGGCCTTGCCAAGATGCTGATCGCGGCTGCGGTGGCGTTCGCCTTCAGCTTCAGTCTGGTGCCGCTGTACCGGATTGCGTGCGAGAAGGTTTTCGGGATCCGGCTGGACAATACTGCCGTCGAGTACACCGCCGACGCCAATGCCGCGGTCGACCGGATGATCACCGTGGAGTTCGACGGCGGGGTGAATTCCAAGTTGCCCTGGAGCTTCAACCCCAACCAGTCGACCATGCAGGTGCGCCCGGGCGTGCAATACGAGACCACTTATTTCGCACGCAACGATAGTGATCGGGCGATAGTCGGCAGCGCCGTTCCCTCGGTGGCGCCGGCACGCGCTTCGCGCTACTTCAGCAAGACCGAATGCTTCTGCTTCACCGCCCAGACCATGGCCGCCGGCGAAACCCGGGACATGCCGGTACGGTTCATCATCGACCCCAATTTGCCCAAAGACATCAAGACCGTCACCCTGTCGTATACGTTTTTCAAGAACCCTGAGCTCACCGCGCAGTTGGCATCCAGTGCCCACGCGGTTTCGGCCACGCCGGTCTCAGCGCCCTGATTGCTCCATTGAACCCATTGCATAACGGAACCATCTCCATGGCCCAAGTCCAGTCGTCTGACGCCAACGTCTACTTCGTCCCGCACCACAGTCGCTGGCCGATCCTGGGCTCCGTTGCCCTGTTCGTGATGATGACCGGCGCCGCTGGCTGGCTCAACCAGAGTAGCTGGGGGCGCTGGACCTTCATCGTCGGCGTCGCGTTGATGATCGGGGTGCTGTTTGGATGGTTCGGTGACGTCATCCGCGAGTCGGTGCGCGGCAAATACAACCGCCAGGTGGACATGTCATTCCGGATGGGGATGGTCTGGTTCATCTTCTCGGAAGTGATGTTCTTCGCCGCATTCTTTGGTGCGCTGTATTACTCCCGCCAGTTGTCGCTGCAATGGTTGGGCGGTGCCGGCGACGGCGCGATGACCAATGCGTTGCTCTGGGACGGCTTTACCACGGGCTGGCCGAGTAATGGTCCAGGCGTGGTTGGCGGTGCTTACCAGACGGTCCCGGCGTGGGGCTTGCCGCTGGTCAATACATTGATCCTGCTGAGCTCGGGGGTGACCCTCACCGCGGCGCATCACGCGCTCAAGGCCGGCAAGCGCAAGGCGTTGCTGGTCGGCCTGGGCCTGACGGTGCTGCTGGGCTGTCTGTTCCTGTTTTTCCAGGCCGAGGAATACGCTCACGCCTATGCCGAGCTGAATCTGACGATGGGTTCAGGCATATACGGCTCCACGTTCTACCTGCTGACCGGTTTCCACGGCGCGCACGTGACGTTGGGCACGATCATGCTGCTGATCATCTGGTTCCGCTGCCTCAAGGGACACTTCAGCGCGGACGACCATTTTGGTTTCGAGGCGGTGGCGTGGTACTGGCACTTCGTCGATGTGGTCTGGCTGATGCTGTTCCTGTTCGTCTACGTCCTGTAACCACGATCCACACGATCCTTCCGGGACGTCGCGGCAGGTCGGCCACCAGCCCGCTCCTACACACAACAAGCGGGTGATGCCAGCTTCCAGCGGTGGGGGTAAAGCGGCCTGCCCACCACCGGCGATCGGTTGGGCGAGCCCCTCAGCCCCCAACGGAGTGGAACTGGATCCACCCCATCTTTGCGGCGACCGCCACAAACAAGATCATCGCAATGGACAGTGCGACCCGACGGGTCAATGCGTTGACGGTTCGCTTGCTCTCGCCCTTGTCGACCAGCATGTAGTAAAGCGCGGCACCGAGGTTCCAGACAATCAAAACCAGGAAGCCGATGATCACCAGGGTCTTCATCAATTTGCTCCGGCGTGTTTGCGACCAGCCCGGCGCGGGAGTCGACGTGGGTGGATTATCGCAAGTTGTGATGGATAAGACGTGAGCCGACGCCACACATTGGTCGTTGGTTGGCTGTCGGCGATGGCCGTCATTGTACTGTTCGTCAACCTGGGCAACTGGCAGCTGCATCGGGCGGTCCAGAAACAGGGGATGCTGGATGCCGCCGCGCGGGTGCTGGCCACGCGTGAACGTCATCCACTTGGCCTGGCAACCGACGAGAGCCGTCTGGAAACTTACGATTGGGCCGCAGGCCGCGGTGAGTTCGCGTCGCGTCCGCCATTGCTGCTCGACAACCAGCAGCGCGAGGGCCGCGTCGGCGTAAACGCATATCGGGTGTTCCTGCCCGAACAAGGCGCCCCCCTGCTGGTCGACCTGGGCTGGTTGCCGTTGCCGGCCGACCGCACGTTGCCGGCCATTGCCCGGCCAGAAGGCACGATCAGCCTGCAAGGGTTGCTGGTGCCGCCGCCAGCCACCGGGATCCCGATGGGCCCCGGACTGGTGCGTGACGGCGGCAGTTGGCTGCTGACCCGGGTGGATATCGCGGCTATCGCGTCGGCGATCGACCTGCCTCTCGCGTCGCGGGTATTGCGCCTGGATCCGGCCTCGCCGCTGGGGTATGAGCGCGACCTGGCGCTGCTTGCCAACACGCTCACGCCCGACAAACATCGCGCCTACGCACTGCAGTGGTTCGCATTGGCGCTGGCGGTGCTGGCCACTGCCCTCATCGTTACTTTCCGCAAACCGCGCAAGCACAACCCCAAGGCCGATACGCCATGACCAGCCCACAACCGCCCGCCAAGCCGCAGGATATCGACATCAAGTCGCGCAACCGCAACCGCATCATGCTGGTCGCGATATTTGTCCTGTTCTTCGGCAGCGCGGCGGTTGCCGGCTTCCTGCGGTTCTCCGGTTGGCAACCCGAAGGCAGCAAGAACCACGGTGAAGTGCTGCAGCCGCCGACGGACCTGCGCGAAGTCATTCCGCAGTTGGTGGACGGCGGCACGTATGAGTGGAATCCGGATGCCCGCACCTGGCGCATTGCCCTGGCGCCGCCAACGGACTGTGGCGCGGAGTGTGCCGAGCTTGCACGCGACCTGGACAAGGTGTGGCGGCTGTTTGGCAAGGACGCGGACCGCCTCCACATCCTGTGGATCTGTGACTCCCCGGGTTGCATGCCGCCCGCCGCGATGCCGTTGCCTCGCACGCTGCGGCAGCTGCAGCCGGATCCGCGGTTGCGCGCGGGGTTGCCGGGCGTGGATGATCCCGCCGGCGTGCCGGTGTATGTGATCGATCCCAATGGATTCGTGATCATGCGCTTCGAGCCCGGTTTCGATGCCGGCGGCTTGCGCTCCGACCTGGCCACGCTGTTCAAACTGATCTGAATACGGTCGTTACCGTTCCGGGGCCGGAACCGGTATCCACCAAGGGAACCCAATGACCGCATCACACAACCCCGCCAGCCACTCGACTCATCTGCGGCCAGCACGGCACTTCCATCGCCTCGCCTGGCTGGCGGTGGCATTGGCGCTGGGGGTGATCGTGTTCGGGGCATTTGTGCGCTTGTCCGATGCCGGTCTGAGCTGCCCGGACTGGCCGACCTGTTATGGCCATGCCGCATGGCCAACGCAGGACGGGCAGGGTGCCGACCATGTCGCCGCCGAGATCCGGCCGGTCAATGTCGACAAGGCGTGGCGCGAGCAGTTGCACCGGATGGTTGCCGGCGCATTGGGAGTATTGACCCTGGGCCTTGCCTTGCTGGCCGCCCGCCGACGCAAGTTCGGCATCACCCGGGTCGTCGCCGCGTCGGTGATGGTGGCGGTCGCAATCCCGCTGTACATGCGTGATCAACACGTTGCCGCGACGGTGTTGGCGATCGTCGCAGAGACCGTGCTGCTGTTCTCGGCGCTGCGCTGGAGCAACCTGGACCTGGCCCGGGCCGCAACCCTGACCCTGGCGGTGATCATCTTCCAGGCGCTATTAGGCATGTGGACGGTGACCTGGCTGCTCAAGCCGATCGTGGTCATGGGGCATTTGTTGGGCGGCTTGCTGACGTTTTCGCTGTTGTTGTGGATGGCGTGGCGTGCAACCAACGTGCCGATCCGGCTGGCCGAGGCGCCCCGGCTACGGACGTTGATGATTGCCGGGTTGGTGTTGCTGGGCACGCAGATCGCGTTGGGCGGCTGGACCAGTGCCAATTACGCGGCGCTTGCCTGCGGCACCGATTTTCCGACCTGCGTAGGCCAGTGGTGGCCACCGACTGATTTCCGCGAAGGGTTCGTGCTGTGGCGTGGGATCGGCATGGACTACGAAGGTGGCGTGCTGGACGGCGCATCGCGCATCGCGATCCAGATGGCGCACCGGATGATGGCGCTGGTGGTGGCCATTTACCTGTTGTGGGTGTCGTGGGTGCTGTTGCGCAAGCCAGGCATGCGCGGTTGGGGAAGCCTGCTGGGGCTATTGGTGTTGGCCCAGGTCAGCCTTGGCATCGCCAATGTCAAACTGGCCCTGCCGTTGTGGACCGCGGTGTCGCACAACGCCGGCGCCGTGTTGCTGCTGTTCGTGCTGGTATCGCTGTTGGCGCGGCTGCGCGCACCGGAGCCGTGAGATGAGCCACACCTTCCGTCAGATCTGCCGCGAGTACTGGGACCTGACCAAGCCACGCGTGGTGGCGTTGATCATCTTCACCGCGGCGATCGGCATGTTCCTGGCGGTGCCCGGGCTGCCGCCACTGCAGGAGTCCGTGCTCGGCTTCCTGGGTATCTGGCTGGCGGCGGCTTCCGCAGCGACCATCAACCAGCTGCTGGATGCCCGCATTGACGCCAAGATGGTCCGCACCTCGTGGCGGCCGATCGTGGTCGGGCAGGTGACCCCGCGCCAGGCGCTGCTGTTTGCGCTGGCACTGGCGGGTTTGTCGATGCTGATCCTGCTGGTGTGGGTCAACGTGCTGACGGCGGCGCTGACGTTCGCCTCGATGATCGGCTATGCGGTGATCTATACCGTGTACCTCAAGCACGCGACCCCGCAGAACATCGTGATCGGTGGCCTCGCAGGCGCGGCGCCGCCCGCGCTTGGATGGACGGCGGTTACCGGCCAGCTCGATCCGCACGCATTGCTGCTGGTGCTGATCATCTTCATCTGGACGCCGCCCCATTTCTGGGCGTTGGCGATCTTCCGCCGCGACGACTATCGCAAAGCCATGGTGCCGATGCTGCCGGTCACCCACGGCGTGCAGTACACCCGTTGGCAGATCCTGTTCTATACCGTGCTGCTGGTGCTGGTGACGGTGTTGCCGTGGGCCACCGGCATGAGCGGCCTGTTCTACCTGGGCGGCGCGCTGGTGCTCGGTGTGGCGTTCCTCTATTACGCCTGGCGGTTGATGAACCCGCCCGATGAGACCTACGCCATGAACGTCTTCGGCTTCTCGATCGTGTACCTGATGGCGCTGTTTGGGTTCCTGCTGGTCGACCACTGGCTGTTGGCACTCATGCAGCCGGCCGCACTGATGGAGTTCAAGGCGCTCGGCTGATCACTTGATCACGATGCGTGCCGAAGACGGCGATTGCGCCGCCAGCAATGCCGACAACGATGGATCGGCCGGATAGCCGTCGCCGTTGAACTGGAGCGCGACCGTGCCGACGCGGTCGGGATCGGTACCGACGCCGACGAACAGTTCATGCCAGCCCCGATGGCGACGCGAACTGATCGCGATCGGCGGCCGGGTATTCGTGGTCCGGGTGACCAGACGGAAATTTCCCTCGGGCGCCGCATGAAAGATCAGCAACGAGCAGCCCTGGCCGCTGCACCAGCGACTACCCTCCAGCAACATCATCAGGTCATCGGCGCCGTCGCCGTCAAGATCGACAAGTGCCTCACGGTAAGCCGGAACCTGCTCCACTTGCCGGTCCGCCAGGAAGCCTGCCAACGCGTCTTCGGCCGGGTTTATGGCTGCGGTGGTCAGCGCCGGTACGGGCAGCGCGACGGTTTTCGTCGCCGACGTCACCGCATCGGCGTGTCCGGTGTCGTTTTGGCGCTGCGCGTTGGGCAAGTCGAATGCCGGCAGATTACCGCTGCAGCCACTGATCGCGGCAACCGCAAGGGCGCAAGCTACCAGTCGCACAGTCCCACCTGGCCGTGGTGCACGCGCAGGCATGTGATCTCTCCGATACTTCATCGCCGTCCAGACTAGACGTGCGTGCGTCGTCGTCGAGTCAACGAGCCTGCGGCAGCGTCACCAGACCAGGTCGTCGGGCACCGGGAAGCGCTGGTAGTACTCGTCGTCCGTGGCATCGCCGCCGGTCTGGGCGATGTCCTTGCGGCCATGGTCGAGCACGATCATCGACGGATCGCGCGAGTGAACCTTGTCGGCGGCCGCGCGGGGAAGCAATTCATAGCTCTGGCCGTGGCGGACAACGACCAGCGCACCCTTGGCGAGCTGGGCGCGCAGGGTCTCGTTGACCAGCACGTTCCTGATCGCGCCGTCGTCGTTGAAGCGGTAGGCAATCTCGCCTTCGCGCGTGACCTTGTGGCTATCGACGATCTGTCGGACCTGCGCCCGCAGCTCGGCACTGTGGGCCTGCGCATTGCGTTCGGCCGCCAGCGCGCGATCACGCTCGGCGCGCTGTTCCTGCAGCTGGCGGGTGTCTACCGGCGAGGCATCCGGGGTTGCAGTGCTGCGGCCATGGCGCTGCCGCGTCTGTTCGCGAACTGCCTTGGCCACCTTGTCCTTCTTGACCAGGCCAGCCTTCAGCAACTGCTCCTGCAAGGGGGTGCGCATAGTAAAAAGACCGTGGTTCCGTGAAGGGGGGTAATGATTGTAGCGTTATCGCGGAACAAGCCCCGCTGGCATCCCGGACTAGCTGAGGCGGGCCAGCAGCAATCCGCGCAGTTCGTCCTTGTCGTCATCGCTCAAGCCGCTTTGGTGCCGTTGGGCTTGCAACTCGTCGACGCGTTGCTGCAGGGTCTGGCGGTTGAGCTGGGCGATGGTGTCGAGCAGTTCCTTGCGCAGCGTGCTCTCGTCGCCCGGCAGCGAGACGGCCGCCAGCTTCTGCAATGACTCATGCTCCTGGCGGCCGGCGAAGTGCTCGATCAGCGCGCCGGTACCGATGTCGGGACGCTCATAGACCAGGCCCAACAAGTCGACCAGCAGGTCGATGCCGGGTTGTTGTAACGCCGCGAAACGAAATGGCGGTTCCAGCTCCAGCGCCAGTGCGGGCTGTTGCAGCAGCAGCAGGATGGCACTGCGCACCAGGCTGCGGCGCGGGGCGGCGGCGCGCCCATGGCCGGCGCGGGCACGCTGTACCGGCACATGGGTCGTGGTGGTGCTGGTGCGAGCGCCGACGCCGGTCAACTCGGTCAGCCGTTGCTGCATCAGGTCGGCGAACGCGCCGTCGGGGATCTGCGCGAGCAGGGGTTTGGCACGCTCGGCCAGCCGGCCCTTGCCTTCCAGGGTGCCCATGTTGACGTCGCTGGACAACGAGTCGAACAGATACTGCGACAGCGGCGTGGCGGCCTGGCAACGCTGGTCGAAGCCACTGGCACCCTCGCGGCGAACGATGCTGTCGGGATCCTCGCCATCGGGCAGGAACAGGAAGAATCCCTGGCGCCCGTCCTTCATGCGCGGCAATATCGATTCGACTGCGCGCCAGGCCGCTGCCCGGCCGGCGCGATCGCCATCGAAACAGAAATACACGTCCGCCGCGTTGCGGAACAACAGCTCGGCGTGGTCGGGCGTGGTCGCGGTGCCCAGGGTGGCCACCGCGGTGTCGACGCCGTGCTGGAACAAGGCGACCACGTCCATGTAGCCTTCGACCACGATCAGCCGGGGGATCTTGTTGTGGGCCTGCCGTACCTGCCACAGGCCATACAGCTCGCGGCCCTTGTGGAACAGCTCGGTCTCTGGCGAGTTCAGGTATTTGGGGTTGGCGTCGGCATCCAGCACACGCCCACCGAAGCCGATGGCGCGGCCGCGACGGTCGTGGATCGGGAACATCACCCGGTCACGGAACTTGTCGTAGATGCGGCCGCTGTCGCTTTTGGAGAACAGGCCGCCGCGCTCGAGCAGGCTGGTCTGGCGCTGATCGGTCCCCAACGCGTCGCGCAGGGCATTGAAGCCATCCGGCGCGTAACCGATGTGGAAGCGCGCGCGGGTCTCGGCATCCACGCTGCGCCCGTCCAGGTAAGTCCGCGCCTTTGCGCTGTCGGCCAGTTGCTGCTGGAAGAAGGTTGCCGCCGCCGCCATTGCGTCAAACAGGGCCTGGCCATCGGGATTGGCGTTGCGCTGCCGGGTATCACGCGGCACTTCCATGCCGGCGTGCTTGGCCAGCTCGTCGACCGCATCGAGGAATTCGAGCCGGTCGTAGTTCATCAGGAAGCTGATCGCGGTGCCATGGGCGCCGCAGCCGAAGCAGTGGTAGAACTGCTTGGTTGGCGAGACGGTGAAGCTGGGCGAGCGCTCGTCGTGGAACGGGCAACGCGCCGAGTATTCCTTGCCTTGGCGCTTCAGCGGCACCCGCGCGCCAACCAGCTCGACAATGTCGGAGCGGGCGAGCAGGTCATCGATGAATGCGTCGGGGATGCGGGCCATGCAGCGTTGTCCTGGCGGACATCCATGATCGAAAGTGAATGGTAGGACTAGGATGCCACCGCAGCGGTTGTTCCGCTTGCCGGCAAGAGAATGGTGTCAGGTGTTGCTGGCGCCGGCGGGCGGTGGGCCGTCCATAGCGAAGCCGGTCTCGTCCGGCGCAGAGGCGTTCATGGCCCGGGATTGTTCGTCCATCAAGCGGCCCTTGACCCGCGCATGCTCGTCCAGCATCGCGGTGATCAGCGCGCCGGTCATGAACACCATCGCGCAGTAGTACAACCACACCAGCATCACCACCAGCCCGCCGGCCGGCCCATAGGCGTTGCCCAGGGTGGCTTGGCCCAGGTACAGGCCGATCGCCCAACGGCCCAGCATGAAAAGTCCGGCCGTGAGCGCGCCCCCGAACAGCGCACGTCGTCGACTGACGGGACGGTCCGGCAGCAGCCGGTAGATCAATGAAAACACCAGCATATAGAGCAGGAAGGACACCGCCGCGGCGAATACCGGCAGCAGGTCCGGCAGCCAACGCATCAGTATCGCCATTGCGGCCTGCGCCGCCATCGATACCACCAGCAAGAAACCCACTCCCAGTGCCATCCCGAATGACAGCAACCGCTTGCGGAGCCAGCTCAGCAGGCCGCCCAGATGTTTGGCGTCGCTGCGGAAAACCCGGTTGAGCGCCGATTGCAATTGGCCAAAGACGATGGAGGCGCCAATCAGCAACGCGCCGACGCTGAGCAGTGCGGAAAATGAACCGGTGTCCGGTTGCTGCTCGGCATTGGCCACGATCAGCCGCGCGGTGTCCTCGACCTGGGGCCCCACCAGCATGCCGACCTGGTGGAAGAACTCATCCTGTGCCGCCGGGTACAACGCGGTCGTCAGCCACAACAGCAACACCACCAGCGGCGCGAGCGACAGCAAGGTGTAAAACGCCAATGCCGCGGCCAGCGCGAGGATGTCGTAGTCGATGAACCGGCGGACGAACTTGGCAGGCCAGCTCTGCTCCAGTCGGGCCTGCAGCCCGTGGATGCGATCGATGAGCTCCGGGTCGGGGGTTTCCCCGTGCGCCTTCAAGGGCCTCGGCAGGATGGGCGCGGCAGATTCGTCGGCGTTGCGGTCGGAGGTCGGCATGCAGCGTTCATCAGCGACGCGAAGAACGTCCCCGACAGTATCGATGAGCGCGGGTTAGCATCGCGTGGGCGAGACCTTCAGGCGCTCAGGCGTTGCTTCACCAGCTTCGACACCAGGCCCATGTCCGCCTGGCCGGCGAGCTTCGGTTTGAGCACACCCATCAGCTTGCCGATGTCGGCAGGGCCGGCAGCACCGGTTTCCGCCACGGCGGCATCAATTGCGGCGATCACCGCAGACTCGGACAGCTTGGCCGGCAGGTAGCGCTCAATCACCACGATCTCGTCGCGCTCGATGACGGCCAGGTCTTCGCGGCTGGCGGCCTCGAACTGGGTGACCGAGTCGCGGCGCTGCTTGACCATCTTGTCGAGGATGACCAGCACCTGGGCATCGTTCAGCTCGATGCGCTCGTCGATTTCCTTTTGTTTCAGTGCCGCCAGCATCAGACGGATCACGCCGAGGCCCTGCTTGTCGCCGCTCTTCATTGCGGCTTTCATGTCATCGGTAAGTTGCTGCTTGAGGGTCATGACGGCGCCTTGTGAGTGTGGGGAGGTGGAAACGATGCCAACGCAAAAAGCCGGCTGCGCATGACGGCGCGGCCGGCTTGGTGCAAGTATCTCCCTCCGTGCCCGTGGCCACGAAGGGCGGGCGCGGGAGGCGTGAGCGGCGCGCCTCAGGCGCGGTGGCTCAACCGCAATCGATCAGCAATCGATCAATACAGGCGCTGGCGCTTGGTCACGTCGCGCGCGGCGCGGCGGGATTGACGCTTCACCGCAGCGGCAGCCTTGCGCTTGCGCTCCTGGGTCGGCTTTTCGTAGTACTCACGCTTGCGGGTCTCGGCGAGTACGCCGGCTTTCTCGCAGGTGCGCTTGAAGCGACGCAGGGCAAACTCGAAGGGCTCGTTTTCGCGGACTTTGACGGCGGGCATACGGAATCTCGGTTCGGGTGAACTGCCTGGCAGATCCAGGCGAGCCGCATATGATAGCGAGGCGCGAGGGACGGGCGCAAGTCCGGGCCGGCTGAATGCGGGAGTACGCCGCGTAAAAGGGGCTGCTGGCGTACCCTGATTGTCCTCCTTCTTCGTTCGAGCTGCCATTGCCGTGAGAGTCCTGGGTATCGAAACCAGTTGCGACGAGACCGGCGTGGCCGTGTACGACACGGCTACCGGCTTGCTCGCGCACGCGCTGTACAGCCAGATAGCGCTGCATGCCGAGTACGGCGGGGTGGTTCCCGAGCTGGCCAGCCGGGATCACGTGCGCAAGCTGCTGCCGCTGATCCGGCAGACCCTGGACGAGGCAGGGATGACAGTCGAGGATATCGACGGGGTGGCCTATACCGCCGGTCCGGGCCTGGTCGGCGCGTTGCTGGTTGGCGCCGGGGTCGCGCGCGCGCTGGCCTGGGCCCTGGACAAGCCGGCGGTCGCGATCCACCACATGGAAGGTCACTTGCTGGCGCCGTTGCTGGAGGATGATCCACGCGGACGCCCGGAGCCGCCGTTCGTGGCGCTGTTGGTCTCGGGGGGGCATACCCAGTTGGTTGCCGTGGACGCCATCGGGAGCTATCGCCTGCTCGGCCAGACCCTGGACGACGCGGCTGGCGAGGCCTTCGACAAGACCGCCAAGCTGATGGGCCTGCCCTACCCGGGTGGGCCACAGCTGGCTGCGCTGGCGGAGCAGGGCACCGCGGGGGCATACAAGTTCGCGCGGCCGATGACCAACCGGCCCGGGCTGGATTTCAGCTTCAGTGGCCTGAAAACCCAGGTGATGCTGGCGTGGCGTGACAGCGACCAGTCCGACCAGGTGCGCGCCGACATCGCGCGTGCGTTCGAGGACGCCGTGGTCGATACGCTGGCGATCAAATGCGAGCGTGCCTTGGAAGCGACGGGTTGCCAAACCCTGGTGGTGGCCGGTGGCGTCGGCGCCAACCGGCGGTTGCGGGCCGGGCTTGACCAGATGACCTCCAGCCGCGGTGGCCGGGTCAGCTTCCCGCGACCGGAGTTCTGCACCGACAACGGCGCCATGATCGCCTTCGCCGGCGCGCTGCGGCTGCAAGCCGGGCAACACGCGGGTGCCGCCGTGACTGTAGCCCCTCGCTGGGACATGGCGGCCTTGCCGGCAGTTTGACGGGCATCCCTCCACACCATCACACCGGTACGCGCCGCGATGGCGCTGCCCAAGGCACGGGAACGCAATGGACAAGGTATTCATCGAAGGGCTGCAGATCGACGCACTGATTGGCATCTATGACTGGGAGCGGCGGATCCGCCAGCCGCTGGTATTTGATATCGAGATGGCGTTCGACAACAAGATCCCGGCGGCAACCGATGCCATCGGCGATACGCTCAATTACAAGGCCGTCAGCAAGCGGGTCGTCGAGTACGTATCGCAATCCGACTTTGGCCTGGTGGAGACCCTGGCTGAACGGGTGGCGTCGATCATCCTGGAGGAGTTCGGTGTGCAGCACGTCAAGCTCAAACTGAGCAAGCCCGGCGCCGTGCGTGGCGCACGTGCGGTGGGGGTGATGATTGAGCGAGCGGCCGGTACCCTGCACGGATGAATCCAATCACCTATCCCGAATTTCTGCAGCCAGTGCTTGCCATTCCGTATGCCCCGACCGTGCTTGGCATCGTGTTTCTGGTGCTCACGGCATGGATCGCCAACTGGCTCACCCGTCAGGTACTGCTGAAGATCGTGGCCCGGGTGGCCCGGCTTTCGCCGTCGCGTTGGGACGACGCGATCATGTCGCGCCGGGTGCTGGCGCGGCTGGCCAACGTGGTCCCGGCACTGGTGCTGCTGGCCGGGGTGGGTGCAGTACCGGGCTTGCCCGAAGTCGTGGATGCGGTGATACGCAATGTCGCCTGGGCCTATGTCGCGCTGACCCTGGCCATGGCGGTCGGCAACCTGCTGGACGCGCTCAACGATATCTACCAGGCCAATAGCCGCTACGCACGCGAACGGCCGATCAAGGGCTACCTGCAACTGGTCAAGTTGGTGGTGTACGTGATTGCCGCAGTGTTGATCATCGCCGCGCTGATCAACAAGAACCCGGGGATCCTGCTGACCGGCCTGGGGGCGATGACTGCGGTGACGATGCTGGTGTTCAAGGACACCATCTTGTCGTTGGTAGCCAGCGTGCAGTTGGCCAGCAACGACATGCTGCGGGTTGACGACTGGATCGAGATGCCCAGCCAGAACGCCGACGGCGACGTGATCGACATCAGCCTGCATACCGTCAAGGTGCAGAACTGGGACAAGACGATCAGCACCATCCCGACCCACAAGCTGATCAGCGAGAGCTTCCGCAACTGGCGGGGGATGCAGCAATCGGGCGGGCGACGGATCAAGCGGTCATTGCTGCTGGACCAGTCCTCGGTGCGCTTCCTGAGCCCCGAGGAGCGAACCAGCCTGCGTCGTATCGCGCTCATCGACGATTACCTGGATACCCAGCGTGAGGAGCTGGAGGCGTACAACGCCAAGCTGCAGGCGGCCGGCAAGGACCCCGTCAACAACCGCCGCGCGACCAACCTGGGCACCTTCCGCGCCTACGTCACGGCCTACCTGCGCGCCCACCCGGGGGTGAACCAGGACATGACCCTGATCGTGCGCCAGCAAGACCCCGGTCCGACTGGCTTGCCGATGGAGATCTACTGTTTCTCCGCCGATGTCGGCTGGGTGGCCTACGAGAACCTGGCGGGCGATATCTTCGATCATCTGCTGGCCGTGCTGCCCGAGTTCGGCCTGCGCCTGTTCCAGCAGCCTAGTGGTGCTGACATGATTGCCGGCCTGGGCGGTCATCCGCGCGGTGTGGTCAATACGGCGGCTGTGGCGGCGGCCGCCGCCGATGCCGATATCGACACCGATGGCCGTCCTGCAGATTCCGACACCCGCCCTGCACAACCGGACCGCGCATGAGCTGGGCGTATCTGAGCCTGGGCAGCAACCTGGACCCGGCGCGGCATCTGCGCGAGGCAATCGCCGCGTTGCACGAGCGCTTCGCGGTGATCAGGCTGTCACCGACCTACCGCACCCGCGCGGTAGGTTTCGAAGGCAGCGACTTCTACAACGCGGCCGCCGTGATCCAGACCGATCTTGAACCGGACGCGTTGAACGATTGGTTACATGCACTCGAAGATGCCCACGGCCGCGACCGCAGCGGCCCGCGTTACGGGGATCGCAGTCTGGATATCGACGTGGTGTTGTTTGACGACCGGGTCATGGAGGGCGCAGGCAACCTGCGTATTCCCCGGCCGGAACTGAAGCACGCATTCGTGCTGAAGCCGTTGGCCGATATCGCCGCCGACACGGTCGTGCCCGGTGATGGCCGCACCCTGGCCGAGTTGTGGGCGATGCACGAGGACCACGACCTGCCGATGGAAGTGATCGAGCTTTAGCCGGCCAGCATCCGGCCACCGTCCAGATACAGCACTTGTCCTGTGCAGTAGCTTGCGTCCTGTAGCAACCAGCGCACGGCTTCGGCGACTTCCGCCGGCGTGCCAGTGCGGGCCAGTGGCGTGCGCGCGATTTTCGCCTGCTGCACCGCGGTGAGGGAGGCGGCGTCACCGTTTGCTGACGGTCCGGTAGCCGTGTCGGTCGGGTCCTGCGGCCACAGGATCGCGCCGGGCGAGACTGCGTTGACGCGCACCCGCGGCCCCAGTTCCAGTGCCAGTGACTTGGTGGCCATCAGTAGCGCCGCCTTTGCCATGCAGTAGATCGTGTGTTCCGGCAGTGGGCGCTCGGCGTGGATATCGGTCATGTTGACGATGGCACCGCCGGCGGCAGCCAGGTGGGGCGCTGCGGCCTGGGCGAGGAAGAATGGCGCGCGGGCGTTGCTGGCAAACAGCTCGTCCCACTGCGCCGGCGTGGCCTGGCCGACCGGCGTGGCCCGGAAGCCAGAAGCATTGTTGACCAGCGCGTCCAGGCGGCCGAAGCGACCGATCGTTCGCGCGATCATCTCCGGCAAGCGATCAAAATCGGCCAACTCCGCCTGCAGTACCAGGGTGCTGCGTGGACGCGTCGTTTCCAGTTCGGCCACCAGCACGCCCAGCTCCGCCTCGGAACGGCGGTAATGCAGGGCCAGGTCGTAACCCGCCGCGTGCAAGGTGCGGGCAATGGCCGCACCGATGCGGTGGGCGCTTCCAGTGATCAGGGCAACGGGTCGGGACATGGCGGCAGGCAATCAGCCAGCATTGGTGGGTGAACCGCTATCCTGCGCGACTGGGATGTCCAATGCCAAGCGAGCTCCGTCAACGTGAGTGACTTCACCCTTCCGCCGCCCGATGCCGATGCGCTCGCCCATAGCGAGCAGTTGCAGGCATTGATCCACCAGCAGATCGCCGCCAGCGACGGCGCGATCGCGTTCTCGCGCTTCATGGAGCTGGCCCTGTATGCGCCTGGCCTGGGTTATTACAGCGCCGGGGCAAGCAAGTTTGGCGAGTCGGGGGATTTCATCACCGCCCCCGAACTGGGCCCCGTCTTTGCGACCTGCGTGGCCGAAGCGGTGGCGCCGGTGTTGGCGCAATGCGGTTCGCAAGCCCGGATGCTGGAGTTGGGCGGCGGCACCGGCGCGTTTGCAGAGGTGGCGCTCAAGACCCTGCACGAGCTCGGTGCAGTGCCCCACCGTTACGCGATCCTGGAGCCGAGCGCGCAGTTGCGCCAGCGCCAGCAGCAACGGCTTCGCGAGCAGTTGCCGGCGTCGCTGTTCGAGCGGGTCGAATGGCTGGACGCGCCGTTCGCGGATGACTGGGATGGCGTCGTGTTCGCCAACGAGGTGATCGACGCGCTGCCGACCCCGCGTTTCGCGATCGACCAGGGCCAGGTGTACGAGGAGCACGTGGTGGTGGCCGAAGCCGGCCTGGTGCGTGAGTGCCGCCCCGCCGACGCGTTCCTGTGCGGCGCGGTGCGCAACCTCGAGCAACGACTGGAGCAGCCATTGCCGGATGGCTACCGCTCCGAGGTGCTGCCGCAGCTGCCGTACTGGATCCAGGCGGTCGCCGGTGGACTGCAGCGTGGCGCGATGCTGTTCGCCGACTACGGCTATCCGCGCGCCGAGTACTACCTGCCCGAGCGCAGCGATGGCACCTTGCGCGCCTACTACCGCCACCGCATGCATGCCGATCCGCTGTTGTGGCCCGGCCTGCAGGACATCACCGCGTCAGTGGACTTCACCGCGTTGGCCGAAGCCGGCGCGGGGGCGGGGTTCGAGCTGGCGGGGTACTGCAGCCAGGCCAGTTTCGTGCTCGGCAATGGCCTGGCCGGGATACTGTCGCAGGTCGAGACGCTCGCCGATGATGGCCAGCGGCAGCAACGCGTCAACGAGATCAAGCAGCTCACCCTGCCCAGCCACATGGGGGAGCGTTTCCAGGTGATGGGGTTCCAGAAGGACGTCGAATTCGACGCGGCGTTCCTGGCTGGCGACCTGAGTTTCCGGTTGTGACCAGCGAGGCGGCGGCGACGCAGCGCCGATGGTTGCGCGACTTCCATCGGCCGTGGTTGTGGCTGGCCGGATGGGTGGGCTTGCTGGTATTGGTCGCCGTGGGTTCGCTGCTACCGTCCGACGACCTGCCATCGGTGTCGCTGGCGTATTTCGACAAAGCCCAGCACTTCGTGGGCCATGCGGTGCTGTCGGTCTATGCGGTGATGCTGTTTGCGCGCCTGCGTACCCAGGCCGTGGTCGCGTTGGGGTTGATCGGGTTCGGCATCGCCCTGGAGTTCGCCCAGGCCATGCTCACCATCGACCGGATGGGTGACAGTGCCGACGTGGTCGCCAACAGCCTCGGCGTGCTGGCCGGCTTGTTGTTGTCGGCCACGCCGGTGGCGCGCTGGTTGCAGCACCTGGATGCGCGATTGCGCTGAGTGCGCGATGGCACCCGTCGCGAGGCCGCTTCAGGGTCTCTTGCCGGTAGCCGCCGCGACGGCCGCGACGCGTGCCTCTCGCAGTGCCGCGCCGATGGCCGGGCCCGAGAGGCCGTCAGGCAAGTCGTTTGCGCGTATCGAGCAGGCGACTGCATGGGCGGCACGCAGTGCGTCTGCCTGCGGATAGGCGTCTTCGGCGTGGCCGGTGCGGCCGCGTTTGTCGGCGCTGCAGACGGTGGCCAGTTGGTCGATCCGCCCGGGCTTGCGGAAGCCATCGCAACGCTCGATCAGCGTGATCACGGTACCGGCACGCAATTCGTCAAAGCGGTGCACGTTGAGGTGCTCGCGGCAGGCAATCGCGGCCAACTGGAAATGCTCGTTGGGGACTTTCAGCCGTTCGCACAGGGCGCGCAACGGCGCGACGCCGGCTTGTTCGTGGCCGATGTGGCGTGGCAGCACATGGGCCGGGGTCAACGCCTTGCCCAGGTCGTGGGTGAGCGCGGCGAAACCGATCAGGTCGTGGCCCGGGGCCATCCGCGCGGCCATGTCGCATACCAGTTCGACATGCACGCCGGTGTCGACCTCCGGATGGAACTCGGCGCGCTGGGGGACGCCATACAACGCGTCCACCTCGGGCAACACCACCGCCAGCGCGCCGGCGTCGTGCAAGGTCCGCAGGAACGCCGACGGCCGTGCGCTGGCGAGGGCGCGCCGCAACTCCTGCCAGACCCGCTCGGGCACCAGTTCGGCCAACTCGCCCGACGCCACCATCTGTTGCATCAACGCCATGGTCTGGTCGGCGACGGTGAAGCCATGCGCCGCAAACCGGGCCATGAAGCGCGCCGCGCGCAACACCCGCAACGGGTCCTCGACGAAGGCTTCGCCAACGTGGCGCAGCACGCGCGCCTGGATATCGGCCGCGCCGCCGTGGGGATCGATCAGCTTGCCTTGGACGTCCTGGGCGATCGCGTTGATGGTGAAATCGCGCCGGCCAAGATCGTCTTCCAGCGTCACCGATGGATCGGCATCGACCACGAAACCGCGGTAGCCCCGCCCGGACTTGCGCTCGGTCCTGGCCAGCGCATGTTCCTCACCGGTATCGGGATGCAGGAACACCGGGAAATCACGGCCGACCGGTTTGAAGCCGGCGGCTTCCATCGCGGCCTGGGTCTGGCCGACCACGACCCAGTCGCGGTCACCGGGCTCCAGACCGAGCAGGCGGTCACGCACCGCGCCGCCGACCAGGTAGACCTCCATCAGGACGCGGTGCCGCTGGCCGGGCAGGCGAACGACTTGCGCGGCGCATCGGTACTGCCCTGCATGCGATCAGTCAAGCGCGCCGCATCGCCATCCAGGCGCCAGTCGTAGATCACGCTGAATGCCAGCACGCGGGCCACGTACTCGCGGGTTTCGCGGTAGCTGATGGTCTCGATCCAGAAGTCCGCATCCATGCTCGGCCGTTGCGCTTGCCAGCGTCCCAGCGGCGCCGGCCCGGCGTTGTAGCCGGCGATGGCGAAGTACGGCTTGCCGCCGTACTGGTCGAGCATCTGGCGCAGGTAGGCGGTGCCCAGGGCGATGTTGGTGTCGGGGTCGTACAGGCTGTCCGAGCCGCCCCATGGCTGGCCGATGCGTCGCGCCACTGCGGCGCCGGTGCTGGGCAGCACCTGCATCAGGCCCAGGGCGTTGGCGCCGGAACGCGCCTTCGGGTTGAAGATGCTTTCGGCGCGGATCTCGGCCGCCACCCAGGCCGGATCGAGGTCGTTGCGCGCGGCCTGGCTGCGAATGGTGGCATCGTGGTGAAGCGGGAAACGCAATGCATACAGCTGCTTCTCGCCGGGCGCCTTGCCCAGTGAAAACACCGCGCGGTCGAACCAGCCATTGGCCTGCGCCAGCTTGACCGCGACCTGGCGCTGGGTGTCGCTGAAACCGTCGGTGGCGTCATGCCATTCCTTCACCGCCCAGCTCGGGTGGCCCAGCAGGTGCAGCCCGAGCGCGCGTTGCAGCGCGGGATCGGCCGCCACTTTCGCGATGGCCGTGGCATCGGCGTCGACCTTCCAGGGGCACAGTGCGTAGGGCTGGCCGAGGCGATCGGCGGCCAGGAAGCCATGGAACTCCGCCTCGCGCGCGGCCGCTTCGTACTTGGTCTTTGCGGTGGCTTTGTCGCCACCGAGCTCGGCCAGCCGCGCCTCGAAATACTCGTACCGCGAATCGCTGCGCTGCTTGTCGCCCATCTTGCGGATCGCGACCAGGGCGGCGGGCCAATCCGAGCGTGCCAGCGCCTCGCGTACGCGCCACTCATGCAAGCGGGGGTCATAGCTGGCTTCGGGTACCAGGTTGAGCCGGCGCTCGGAGTCGGGAAGGTAGGAGGCCACCGTCCACAGCGCGATCATGTACATCGCACGGCCGCGGTCGGCTTCGGTGAAGCCCAACGCGTTGGCGTACTGCGGCAACAAGGCCTCGGCGCGGTCGGGGTCACTCTTGCCCAGCTTGGCCAGGCCATGGGACGCGACCAGGCGGCTGCGATCGGTCTTTGGCCAGCTCAGCGCGCGCGGGTGCGGGGAGTCCATGAAAGCGGCGTACTGCTCCGCCAGTTCGCGCTCGGGGGCGGACAGGCCGCTGGCCGCGCTGCGCATCACCCCCGGCTGCCATTCGGCGGTGGCGGCCTCGATTCGATCCCAGCGCATCGCCGGTGTCAGGCCGCCGCGCTCGCTGAGCGCGGCGAACACCGGATCGCAGTCGTTGGGCAGCGACTTGCCGCTGCTGTTCCATAGGGCTTGCGCGTCCTTGACCCATTGCGCGTCTGTCTTGCCCAAGGTGACCTGTGCATCCAGTTTTGCGCAGCGCAATTTGGTGCTGTCGATGTTGTTGTTCCACGCTGACAGAAGCGCGGCGGGGTCGTTGCGGCGCGCGCTGGCGGCCAGCCACGCGGCCCGGAACAACTCGGCCACCGCCGTGCCCTGGTATTGCTGCAGGAAGGCTTCGGCGCGCGATGGCACGACGCTGTCGATGTTGCGTCGCAGGCTGGCGTACTGGATCCACCGATAAAGCGGGTGGTCCACCAGGTCGGCGTACTGCCCCGCGTCGAACCGACCGCGCTCGGCCGCCTCGATCGCCGCGCCGACGCGTGGCAGTTGCGGGTCGGCCAGCGGTTTGATCGATGCGGTCGGGACGGGCGCGGCCGTGGCGGTCGACGATTGCGCGGCCGGTGTCGGGGTGGATTGGGCGCAGGCAGGCGTGGCAACCGTCATAGCCAGCGCGGCGAGTACGATGGGCAGGATTGGGGGCAACATGACGCGACTATAGCTCAGCCGGCATGAACGTCCCGACGCCCGAAGGCGACGTGCCCGATGCCCGATCCGCATCCCCAAACCCCCGCCGTGCATGGTTTTCCGCTCAGGCCGTCCTTGGAGTATCGATGACATCGCTATGGTTGTTGTTTCCCTTGCTCGGCCTGGTGGTGGGCGTGTTGGCCGGCTTGCTCGGCGTGGGCGGCGGGCTGGTCCTGGTCGCGGCGCTGGTATGGCTGTTGCCACTGTTGGGGGTGCCGCCGGACGCCGCGATGCACGCCGCGTTGGCCAGTTCCCTGGCGAGCATCGTGCTGACTGCCGCAGCCTCCGCGCGGGCCCACTCCAAGCGCGGCAGCGTGCTGTGGCCAACGGTGGCGTGGATGGTGCCGGGGCTGCTGATCGGCGGCTGGCTGGGCAGTGGCGTGGCGGTACGTATTGGTGATGATGCGCTGCGCTATATCGTCGCCGGCTACTGCCTGCTGGCGGCGGCGCAAATACAGTTTGGCCGGCAACGGTCGGCGACCGGCCCCGCCGTGCCCGCACCGCGGGGCGTGCCGATGGTCGTCGCCGGTGGCGGTATCGGCGCACTGTCGGCGGTGATTGGTATTGGCGGTGGCAGCATGACGGTGCCATTGCTGGTCTGGCGAGGGGTGATACCGGTACGCGCGGTCGGTACCTCCTCGGCGTGCGGAGTTGCCATCGGCCTGGCCAGCGCGCTGGGCTATGCGGTGCACGCGCCTGCGGGTGCGCTGCCGGAGTACGCGATTGGCTATGTGTACCTGCCGGCCGCGATCGGGGTGGCGATTGCCTCGGTCGTGGCAGCGCCTTGGGGGACTCGTCTGGCGCATCGCCTGCCTGCAGCCAGCCTCAAGCAGATCTTCGCGCTGTTCCTGGTGATCGTCTCCGTGAGCCTGTTGGTGGGCGGGTAGTGCCTGCGAAGAGAATCGTCGCGATAAGTCGCCCAAAGAACCGCCAGCCCGGCTGAGCTTCGGCAAAGGTCTTCAGCTCCATGCCGGCATCGGAGAAGGAAGGCACGGAGGGCTCCGGCGTTGACGGGATAAGTGCATTTGTAACATCATTAGTTACATGAAAAAAGACAGCCGCCTATCCGTCGTGCTCCATGCACTGCTACACATGGCAGAGCACCGGGTCCCCATGACGTCCGATGCGTTAGCCCGGTGCCTCGGCACCCATCCGGTTGTGGTGAGGCGCACCATGGGCCTGCTACGCAACGCGGGGCTTGTCGCTGCGGATCGCGGCCATGCGGGGGGATGGTGGATCAAGGCCGACCTTTCCGCCGTCTCCCTGCGCGATCTGCACGAGGCGCTCGGAGAGCCCGCGCTTTTTTCCGTCGGGAACCGCAGCGAGCACCCGGCCTGCCTGGTCGAGCAGGCGGTCAATGCGGCGCTCAACCATGCCTTCGACGAGGCCGAGGCGCTGCTGATGGAGCGGTTCGCAGCGGTCTCTCTGGCTCAACTGGCCGCGGATTTCGCGCGCAGGCATCAGACCCATCGAAGCGGAGCATCCATATGAAGTACGACGTGATCGTCATTGGCGGCAGCTATGCGGGGATGGCAGCGGCCCTCCAGCTACTCAGGGCGCGCCGGACAGTCCTGGTCATTGATGCCGGACAGCGTAGAAATCGCGCGGCTACCGCGTCACACGGTTTCCTCGGCCAGGATGGTGTCGACCCGGGCGAGTTCGCGAGCACCGCGCGTGCACAACTCGAGCGTTATCCCACGTTGACCTGGCTGGATAGTCTTGTAGTCGCTGCATCCGGTGCCAAGGATGATTTCACGGTGAGCACCCGAGACGGCGACGATCACCAGGCACGGCGCCTACTGCTGGCGATAGGTGTGTCCGATGAGCTGCCCCAGGTTCCTGGATTGGCTGAGCGTTGGGGAACGAGCGCATTTCACTGTCCTTATTGTCACGGCTATGAGCTGACCAACGGCCGCATCGGCGTCATCGCCTCCGGACCCAACTCGGTTCATCAGGCCCGGCTCCTACCGGAGTGGGGCCAGGTGACCTTCTTCCTCAACGGCGTGCTCGATCTGGATCAGCACGCCGGTGGGCAAGAGCTGCTGGAGCGAGGCGTTACCATCGAGTCCACCAAAATTGCCGGAATCGAGGGGCATGCGGATATTGTGCTGGCAGACGGCCGGCGCTTGCCTTTTGAGGGGGTGTTCACCGCTCCGCGCAACGCCCCGTCTACGCCTATCGCCGAGCAGATGGCATGCGAGCTCATGGATACCCCAATGGGTACTCAGATCAGAACAAATGAGGCCAAGGAAACCAGTGTTTCCGGCGTGTACGCCTGTGGTGATACGGCACGCGTCCCGCATTCGGTTTCACTGGCTGTGGGGGACGGTGCGTGGGCTGGTGCGCAGTTGCACCAATCGTTGGTGTTCCCGCCGGCATAGCCTTGCACGGGCAAATCTAAGGTCCGCTTTCGGTGGCGGTTTCAACAGGTCAACGCAACAGTTCGTGGCCCGCAGCGACCAAGGACGGGCGGGATCCCAGTGTGAACGCCCGGCTTGGGATCATCATGATCCTGTCATATCCAACTGATCTGCTGTTCTCAGCATGAACGCATCGCTGAGTCCGCCGTTTGCCGCGCTGGCCGCCCCGCCGCTCCCCTGCGACGGCGCCGAAGAGGCGGCGTTTCAGCGGCATCGGACCATCTGGATCTCCGACACCCACCTGGGCACGTCTGGCTGCAAGGCGGAGTTCCTGCTGGACTTCCTCAAGTGGAATGACTCCGACACCCTTTACCTGGTCGGCGACATCATCGACGGATGGCGACTGCGCAAGGGCTGGCACTGGCCGCAGTCGCACAACGACGTCATCCAGAAGGTGCTTCGCAAGGCCCGTAAGGGCACGCGCGTGGTCTATGTACCGGGCAACCACGACGAGTTCGCGCGCGCCTACGTGAACCATGCCTTTGGAGGCATCGAAGTGGTGCACGAGATCGTGCACCGCACGGCTGACGGCAGGCGCCTGCTGGTAACCCACGGCGACCTGTTCGATGGTGTTGTGCAGCAGGCCAGGTGGCTGGCGTTGCTGGGAGACACGCTGTACACGCTGATCCTGGCCCTCAACCACTGGTTCAACCGCGCCCGCGCGCGCCTGGGCTTCGGCTACTGGTCCCTGTCTCAATATCTCAAGCACAAGGCCAAGAGCGCCGTGGCCTTCATCACCGATTTCGAGCTGGCGTTGGTTCGGGAGGCGCGTCGCCGCGGCTTCGACGGCGTCGTTTGCGGGCATATCCACAAGGCGGAGATTCGCATGGTTGACGGCATGCTCTATTGCAACGACGGGGACTGGGTCGAGAGTCTTACCGCCCTGGTCGAGGACCACGCGGGGCAGCTGCGCATCGTCGAATGGAGGGACATCCGGCAATCGACGCCGGCGCTCGCGGCGGTGGAGCCGTGAGGATCCTGATCGTCACCGATGCCTGGGAGCCGCAGGTCAACGGCGTGGTGCGGACCCTCAAATCCACGCGGCGGGAGCTCGAACGCATCGGCCACCAGGTCGAGCTCATCACGCCATCGGGATTCCGCACGCTGCCGTGCCCGACCTATCCGGACATCCGGCTATCCCTGCTGCCGGGGCGCCAGGTGCGCCGCCGCATCCGCGCGTTCGCGCCGCAGGCGATCCATATCGCCACGGAAGGGCCGCTCGGCATGGCCGCGCGCGCGTATGCGCTGCGCCATCGGCTGCCGTACACCACCGCGTACCACACGCGCTTCCCGGAGTACGTACGGGCGCGCACCGGGTTGCCGCTGGCGGTCACGTACCGTTTCCTGCGCTGGTTCCACGGTCGTGCCGAGGCGGTGATGGTGCCGACCGAGGTCGTGCGGCGCGATCTGGTAGCGAACGGCTTTGCCCCCTCGAAGGTCGTGCTGTGGTCCCGCGGCGTGGACCTGGACATCTTCAATCCCGGGCCGGCGATGCCCCACGATCTGACCAAGCCGATCTTCCTGTGCGTCGGCCGCGTCGCAGTGGAGAAGAACATCGAGGCCTTCCTGCGGCTCGACCTGCCCGGCAGTAAATGGGTCGCCGGCGAGGGACCGGCGCTGGCCAAGCTGAAGGCGGAGTTCCCCGACGTCCGGTTCACCGGGGTGCTGGGGCAGGCGGAACTGGCGACGCTCTACAACGCCGCCGATGTGTTCGTGTTCCCGAGCCGCACCGACACGTTCGGGCTGGTGCTGCTCGAGGCGCTGGCCTGCGGCTGCCCGGTCGCCGCCTATCCCGTCACCGGCCCGGTGGACGTGATCGGCGATTCGCCGGCGGGTGCGCTCGACGAGGATCTGCGCGCCGCCGCGCTGCGCGCGCTCACGATCGACCGCGCTGTTGCACGCAGGCATGCCGAGCGCTTCTCCTGGGAGGCGTGTACGCGGCAGTTCCTCTCGCACCTGCATCCGTTCGATCCCGGACCCGGCCCCGGAGAAGTTGCGATCGCGCCGGCGCCTGGTCCGCCCGCGAGCCACGGACCGTCGGTACCGTGACGGACGGTGGAGGCACTTCGCCGCCTGAGTTGCCAGAAGAGTCCGCGGCCCGGGAGAGTCCGTACAAGAGTCTCGGCGGCCCGGGCCGCATCTGGAATGCCCTGCGCTACTCGATGCGCGGGCTGGTCCATGCCGTGCGTGTGGAGAGCGCGTTCCGGCAGGAACTGATTGGTGCAGCCATCCTGGTGCCGCTGGCACTCGCGCTCGCCCTGCCGGCGCTGGAAACGGTGGCGCTGATCGGGTCGGTGATGCTGGTGTTGATCGTGGAGCTGGTCAACTCCAGCATCGAGGCAGCGATCGACCGCATCTCCCTCGACCACCACCGCCTGTCCGGCCGCGCCAAGGATCTGGGCAGCGCCGCGGTGTTTCTGGCGCTGCTCTGGTGCGCGTTGACCTGGCTCCTGGTGGCGGGGCCGTCGCTACTGGTGCGATGGGGTCAGTTCGCGCCTTAGAGCCCGCACGAGTTGGCTTCTGATGTTCGCTCTCGACCCGAAGCGGGCATTGCGCGCGGTGCAGTAATGATGCCGGGAGAGACTATGTCGACCGCCTAGACGCATTGGAGGGGCCGGTATAGCTTTCCTTGCTGATGAATGGGGAGGAGTCGAAATGGATTCAAGCCGCAACTCTCACGAGTTGCCACATCTTCACAATCTATCTACGTACTCCAACGCCAGACTGGTTCCGATACCCCCGACGAAGGAGCATTGAAATGTTTGTGACCAAACAACATCTGGTGATGGCGCGTACGCTCGGCGTGGCGATCGTCGCCACCGTGGGACTTGCCGGCTGCGCAACCTATGCTGACGAGTTTGCAGGAATCAACTCACGCCTCGATCAACTCGACACGAGGGTTCAGAGCGCGGCCCAGAGCGCCGAATCCGCCAATCAGTCCGCGCAGCAGGCCAATCAACGGCTGGATCAGATCGAAAGCCGCGTCCAGCAGCTCGAAACGGCGCCCGGCCGCCCGCCGCGCGGTTAGTCGCTCTTGCACAATTCGCGACGAACGCCCTGAACCGGGACCCGGTGGCCTTTGCTGGCCAACGGTCTCCTTGATCTTCATCCAGTCTTCGTTTTAAGGAACGCCATATCCGTACGTGCACACACCCTGCGATCCGGGCCGTTTATGGTGCGCTCGCGCTGGCGCTGGCTTTTTCGAGCTTCGGCGCGGCCAGTGCCGAGGATGCCGCCGCGCAACCGGTCGCCGCCGTCGACCAGCTTCCGCGAGGCCAGGATGTGTCCGGCACGGTGATTGAGCTCGCGGGCTGGGTTGTCGCAGCCAACGACAACCAAGGCTATCCGTTTGCGGTCATAGACAAGGCCGCCGCACAGATCCTGGTGTTCGACGGCGACGGCCGGCTTCGCGGCGCGGCCCCCGGGCTTTTTGGCTCGGCGATCGGCGACCATTCGGCTCCCGGCGTCGCCGGTCTCGCGCTCCGCGAGATTCCGGGCCGGGATCGCACGACGCCCGCTGGCCGCTTTGTGGGCGGTTTCGGTCCGTCAATCGACGCTGGCCGCGTGCTGTGGGTGGACTACGATTCCGCAGTCTCCATCCACCCTACCGCTACTGGCGTCCCGGCCGAGAGACGCGCGGAACGCCTTGCATCGCCTTCGCCGGACGACAACCGCGTCAGTCATGGCTGCATCAACGTCTCGCCCGAGTTTTACGAAGGGATCATCCGTCCGACGTTCGAGCGGGGTGGGGTGTTCTACATCTTGCCGGATGAGGCGCCGATAGCGGAGACCTTCCCGGAGTTCGCGGAAAGTCGCGCGACTACGCAACGCGACGATGGGAGACGCGCACAGCCCGCCCGCCAGTAAAGGGCGCGTCGGCGTGTCGCCTTTGTGGTGTGCGAGGCAGCGCAGCCGATGACGCTGCTCGTGGCCCGGCCTCTTTTGCTAGTGTGCAGCACAATGCCGTGCCTTCCATGCAGTGGGGATCCGGTCAGGCGTTACGTCTGATCTTGGCAGTTCCCGGACTTGGTTCTTGGCTGAGGCTTTGGCCTCGGCATTGATGAGCGCGGAGGCGATCAGGCCACCTGCGAGGCCAGCGGCAGCTGCGCTGCCGTACGACAGTCCGGGTGTGCTCGCGTATAGGTTGTTCGTGGCGTTGGCGGCGGTGGCACCCACGTCGATGTACCCGTAGGTGATCTGGCTCTTGAGCCGGTCATGCGCGGCGGCGGCGTGCACCGCCATGCTCGAGAGTAGTTCGTCTTGCGACGGATCGTGGCCCTCCGGCCTGTCCTTCGCCGCGTGAGCGGCACCGCACGCGCAGACAAGAACCGCCGCCACGAGCGGCAGCCCAATGCTTCGACTCGTCATCTCTTCCCCTTTCCCCTGAATGCGCGAACGCGCGCGAGAGCTTATCCACAAGCCGCAAAGCTCGTAAAGTGGTTTGGCTTAGGGCAGGGGAGGCCGACCGCGTGGGTTTACGGAACGGCAGCTGGGCGAGCTCGGGTCCAGGGCGTGGCCGGAAAGGCACGCAGCCCCCAAGTCCGCTGATGTCGATCAGCCAATGTCCGCTTCCGACCCTAAGAAGACGCGATTGGTTTTGTACGCACGCCACAGCACGCGTTGCCCTTGCGGCGGCTTTACAAATTGTTTACAAGTGGGTTTGTCGCAGGCAGGGGGGCGGCACTTCGAAATATTCTTATGGAGAGAGAAGTCGATGAACGCACCCCGTCGCCACGCGTTGGCCAACGCCGTTTCACTGTGCCTGTTTCTGACCCTGCCGGGATTGGCAGCCGCGCAGGACAGCCCACCCGATAGTCCGTCCGAAGCGACCACGCTCGACAGCGTCCAGGTCACCGGTACGCGAATCAAAAAAGCCGAGATTGCGACCCAGACGCCGGTCCAGACCCTTACTCGCGAGGACATCGAGCGCACCGGCCTGACCTCGATCGGCGACATCCTGCAGGAGTTGACCGGCTCGGGCTCAGCGCTCAACACCAAGTTCAACTCATCGGGCAACTTCGGCTTCTCGCCCAATGGCGACGGTGTCGGCGCCGGTTCGGCCCAGGTCGACCTGCGCAACCTGGGTGCCAAGCGCGTGCTGGTGCTGGTCGATGGCATGCGTTGGGTCAATGAATCGTCCGCGTCCGGTGTCGGTGCGACCACCGATCTCAATACGATCCCCTTGGCGCTGGTCGAGCGCATCGACGTGCTCGAAGATGGTGCCTCGTCGTTGTATGGCTCCGATGCGATCGCCGGGGTGGTCAACATCATCACCCGGCGCAATTTCGAGGGTGGGCAGGTCACGCTCAACTATGGCCAGTACGGCAAGGGTGATGGCGCCTCCAAGGGCATCGACGTTGCCTGGGGCATGAACACCGAGCGCAGCAATCTGTTCATCGGCGCCAGTCGGGTCGAGCAGGATTCGATCTCCGCCAACACGCGCGAACAATCGCGCTTTCCGGTTCCTGGCACCGGGCTGACGTTTGGCAGCTCCGGTACCCCGCGTGGACGCTTCATCATCACCGACCCCAACACTGGCGTCACCCACGACATCACTCCCAACGAGGGCGACAACGACCCGTTCTACGACCCGGCCCAGACCGGTTGCAACCGCACCGATGGCTTCCATTGTTTCGGTACTCCCGATCGCTTCAATTTCTCCGAATACAACCTGCTGCTGACCCCGTCGACCCGCACCGGGGTGTTCGGCCAGTACCGCTTCTATTTCAACGACAAGGTCCACGCGTACGCCAAGGCCCTGGTCAATCGCCGCGAGTCGGTCAACCAGGCCGCGCCGGAGCCGTTGTTCCTGGGCGCCGACGCCGGCACCGGCAACCCGATCTCCGATGGCATGTTCGTGTCGGCCAATAACCCGTACAACCCGTTCGGTTTCGATCTGGTATCGGTCGACGATCCGGCTACCGCGCAGAACGAAGTCAACTTCGTGTTGCTGGGCCGGCGTCCGGTCGAAGGCGGGCCACGCGTCTACGAGCAGCAAGTCGATACCCGCTACTTTGCCGCAGGCCTGGAGGGAAGTTTCGAGGCCAGTGAGCGGACCTGGTTCTGGGATGTGAACCTGTCCACCAGTGAGAACGAGGCCGAGCAGACCAACTACGGCAGCTATGACATTCGCAAGGTCGCCCTGGCGCTGGGTGATCCAGCCGTATGCGCGGCGAATCCGGGCTGCGTGCCGCTCAACCTGTTTGGCGGCCCCGGCACGCTCACACCCGAGATGCTCGCCTACATCCAGCCGGTGGTGCGTGACCGCAGCCAGCAGACCCTGGACGTGTTCACCGCCAACCTGTCGGGTGACTTGGTCGACTTGTGGGCGGGGCCGTTGTCGTTCGCCGTCGGCGCCGAGCATCGCCGCTATGAAGGGTCCTACCAGCCCGATCCGCTGACGGTGGCTGGGTTCTACAACGGCGTTCCGTCGTTGCCGACATCCGGCGAGTACGACGTCACCGAGGCATATGTCGAGCTCAATGTGCCGCTTATCCCCCGGGGCTCGTTTGGCGAGAGCCTGGACCTGAGCCTGGCCGGTCGCTATTCGGACTACTCCACTTTTGGCGGCCAGTTCACCCCGAAGTTCGGGCTGCGCTGGCAGGTCGCCGATGAACTGCTGTTCCGGGCCACCTACGCCGAGGGCTTCCGTGCACCGTCGATTGGTGAGCTGTTCGGCTCGGCCAGTCGCGCCGACCTGCAGATCGATGACCCTTGCCTGGTCGGACTGGACGGCAGCGCGCCAACCGGCAGTGCGGCCAACTGCGCCACCTTGGGAGTACCGGTCGGCGCGGAGCAGACCAACAGCCAGATATCGGTCACCACCGGCGGCAACATGGAACTCGATCCCGAGACGGCGCGCAGCTTCACCGCCGGCATGGTGTTCAGTCCCGGCTTCGCCAGCGCCGTGGCATGGTCGGATCGGCTGGACTTCGAACTGACCTTCTATCGCCACGCGATCGACGGGGCCGTCCAGGCCATCGATGCCCAGACCCAGCTCGACCTGTGTGTGGCATCGCTGGATCCGCTGTATTGCAATGGCATCACCCGGTCCTCGATCGGCAGCATCAACGGGTTCAGCAATCGCTTGACCAACCTGGGCTCGATCAAGACCAGCGGCTGGGATGCCGATGTGTTCTGGACCTTGCCCGAGAGCGCGGCAGGGGTGTTCAAGCTGGCTTGGCAAAACACCTTCGTGGCCCATTACGAGGCCGTGGGTGCCTCCGGACAAGCGCAGCCGCGCACGGTCGGGGTGGAAGTGACCGACAGCGCAATTCCGGACTGGACCTCGACCGCCAGCCTGGACTGGCGTCGCGACCAGTGGAATGCCTCGTGGAGCATGCGTCACATCAGTGAGCTGGAGGAGCAATGTGGTGATGCGGTGTCGTTCCCGGTCTGCAGCAACCCGACCGAAGGCACCAACACGCTCGACGCGATCACCTACCACGACCTGCAGGTGGGTTACGAGTTTGACTGGTTCAAGGGTCTGCAGTTGACCGGCGGCGTCAACAACGTGTTCGACAAGGATCCACCGATCTGCCTGTCGTGCTCGCTCAACGGCTACGACGCCTCGACCTACGACATCCCCGGCGGCCGTTACTTCTACGTGCGCGCCAACCTGCGCTTCTGATCAGCAGAAAGCTGACCGGTGATAGCTGGCCCGATAGCGGGCCAGGCAGGGCCATCCGCGATTGTGCTCGCGGATGGCCCTGCGTCGTTGTCGGCCTAGGCCAACGACGCGTCGGGCACATCCAGTTCCAGCGACATGGCCAGATGGTCGGAGTGCGCGGCCGGCATCGCGCAGGCGCCCGAGCAGCTCAGCCCGTCGCCGATCAGGATGTGGTCGATCGCACGCTGCGGTCGCCAGCTGGGGAAGGTGGCCACCGCGCACTCGGGGGGCTGCAAGCGGGTGTTGCGAAACAGCGTCTGCATTTCCGGGCGGTCGATGGCGCAGTTGAAATCACCCATCAGCACCGCATGGGGATTGTCCTGCAGCAACTCGGCAATGAAGCCCAGCTGCGCGCTGCGCGAGTTCGCACCCAGTGACAGATGGGCAATCGCGATGACCAGGCCGTCCTCGCCATGGCCAAAGCGCGCCAGCAGCACACCACGTCCGGAGATCCGACCCGGCAGCGAATGGTCGGTCACCTCGATCGGCTCCAGCTTGCTGAGCAGGCCATTGGCGCTGGACGCCACCCCGCCCATGCGGCGGTTGGGTTGATGACTCCAGTAATCGAAGCCGCCACGTTGGGCGAGGTAATGGGTCTGGTTGGTGAAACCCGAACGCAGGCTGCCGGGATCGGCCTCGTTGAGGCCGACGATGTCGTACTGGCCGGCCAGCTGGGCAATCAGGTCCAGGCTGCCGCGCTTGTTGCCAGCGGGCAATACATGCGACCAACTGCGCGCGACATAGTCGTGATAGCCGCGGGTGCTGGAGCCGGCCTGGATATTGGCGCTGAGCACGCGCAGCCGGCGCGAACCCTCCGGCGGCGTCGCCACGGGAGGGATCTCGTCGATGCGTTGAGCGCCAGGAGTCGCCATGGTCGTTATGCCGCTTCCCAATCAGCCGTTGTCGGCTTCGGTCGGGGTGGCGGCTTCGTCACCGGCGGGGGCGGCGTCCGGGCGGGCGGCGCGCTCTTGGGCGATCAGGTGCTCGGCGATACGCAGGTGTTCTTCCCAGCTCTGGCCGGTGACGCGGTACTTGCCATCGACGATCAGGGTCGGGGTGGAATCCACGCCGCTGCGCTGCAGGAACTGCTGGGCACGCCCCATCTTGGCGTTGATCGCAAAACTCGCCATGGTGCTGGCGAACTGCTTGGGGTCCGCGCCGTATGCCGCGTAAAACTGGGCGATCTGCTGGTCGCTGGAGTCCGCACCAAGGCTGCGGTCGATATGAATCGCCTTGAACATCGCGTCGTGGGTCTGTGGCAGCAGGCCGGTGGCCTGCGCGGTGAAGAACGCCTTTGCATACGGCATCCAGAAGCCACCGAACGGTGCCGCTACCGGCGTGAACTGCACATCAGCCGGCAGTTTGGCGGCCCAGGCACTGACCATCGGCTCGAAGTTTGCGCAGGCAGGGCAGGTGTAGCCAAACACCTCCACGACTTCGATCTTGCCGCTGTTGGGCTGGTAGGGTTCGCCACCGGCGATTTCCACGTAATC
The DNA here is from genome assembly GCF_054072675.1 of Lysobacter sp. A289. Taxonomy (NCBI): domain Bacteria; kingdom Pseudomonadati; phylum Pseudomonadota; class Gammaproteobacteria; order Lysobacterales; family Lysobacteraceae; genus Lysobacter; species Lysobacter sp. A289. The sequence goes on from NZ_JBSVRN010000002.1 coordinate 47,516, forward strand.
GGTACCGGCGACTGGTGCCGGGCCAACCGGAGCAACGATCGGCCCCGGTGTACGGGCAGGTGCGGCGGTCGCCGGGGCGGTCGTCGCGGGGGCTGGGGCGGCCGTTGTGTTGGCTGCCGTGGCGGCAGGCGCAGCGGGTGTGGGCGCGGGTGCATCGGCCGAGCAGGCGGCGAGAGCGAGCACGCCCGCCAGGGCCAGTCCGAAACGGGGCAGTAGAGCCGATCGCAAGGTCATGGGTAGATCTCCGGAAGATAAACAAAGAATGCGAGGTCGTGCAGGCCGGTCAAGGATAACCAGCGCGACGGCGGGGGAGTGTGCACGGTGCACGTTCCGCAAATTCTGGATTCCCGGACGCCGTCGATGATCTCGGTGTTGGTGGTGTCAGTGTCAGTGTTGGTGATCTCAGTGCTGGGGCTGCGCGCGCCGCGAGCGTTCCAGCTCGACCAGCTTGGCGGCGTTGTCCAGCAGGTCGGTGGCGCTGTTGCCCAGCACCCGGTATTTGCCGTTCACGATCAACGTGGGTGTGCCTTCCACGCCGCTGCGCCGCAGGAAGTCGCGCGCTTGCTTCAGCTGGGCCTGGATCGCCGGGCTGGTCATGGTGTTGGCGAACTGCTCCGGATCGGCCCCGTAGCGGGCGTAAAACGCCGCGATCTCCGCAGGTGTTGCACCGCTGATGGGCAGGCTGTGCTCCTGGTGCAATGCGCGGAACATTGGAGCGTGGGTCCGTGCCACCAGCCCCTGGGCCTGAGCGGTGTAGAACGCCTGCGCATAAGGTATCCAGTAGCCACCGAAGGGGGCGGGAACCTCGACGAAATTGACGTCGGCGGGGAGCCTCGCTTTCCACGCGCTCACCAGTGGTTCGAAGTGCGCGCAGTGGGGGCAGGTGTAGCCGAACACTTCGACCACCTCGATCTGGCCGGCTGGCGTGGCGAATGGGGCGCCATCGGGAATCTCGATGTAATCGGTACCGGCAACCAGATCTCCCGTTGGCGCTGCGGCGAACCCGATCATCGGCAACGCCACGAACATGGCCGCGATAGCCGCCCGGGCCAGGAACGAACCACCAATCCGACGCGAACGGAACAGGTGGGTTTTTGCGAAATCGTGGTTCATCAGCGGGTATCCCTCAAACAAGAGCGCCGACCGCAAGGATACGGTCGGCGCAATGAACAGTTGCGGGTGCAGGTCCGGCCGGTGTCGGATGACCTGAACGAGAGTACGGTTCTGCTCAGCCTTCCGATACCGGTTCGGCTTCCGGTTCCACTGGCGTGGCGGGCTCGGTTGCCTCGGCGGCCTCAGCGGAGTTGGTGTCGGTCGCTTCCGCCTCGGCTTCGGTCGCTCCTGCCTCTGCGGCATCCGCTGGTGCGTCGGTGGCCGCGGCGCTCGCATCGACGGCAGGCACGGCTGCAACGGGCGCTGCCGGCGCGGGAACTACCATCGCAAGCTGGTCATTTGCCGCCGGGTGCAGGCCCTGCAGGTAGCTTGCCAGTGCGCCGATCTCCTGATCGGTCAGTGGCTTGGTGATGGTCGCCATCATGTCAAACAGGTGTGAGTCTTCGCGATCACTGACCCCGGCGCGGTACAGCTCCAGTCGCTGTTGGGTATAGGCCGCCTGCTGACCGGCCACGTGCGGGTAGGCCGGGCCGGGGTTGCCGGCGCCGTCCGGGCCGTGACACGCCATGCACGCCGGGATGCCGCGTTCGGCGTCGCCGGCCAGGAACAATTGCTCACCCACCTCGTAGAACTTCAGGCCCTCGTACGGCCCTGAGGTGACCAGGCTGTCATCGGCAACGCCGGCACCGGACTCCTGGGTGGCGTAGTACGCGCCCACGTCGCGCGCGTCCTGGGCGCTGAGCATGTCGGCAAAGGGCTTCATCACCGCAGCCATGCCGCCACTGCGCTCACCGCTTTTGAACAACGCCATTTGATTGGCGATGTAACGCTCGCTCTGGCCGGCCAGGCGCGGGTACATCTCGATCACCGGGTTGCCGTCCAGACCGTGGCAGGCTGCGCAGGTGCCGGCCAGGGTCTGGCCATTCTGCGCATCACCCCAGGTGGCGGTTTCCGGTGCCGCGGGAGTCAGCGGCGCCGTCTCCACCGGTGCGACGTCGGGGATTGGGGTGACCGTGGTCTGGGCATAGGCAACTGCGGCAACCGCCGCGAGGACGGTAATACCAACGATGCCAAGGACGCGGGCGTGGCTCATGGGGCTGGGCTCCGGAAAACGCTGAAGTGACGATCGTGAACGGTCGTCTAACCGCAGAATTATCGTCGGCACGCGCGGCGGGGTCAACGCGAGGTCAACGCGGGCACGGCGCGATGACGCTTCTGGCCGGGCCACGGTCACGCCAGGGGAGGGACCCGGTCGGTATTGCCGGCGCACTGGAGGCTTCCGGCGTGCGATCCTATGCCCATGTCAAAACATCTTGTCCGTGCCCAGTACCTGCTGGCTGCACATACTCCCCAGCAGCTGCCGCCCGACGGTGGCTTCGAGGTGGCGTTCGCCGGCCGCTCCAACGCGGGCAAGTCCAGCGCGCTCAATGCGATCTGCCAGCAGAACGCCCTGGCACGGGTCTCCAAGACCCCGGGCCGGACCCAGCAGCTGGTGTTTTTCGCCCTGCCGCCGTCAACCGACCGCTTCCTGGTCGATCTGCCCGGTTACGGCTACGCCAAGGTGCCCAAGGACCTGCAAGCTCATTGGCAGGCCTTCCTGGACCGGTACTTCCGCACCCGCGAAGCCCTCAAAGGTCTGGTCGTGGTGATGGATATCCGCCATCCGCTGAAGGAATATGACAAGCAGATGCTCGGTTATGCGGTCAGTCGCGGCCTGCCGGCCCATGTGATCCTGACCAAAGCCGACAAGTTGAGCCGTGGCGCCCAGGGCACGGCCTTGCTGGAGGTGCGCAAGGCATTGCAGGCCGAACACGGTGATGCGGTCAGCGTGCAGCTGTTTTCCGGCGAGTCCAAATTGGGCGTCGATGAGGCGCGTCGGGTAATCGGCGGCTGGCTGCAGCTGTAGGAGTACTTCACTCGGCTGGGCTCACTGGCGCGATGCAGTGTTGCGTTGCGTGGAGTCATCGATGCTGGCGGCGATCTACACTGCGGGTCTTGCGTGTGCGGCTGTCATGCCGCATATCCAGTTCCAATGATCCAGCCCAACGAGGTGCGCGTGTCCGGTTCCAGTCACGTCGAGGAAGTTTCGATCCAATCACGCGATCAACTGGTCGAGTACCTCAGCTCGGGAACTCGCACGCGCGATGATTGGAAGATCGGCACCGAGCACGAGAAGTTCGGTTTCCGGTTTGATGACCTGCGTCCGCCGACCTTTGATGGCGAGGGCGGGATCGAGGCGGTGCTCAAGGGCCTGGTTCAGTTTGGCTGGGCCCCGGTGGAAGAGCACGGCCGGGTGATTGCATTGACCCGCGACGGTGCGTCGGTGTCGCTGGAACCGGCCGGCCAGCTGGAACTGTCTGGCGCCCCGCTCGATACCCTGCACGACACCTGTCGCGAGGCGGCCTCGCACCTGCGCGAAGTGCGCGCGGTGGCCGAGCCGATGGGCCTGGGTTTCCTGGGCATGGGCTTCCAGCCCAAGTGGCGGCGCGACGAGATGCCGTGGATGCCCAAGGGGCGCTACAAGATCATGCGCGAATACATGCCCAAGGTCGGCGAGCTCGGCCTGGACATGATGACCCGCACCTGCACCGTGCAAGTCAACCTGGATGTCGCCTCGGAAGCCGACATGGTGAAGAAGTTCCGGGTCTCGCTGGCGTTGCAGTCGATTGCGACCGCGTTGTTTGCCGACTCGCCGTTCACCGAGGGCAAGCCCAACGGCTTCCTGTCGTACCGCTCGCATATCTGGACCGATACCGATAACGATCGCTCCGGGCTGCTGGACTTCGTGTTCGAGGACGGCTTCGGTTACGAGCGTTACGTCGATTACCTGCTCGACGTGCCGATGTACTTCATCTACCGCAACGGCGAATACATTGATGCGTCGGGGCAGTCATTCCGCGACTACCTCGCTGGCAAGCTGCCGGCGCTTCCGGGTCAGTTGCCGACCCTGCAGGACTGGGCCGACCACACGACCACGGCGTTTCCCGAAGTGCGGCTGAAAAAATACCTGGAGATGCGCGGTGCGGACGCCGGGCCGTGGAACCGGATCTGCGCGCTGCCGGCATTCTGGACCGGCCTGTTGTATGACGACACCGCGCTGGATGCGGCCTGGGACCTGGTCAAGGATTTCAGTCTTGAGGAGATCCACGCCCTGCGCAACGGCGTGCCGAGGCAGGCATTCAAGATGCCTTTCCGTGGCGGCACCGTGCTCGACCTGGCCCGCCGTGCGGTGGAGATCTCCGCCCACGGGCTGGCGCGCCGTGCCCGGCTCAATGACAACGGCAGTGACGAGTCGATCTTTCTCAGTCCGTTGATGGAGCTGGTTGAGGCGGGCGAAACCCCGGCAGAGCGGAAGCTGGCGCTGTTCCATGGCGTCTGGAATGGCAGCGTGGACCCGGTGTTTCGCGAGTTCGCCTACTGACATGCACCGGAGCAGTTCCCCTCGTGGGTGCGGCGTCACCGGGAGTCGGCCGCTGTTGCGTTAGCCTTGGGGGATGCAGATCCCAACCGATACGACCGACGACTCCCTGCGCAGCGTCGAGTTCGCACCCACTGACCAGTTTTTGCGCGAGGACGTCAAGCAACTCGGGGCGCTGGTGGGGGAGATCCTTGCCGAGCAACGCAGCCCGGACTTCCTGGCCCGGGTCGAGCGCCTGCGCCGCGCGGCGATTACCCGCCGCGAGAACGACGAGCCGGTAGCCGGATTGGCCGATGCCCTGGCGGACACGCCGATTGAGCAGGCCAGTGACTTGGTGCGCGCGTTCTCGACCTATTTCCAGGCCATCAACCTGGCCGAGCGGGTCCATCGCATTCGCCGCCGCCGCGAGCATGAGCGTGCCGACCACGGTGCCCAGCCCGCCAGTCTGGACGATGTCATCGGTCGGCTCGCCGCGCAGGGAGTGGGTGCGGACGAACTGGGCACGGTGTTGTCGCGGCTGCGGATCGAGCCGGTATTCACCGCTCATCCGACCGAGGCCGTGCGCCGGGTACAACTGAAGAAAGAACGCGAGGTCGTGACCTGCCTGGTCAACGACATCGACCGTGGTCGTACGCCCGCCGAGCGCAGTGCCGATCGCGAGCGCATGCGCATGGCGCTGACCGCAAGCTGGCAGACCGTGGAGGCGCCAGCCGCCAAGCCGAGTGTCGCCGATGAGTTCGAGCACGTCGGCTTCTACCTGACCGAGGTGCTGTACCGGGTCCTGCCCGTTTTCCATGAGGCCTTCCAGGCGGCATTGACCGAGCACTACGGGGACGCGGTGGCGTTGCCCGATGTACTCGGGTTCGGCAGTTGGGTCGGCGGCGACATGGACGGCAATCCCAATGTCGGTGCCGACACCATTGCCGCGACCCTGGCCCGGCAGCGGGCGCTGGTGCTGGCCGCGTATCGACGCGATATCCACAAGCTCGAGGACTTGCTGAGCCAGTCCCTGAGTCGGGTGGCGGTCAGTGAAGCGGTGCTGGACAGGGTCGACCATTACCGCGAACTGTTGCCGGCCGGCGTCGAAAACCTGCATCCGCGCCATGCCGACATGCCGTATCGCAACCTGCTGACGCTGATGGCCGAGCGGTTGCGGATGACCACCGATGACGAGCCGTCCGCTTATCCGGATGCGGCGAGCTTCGTGGCCGATATCGAGTTGATCCACCAAAGCCTGCTGGCCCACCGCGGTGAACACGCCGGTGATTTCGCGGTGGTGCGCCTGCTCCGCCGCGCGCGCTGCTTCGGCTTCCATCTGGCCAGCCTGGATTTGCGCCAGGATTCGGCGATGCACGACGTCGCTCTGGCCGGCTTGCTGGATGACCCGCAATGGGAACAACGTGAGCCCGCCGAGCGCGCGCGCAAGCTGCACGCGATGATGGATGGCAGCTTGGTGCCAAGCGATGCCGATGCCGACGTGGCGCGTAGCACCCTCGACGTATTCCGCACCGTGGCCCGGCTCCGCCCGCGCTACGGCCAACGGGTGTTTGGTCCGTACATCGTCAGCATGAGCCGCAGCGCGGCCGATGCACTGGCGGTGCTGGCGTTGGCGCGGTTGGCCGGCTGTGTGGAAAGCGATGACGGGCAAGCCAGTGACGCGCAAGCCGATTACGGCCAGGCCGGTCGGGCCGGCACGACCATCGCACACGGCGCGGTACCGCTGGACGTCGCGCCGCTGTTCGAGACCATCGCCGATCTGGACGCCGCCGCCGACACCATGCGCGCGCTGTTTGCCGACCCGGTCTATCGCGCCCACCTGGCAGCGCGTGGCAACCGCCAGGTGGTGATGCTCGGATACTCCGACAGCGCCAAGGACGGTGGCATCGTCGCGTCGCGCTGGAGCTTGCAGCAGACCCAGATCGAACTGACTGCCCTGGCCAGCGAGAGTGGCGTACGGATCGCGTTCTTCCACGGCCGTGGCGGTTCCATCAGTCGCGGCGGGGGCAAGACCGAACGTGCGGTGATCGCCGCCCCGCGCGGTTCGGTTGACGGCACCCTGCGACTGACCGAGCAGGGCGAGGTGATCCACCGCAAGTACGGCATCCGTGCGCTGGCACTGCGCAACCTGGAGCAGACCACCGGCGCGGTGTTGCGTGCGAGCCTGCGCCCGCGACCCGCCGACCCTCGCGAGGCCCAATGGCGCCGCGTTGCCAGCCAGATGGCCGCGGACGCCAGTGCGCATTACCGCGCGCTGATCCACGAACATCCCGATTTCACCGCCTACTTCCGCGCCGCCACCCCGATCGACGTGATCGAGCGGCTGCGCATCGGTTCGCGTCCGAGCAAGCGTACCGGCGCCGGCGGAGTGGAGTCGCTGCGCGCGATCCCGTGGGTGTTCTCGTGGGCCCAAAACCGCTCGGGCCTGACCGCGTGGTACGGCGTGGGCACTGCGATGGAGCGTGCATTGGCAAGCCACGGGCAGGAAATGCTGGCCGAGATGGCCCGGGACTGGCCGTTCTTTGCCGCACTGGTGGACGACATCGAAATGGTCCTGGGCTCCTCCGACCTGGGGATCTTCGAGCGCTACTCGCAGCTGGCCGCCGATGTGCCAGCCTCGACCGGGAAGGGCGATTTGCACGCGCTGATGCACCCGGGAATCGTCGCCGAGTTCACCCGCACCCGCGATGCCGTGCTGGCGATCAAGGGCGAGGACGAGCTGTTGGCCCGGGACCTGCGCCTGCGCCAGTCGATCCGCCTGCGCAATCCCTATGTCGATCCCATCAGCCTGTTGCAGGTCGACCTGCTGGCACGCTGGCGGGCCGGCGAGCGCAACGACGATGCGCTGCTGCAAGTATTGATGGCGACCGTCAACGGCATCGCCGCGGGAATCCAGAATACGGGTTGAGGCCCGCACCGCCTATCATTGGGGCTATCCCCGCACTGGAGCCCGATCATGAAATCCCGCGCCGCCGTCGCTTTCGAAGCCGGAAAGCCCCTGCAGATCGTCGAAATCGACGTCGAGCCGCCGCGCGCCGGCGAGGTGTTGGTGAAGATCTCCCACACCGCCTTGTGCCACACCGATGCGTTCACGCTGTCGGGCGATGATCCCGAAGGCGTGTTCCCGGCGGTGCTCGGCCACGAGGGTGGCGGCGTGGTGGTCGAGGTCGGCGAGGGCGTCACCAGCGTCAAGCCCGGCGACCACGTGATCCCGCTGTACACGGCCGAATGCGGCGTGTGCAAATTCTGCACCTCGGGCAAGACCAACCTGTGCTCATCGGTGCGGGCCACCCAGGGCAAGGGACTGATGCCGGACGGCACCACGCGGTTTTCCTACAACGGTGAGCCGATCCATCACTACATGGGCTGCAGTACGTTCAGCGAGTACACGGTCGTGGCCGAGGTGTCGCTGGCCAAGGTCAATCCCGACGCGCCGCTGGAGAAGGTCTGCCTGCTCGGCTGCGGGGTGACCACCGGCATCGGTGCCGTCCACAACACGGCGAAGGTGAATCCGGGTGACACGATTGCCGTGTTCGGCCTGGGAGCGATTGGGCTGGCAGTGATCCAGGGCGCGGTGCAGGCGAAGGCCGGCCGGATCATCGCGATCGACACCAACCCGGACAAGTTCGAACTGGCCAAGTCGATGGGCGCGACGGATTGTGTCAACCCGAAGGATCACGACAAATCGATCCAGGACGTGATCGTCGAGATGACCGACGGCGGCGTGGAGTTCAGCTTCGAGTGCATCGGCAACGTCAACGTCATGCGAGCCGCGTTGGAGTGCTGCCACAAGGGCTGGGGCGAGTCGGTGGTCATCGGTGTCGCCGGCGCGGGCCAGGAAATCAGCACCCGGCCATTCCAACTGGTCACCGGCCGGGTCTGGCGCGGTTCCGCGTTCGGCGGCGTCAAGGGACGCTCCGAGTTGCCGGGCATGGTCGAGCAGGTGATGCGCGGTGAGATCGACCTCGATCCGTTCATTACCCACCAGTTGCCGCTGGAACGCATCAACGAGGCCTTCGACCTGCTGCATGAAGGCAAGTCGATCCGCACGGTGATCCACTACTGAGCCCGCAGCAACAGCCGTCAGTAGCGACGCAATCAGGGAGCGCACATGCAACGTATCGAACAACACGCTTGCTTCGGCGGCAGTCAGGAAGTCTGGCAACACGCCTCCAGCACGCTGGGCTGCGACATGAAATTCGCGGTCTACCTGCCGCCACAGGCAAGGCAGGGCCCGTGCCCGGTGCTGTACTGGCTGTCCGGGCTGACCTGCAATGAGCAGAACTTCATCACCAAGGCCGGTGCCCAGGAGTACGCCGCGCAGCATGGCGTGATCCTGGTCGCCCCCGACACCAGTCCGCGTGGCGAGGGTGTCGCCGACGACGAGGCCTACGACCTCGGCCAAGGGGCAGGCTTCTACCTCAACGCCACCCGCGAGCCGTGGGCGGCGCAGTACCGGATGTATGACTACCTGGTGCAGGAACTGCCAGCATTGGTGGATGCACATTTCCCGACCACCACCGCGCGGGCGATCAGTGGCCACTCGATGGGTGGCCACGGCGCATTGGTGATCGCGTTGCGCAATCCCGGCATGTACCGCAGCGTATCGGCGTTCGCGCCCATCGGTGCACCCAGCCAGGTGCCGTGGGGCGAGAAGGCCTTTACCCGTTACCTCGGCGACGACCGCGAACAATGGAAGCAGTGGGACGCCAGTGCGCTGATTGCCGGCGCCGACGAGCGTTTGCCGTTGTTGATCGACCAGGGCGACGCCGACGATTTCCTCCAGGCCCAGCTCAAGCCCGAACTGCTGCGTGCCGCCTGCGAAGCCGCCGGCCATCCGCTGACGCTGCGCCTGCAGCCCGGTTATGACCACAGCTACTACTTCATCGCCAGCTTCATCGGCGAGCACATCGCCTACCACGCGAAGGCGCTGAAGGGCTAAGTCGCCGGGGTTCAGAGCAGCGGTTGCGCCGGGCTCGCCAGATGGAAATCGCTAAACGCGAACCGGCCGTCACGCAACACGGTTTCCCCTTGTTCCATGCGCAGTTCCGTGGCGAACATCGGGCCATCGTGGACCAGGGTGTGGAACTCGCCGTTCTCGCCGCAGGGGTCGCAACGCTCGGGCAGCTCGGCCAGCAATGACGCGTCGAACGATCGACCGCTGAAACCGGCATCGAGTTGTTGGGTATCCACGCAACAAAGACGGGTGCGCAGGCCGCCGGCGATCATCTCCCGGGCCAGGGAAGCGGTATCGGCGCCGAACAGCGGGGTCTCGATCCGCCAGCCATGGCGATCGCACAATGCCTCGCGCCAGGCGCGTACATCGGCCAGGAACAGGTCGCCGAAGGCGATGGTGTCGATGCCGGGCCACCGTTCGCGCGCGGCAGTCAAGGTCGCGGCGAAGGCGGCTTCGTAGGTGTCGTTGTCGCCGCCGTGGGGGATCACCGACTCCAGCAACGGCAACCCCACGGCGGCGACCTGCGCGTAAAGCACGTCTCGGCGGATGCCATGCATGGCGACACGATCGAAGTCTCCGTTGAGCGTGGTCAGCAGGCCGACGACGCGGACATCGTCGCGCTGGCGCAGATGGTGCAGTGCCCAGGCCGCGTCCTTGCCGCCACTCCAAGCGAGCAGGAGATTCTTTTTCATGCGGTCGGCAGCGGCGTGGCGCGCGGGCTCAAGCGGCGGTCACGTCACGCAGTTCCCAGGCGCTGCCGGCCAGCAGGCGCAAACGTTGTTTGAGCACGTTGCCGGGGATGGACGTGGTGACCACCAGGTCGATGTGCAAGTCATCCTGGGCGCCTTCCACGGTCGCGCTGGCGTCGGTCGCGGCAAGGGAGCGGTCGACCTCGTCGGGCTCCTCCTGCTTGCGGCGCCAACGCTCGAACAAGGCATTGCTGCGCAGTGCGTCCTGCAGCTCCGCGGCGAAGCCGGGGCCGCTGTGTGCGGTGAACGACAGGTCGGGATCGGCACCGCGGGCACGGGCCCCGTCGGGCAGGGTGATGTAGTAGCGAGTGGCCATGCAGCCTCCTTCAGCGGTGGATGACAGCCTAGTCGCGACGGCATTGGGTCTTCGTGAAATCACGCCGTCGGTTCAATCCAGGTGCACGTGCGCCCCGTGGCCCTTGGGACAATGGCAGACCGCGGTCGGACCGAATTCGGTGCCGAAGGTCTGACCGTCGCGGTGGCGCTGCCAGTAGAAATTCGGCTCCGGAATCTGGTCGTTGCCAATCTCGGCCATGTCGGCGTCGACATCGAACAACCGACCGTCGACCATCACGTAGCGGGTGTCGATGGTGGCGCGGATGTCCTCCAGCGGGTTGCTGTTGAGCACCACCAGGTCGGCCTGCTTGCCGACTTCCAACGAGCCGATGTCGCTGTCCAGCCCGAGGTAGTCGGCACCATCGATGGTGGCCGCGCGCAAGGCCTCGAAATTGCTGAAGCCGCCGTGGGTCAGCAGCCAGATCTCCCAGTTGGCGCTCAGGCCCTGCAACTGGCCGTGGCCGCCGATCTGGATGCCGACGCCGGCATCGCGCAGGACCTTGGCGGCCTTGGCCACATCGACGTGGTGATAATCCCAGTCCGGCGCGGTCTCGCGGCGGATGCTGCGCGCATCCAGCGTCTCGCGCGGGAAGAAACGGTTGAGCTTGTCGTTCTCCCAGACATTGTCGCGCGCGTACCACCAGTACTCGCCCGACAGTCCGCCGTAGCTGACCACCAGGGTAGGAGTGTTGCGCACGTCGGTCTGTGACCACAGCTCGACCACGTCCTTGTACAGCGGCGCGACCGGGAGGTTGTGCTCGATGCCGGTGGCGCCGTCGAGGATCATCGTCATGTTGTGGTGGAAGGTGCTGCCGCCTTCCTCGACCACCAGCATGCCCAGCTCCCTTGCGGCGGTGTTGATCTGCTGTCGCTGGTCGCGGCGCGGCTGGTTGTAGCTCTTGACCGAGAACGCGCCGTTGGCCTTCATCCGGCGCAGGTGGCTGCGGGCGTCATCGAGCGAGTTCACCTCTGCCTTGAAGTCGCCATCGGCGCCGTACAGGATCGTGCCGGTCGAGAAAATCCGCGGGCCGACCATCTTGCCGGCCTTCTGCAACTCGGCCTCGGAGAACACGAACTCGGTGGTTGCCGACGGGTCGTGCATCGAGGTGATGCCGAACGCGAGGTTGGTGTAGTACGCCCAGTTTTCCTGCGGCACGACCCCTTGGCCGAAGTGCGCGGCGTGGGCGTGGACGTCGATGTAGCCGGGCAGGATGGTCTTGCCGGTCGCATCGATGACGTTGGCGCCGGCCGGCACCTGCACAGCATCGCTGGTGCCAACCGCGACGATCTCGTCACCACGCAGCACGATGGTGCCGTTCTCGATGACCTCCTCGGAATCCTCCGCGTCGCGCATGGTGATGATCCGAGCGTTGGTGAACGCGACCAGTTCGTCGGGCGCGTCGACCGGCACCGTCAGCCCGACCGCGATGCCGCCGCCGTGGACCGGTGCGGCGATGTCCGCCGGCGCGCCGGGCAGGAATGCCACGCTCTCATCGAGCGTGCGCGAGTGGTACCTGTCGCCCACCATCCAATGCAACGATTCCGAGTCGGCCGCCCAGTGCAGGTAGCTGCCGACATCGGCGCTGATCGGCGTCACCGGGATCGCCTTGGAATCCTTGCCCAGTTCGATCGGCTTGCCGATCGAGACCATCGGCGCAACATAGGCTTTGAACAACTCGGTGAACGCGACCCACTTGCCGTCCGGGCTGACCTGCACCGCGTCGACGTACTTGAGGTTGAACACCTCGCGCGCGTCCTCGCCATGCAGCCCGACCGACATCAGCTTCTTCTCCAGCCCACCGCCGGTGAGGTACAGCACGCGGCTGCCGTCGGCGTTGAACTGCGGCGCGCTGCCCTTTTCGGCGACCCGCACCGGCTCACCGCCACCTGCGGGCATCACGTAGACGCCGCGATCGACCGACCACAGGCTGCCGGTCAGGCCGCTGCCGCCGGTCTTGGAGTAGACAATTCGCTTGCCGTCGGGCGAGAACCGCGGGTTGTAGTAGAAGCCCTTCTCATCGGTCAGGCGGGTGCCCTTGCCAGAACCGTTGGCGTTGCGCACGTAGATCGCGCCCAACGCCGCGTCCGACCAAGTGGTGTAGAGCAGCTTGTTGCCGTCGGCGCTGAAGCTGGGCTCGTATTCGTACAGGCCCTCGTTGCCGGTCAGGCGTTTGGGCTCGCCGCCTGGCAGCGACTTGCGCCACAGCTTGCCGAGCGCGTGGAACACCAGCGTGTCGCCATCGGCCGAGGTGGCGACGTCGCGGATCATCTTCGGCGCGAAGCGGCCCTCGTCGATGTCCTGCGTAAAGCGCAGCGGCTCGGTCACGGTCTGCTCGACCTGCGCGGTGAACGGGATTTCGGTCGCCTCGCCGCCCGGCATCGCGATCCGCCACAGTTTGCCCTGCGCCCACAGCACAACCGACTTGGAATCGGGCATCCAGTCGAAGCCGGTGTACGGGCCGAAGATCGCCCAGGCTTCCTGCTGGTCGTGGCTGAGGCCGTCCCACACCGGTCGCACCTCGCCGCTGGCCAGGTCGAGCACGTGCAGCACCGACTTGTCGCGCACGCGCTTGACGAACGCCAGCGACTTGCCGTCGGGCGAGGGCTGCGGCCGCACCGCGCCACCGGGGGTCGCGAGCAGGGTGTCGGTCTTGCCGGTCTGGCGATCGAGCCGCTTGATCGCGTAGATCACCCCATGCGGGTCGCGGTTGTAATTGAACGCGCCACCGTCACTGACATCCTCGGAGTAGTACACGTAGCGGCCGTCGGGCGACACCGCCGGCTCGCCGAGATCCTGCTGGTCGTTCTTGCGCTCGGTCAGCTGCAGGCCTTCCTTGCCGCCGCTGACGTGGTACATCCACAGCTCGCCGGCGCCGAGCGAACGCTCCGAGGTGAAGTGCTTGCGGCCGATGATGAAACGGCCGTCCGGCGTCCACGCCGGGTTGTTGAGCAGGCGGAAGTCCTCCTCGGTGACCTGCACCGGGTCGCTGCCGTCGGTATCAATGCGCCATAGGTTGTTGCCGCCACCACGGTCGGAGGTGAAGGCGAACTCGGCGCCGTCGGGCGAATAGCGTGGCTGCACGTCCCACGCCGGACCGCTGGTGATGCGCTGCGCGGTGCCGCCACCGATGGGCAGGCGGTACAGGTCGCCCAGCAGCGAGAACACCAGCTCGTTGCCATCCGGTGAGACATCGACATCCATCCAGGTGCCTTCATCGGTGCTGAAGCGCACGGTCTTGGTCGGGCCGTGCGCGGCGGTGATGTCCCATTTCTCTGCTTCTTCGTCCTCGCCATCGCGCTGGGTCCTGCCCTTGGCGGCGTCGGGCGCGGCCTGCGCGGGGTCGGTGCCGACCGGGTCGAGCGCGTCCTGCTCCAGTTGCACCGGGTCCCCGGTGGCGTCGCTGGTGTCGCGATCCAGCGGCGGAGTCGGCGTCGGTTGGGGGGCGGGCTGCGGTGCCGGCTGCGGCGGCTTCGGCGGCGGGTCCTGCGCCAGCACGGGCAGGGCAAGGGACGCGGACAGCACGCTGGACAGCGCAAGGACAAGCAGGCGAGGGGTCATGGACAGGCACGCATGGCGGACGAATCGTGCAGCCTAGCCTGCATCCGACGCGCGGTCGTAGGCTGATAGTCCCGGGTCGAGGCGCGGCCGTGTGACCGGCCACCCATTGCCGTTGCCTTGGGGCTCGGCGTGGATTAATCGAAGCGGATGCCGCCCTCGGACGCGAAGCCCACCACCACCGCGCCCTTGCCGACGTTGACCATGCCGGTCAGGCTCATCACGCTTTCGAACACCTCTATGTTGTTCTCGGCGCAGGTCGCGAGCAATTCGTGATAACCCGGCAGGTGGCGCATCTCGTCGAGTTCGCCGCCGTAGCTAAGGCACACCGTCGGGGTCATCAAGCCGGCCTGGATGCGCTTGATGGTGCCGGCGAACACCTTTTCCACCGCCGCATCGAAGCCCTTGATCTTGGCCGCCGGGCCAGTCTCGCCACGGTTGCAATGCAGCACCGGCTTGATGTCGAGCGCGCTGCCGAGCGCAGCGCTGAGCAGGCCGACGCTGCGGTCGCCCTTCTTGCGGGCGCGGGCACGCAGGTAGTACAGGTCGCGCGGCACCAGGTAGCCGTGGGTGTGCAGGGCGAGGTTTTCCAACCGTGCACGGATCTTCGGCGCGCCCTCGCCGGCGTCACGCAGGCGGACGGCCTCCACCGCGGTGATGCCCTGCGCGGCGAACAGGTTCTGAGTGTCGATGACTCGCAGTGCAAACGGCGTGTTGTTGCCGGCGGCCGACCGCGTGGCCCGGTACTCGTTGAGGATCGCGAAGCTGGCCTGCTGGGCGTTGTCGAAGATCGGGCTGCGGCTCTTGGTGATGGTCATGCAGAACACGTAGTCGTAGTCGACCACCATCCGGCCCAGGAACAGCTCCTGGATCTGCTGCACCGTGAACGGCATGGTCTCGGCCTCGGCGCCGCCCTCGGCGACGTGCGCGTGCAGGAACTCCAACGTCGCCTCTTCGTTGCGATGGTCGGCGAGCACCGCCTCGCCTATGCGCACGGTGATCGGCAGCACCGTCACGTCGTGTTGCTGCAGGTACTCCAACGGCAAGTCGCATGCCGAGTCGACAACCAGTCCAATGCGCATGAATCCCCCTGGAGGAAATGACGACGTCGTCACAGAATGCTTGCAGCATAGCGCCGGTGGGGTGGTCGTGCGCGGTGCCGGTGACGAGGCAATCGTCTTGCCATGGTTCGACGGGCTGAGCTTGGTGGAACTTGTCCTGCTGCTCCAGGATCGGCGCGGCACGGCATTCATATTCTCGCCGGCGCCTGACCTGGCACAGCGGCTGGACGCCTGACACGGACTTGTCCGTTTCTGGCCGTTGGCCGCCCACGCGTTTTACGAAATCCTAACGTCACATTCCCTTCGTAGCCTGTGCGGGCCCAGCGATGACGAGCCGATCCCCGCCCTCGATGGCTGGATCGGTGCGCCGCTGCAGCGGACCCCCACACAACCACGAGAACAGCATGTCGCATCGCAATCGAGCCACCCGTGTTTTCGCGCCGCAACCCAGGCCGCTGAGCCGGATCATCCACGGCCTGCTGATTGCCGGCATGGCATCGATGCCGCTGCAGGCCCTGGCCCAGAGCGAGTCGGACGCCGCGGCCGAGCCCACGGAACTCGACGCCGTCCAGGTGACCGGCAGCTACAGCCGCAGCCTCGAGCAGGCGGTGGATATCAAGCGCAGCAACGTCGGCATCTCGGACTCGATTGTCGCCACCGACGTGGTGGACTTCCCCGAGCAGAACCTGGCCGAGGCGTTGCAGCGCATGCCCGGCGTGACCATCGAGCGCAACAAGGGCCTGGGCACCGCGGTCAACGTCCGCGGGCTGCCGTCCGACTACACCCACGTCTCGATCAACGACCTTGCGACGGCCTCGGGCAGCGGCGGGCGCGACGTCGAGTTCGACATCTTCGCCTCGGAGATCATCCAGCAGGTCACGGTGCAGAAGTCGCCCATCGCCTCCGACGAGGAAGGCGGCATCGCCGGTTCGGTCAAGATCTCCACCGCGCGTCCGTTCGACTACAGCGAGCGCAAGCTGGCGTTCTCCGCGGAAGGCGCCCACAACTCCATCTCCGGCGAGACCGATCCCAAGTACTCGTTCCTGGCCAGCGACACCTGGGGCGACTGGGGCGCGCTGGTGTCGTTCTCCAAGGCGGAGCGCACCAACCGCACCGACTCCAACTCGGGGATCAACTTCCGTCCGATGTCGCGGTTCCTGGGTGCCGGCGGCGACCGCAGCGCGCAGGCGGCCGCGGTGCTCGAGCGCGACGCCGGGATCGTGGTCCAGGATCCGGACAACAGCGACGAAACCAACCTCATCATCTTCCAGGACAAGGTCGGCGACCGCATCTACGTCAACGACCAGGACAAGTGGGGCGCCACTGCGGCGCTGCAGTACCGGCCCAGCCGCGACTTCAGCCTGACCTTCGACGCCATGGTCGGCGGCTACGACACCACCGAGGACGAGTACGACGCCGCGGCCTACTCGGCCTCCAGCCGCAGCACGCTGGACACCATCCACGAGTACGACGCCGCCACCCTGGACCAGTACGGCATGGTGGTGCTGCGCGACGTGTCCTACACCGCCACCCAGCACGAGTTCCTGAGTAAGGAGCGCATCAACAAGAGCGACTTCGGCCAGTACAGCATGGCGCTGGACTGGAAGGGCGACAGCTGGACCGTCGATGGCCTGCTCGGCTACTCCGGCGCGGAAAAGACCCTGGACCACGCCAACCTCAAGCACGTGGCCTATGCGCCGTCGCGCACGCGCTGGACCGACACCGGCGGCGAGACGATCCCCAGCGGCGACCCGGCCACCATCGACATGTACGACGCGCCCGAGAGCTACCTGTTCGAGGCGTACGAGACCAGCTTGGAAAAGGTGAGCGACGACAAGTACGCCGCGCAGGTGAACTTCCGCAAGACGCTGGACCTGGCGTTCTTCCCGGCGCTGCACAACGTGCAGTTCGGTGCGCGCTACACCGACAAGTCGAAGGAGCGCAACCGCGGCGAACGCAACATCAAGGGGCCGGGCGAAGGCGATGAGTCATGGGCCGGCGACCGCACCCTGGCCGACAGCGAGCTGGAGTGGGTGACCGACATCGTTCCGGGCGGGAAGTACGAGGCGCGCGACCTGGCCTGGAAGCAGGTGTCCAATGACTACGCGCGGGCTACCTTCCGCTACCCCGGCTTCTCCACGCCGTTCGACGACGGCGAGTACTACCGCGTCGACGAGGAAGCGACCGCCCTGTACGCGATGGCCGACTTCAACTTCGACCTCGGCCGGTTCCCGATATTCATCAACGCCGGTGCGCGCTACGTCGACACCTCGGTGGTGTCCTTCGGCTACCACCCGATCCAGAACCCCGACGGTACCCCGGGCTTCACCGAGGACCCGGTGTCGCAGAAGGGCGACTACTCGGACGTGCTGCCCAGCCTGAACATGACCGCCGAGCTGTCCGACGGCCTGCTGCTGCGCGCGGCCGCGTCGGAGGCGATGATGCGCCCCGCCCTGAGCGACCTGGCCTACAAGCGCACGGCCAGCTGGAGCTCGTTCCGCTTCACCGACGGCAACCCCAACCTGGCGCCGACCTCGGCCGAGCAATGGGACGTCGGCCTGGAGAAGTACCTGGACAACGGTGGCCTGCTGGCGGCGTCGTACTTCCAGAAGAAGATCGACGGTGTGGTCATCAACGCGCTGACCGGGGTGGTACCGGACGTGGCGGTGTACAACGCCAACGGCACGCTCGCCGGCTACTACGACTTCGACGTGTACCAGCCGGTGAACGCCAGTGGCTCCTACGATGTCGACGGCTTCGAGCTGATCGCGCAGTTGCCGTTGAGCATGCTGCACCCCTCGCTGGAAGGTTTCGGCATCAACGCCAACTACACCTCGCTGGACAGCTCGCTCGCTGGCGAGTCGGCGCTCGGCATCAAGACGCCGATGCCGGGCCTGGCCGAGGAGACCTACAACTTCACCCTGTACTACGACAACGCGCGCTTCGACGCGCGTGTGTCGTACAACTACAAGGACGAGTACGTCGAGAGCCTCGGCTACAACATGTATCCGATCTACCGCGATGCCTACGGCCAGACCGACATCTCGGTCGGCTATTGGGTCACCGACAACGTCAAGCTCAGCCTGAAGGGCATCAACATCACCGACGAGGAGACGACCGGCTACACCATGGACCCGTCGTTCCCGACGATGCACGAGTTGTCCGGCCGCCGCCTCAGCCTGGGCGTGCGGGTCGACTTCTGAGCCGGCAGTCACGCGTGGCGATGAGTCGATGAGGGCGCGGATGTCCTTCGGTCGCGCGATGGGGGTGGTGGCGCTGGCCGGACTGCTGGCGGATGGCGTGCCGCCGACGTCCGCGTCCGCCCGCGCCCCGGTCCGCATCGCCTTCATGCCGGACATCCACTTCCACGATGTCTACGCGGAGTTCCAGGACGGGTCCTTCCCGGGGGTGCGCAACCCCCGGAACAGCCGTAACGCCACCGTCCGCACCATGCAGGCGCAGCTGACCTCCACGCGCCTGTTCAACGAGAACTACTTCGCGTTCATCGCCGCGCTGGACAACGCGGTGGCACGCGGCGTGAAGTACATCGCGCTGCCCGGTGACTTTTCCGACGACGGCCAGCCGGTCCACATGCGCGGACTCGCCCGGCTCATGGACGAGTACTCGGCCAGGCACGGCATCGAGTTCTTCGCTGCTCCGGGCAATCACGACCCGGTCCGTCCATTCGAGCAGGCCGGAGGCAAGGACGACTACCTCGGCTACGATCCCGCCACTGGTGCGATCGGCTTTTCGCAGCCCATCTACAGCCGCGGCGGCAACGCCGATTGCAGCACTCCGTATGCGGGCGGGTGGTCCAGGGTAGGCGTGAGCTACTGCACGCAGGAAGTGCGGCACATGGGGTACGCGGGCATCACGCAGGTGCTGGCGCAGCACGGCTTCATGCCGAAGCCGCAGTACCTCTACTACGAGACGCCCTACAGCACCTATAACTACGACGATTACGACTACCCCACGGCGCTGGAACAGGCCGACTGGGTGAACCGCCAGTACGAGATCTGCCACACCTTCTGCAAGACGGTCACCGACACCTCGTACGTGGTGGAGCCGGTCGAGGGCGTCTGGTTGGTGGGGCTGGATGCCAACGTTTATGTACCAACCGGCCCCGGGCCCAACGACCTTACCGGCTCGGGCAACCAGGGCTACAACGCGATGATCCGCCACAAGCCGCATGTGATCGAGTGGCTGCGCAGTGTCGTGGCCCGCGGCGAGGCCCGGGGCAAGCAGGTGATCGCGTTCAGCCACTTCCCGATGGCCGAGTTCTACAACGGCGCATCGGACGATATCGAGGCGCTGCTGGGCGCGGACGCGATGCAGCTGGTGCGCCGGCCTGCCGAGGACACCACCCGCGCGCTGGCCGAAACCGGCCTGAAGGTGCACGTCGGCGGCCATATGCATTTCAACGACATGGCCGTGCGCAACTACGGTGGCGGTACCGCGCTGTTCAACATCCAGGCGCCGTCCCTGGCCGCCTATGTGCCGGCCTACAAACTGATGACGCTCGACGGCACCGCCCGGATCGAGGTCGAGACCGTGCGGCTGGACGAGGTGCCGCGCTTCGACGAACTGTTTGACCTCTATCGCGCCGAGCATGCCTACACCAAGCCCGCGCTATGGAACCTCTCCATCCTGGACGCGACAAGCTATGGCGATTTCACCCATCGCTACATGACCGAGCTTGTACGCCTGCGTCTGTTGAACGACGACTGGCACTGCGACATGCGCGAACTCGTCAAAAGTCCGCTGACCGGCGCCGACCTGCTCGTGCTGTCGCAACTGCAGACTGAGGTCACGCTGAAGGAGCTGGCCAATACTGGTGCGCGCGCTGGGCTTTCGACGGCATTCTTCGACTGCCTGTCCGACGCGGGCGGCAGCGGCGCAAGCAATCCCGCGTTCGCGGCGGACCTCGCCGCCGCAGAAGCCACGGCGCGTGCGCTGGCGCGGGCCAGCGGCATGCAACTGGAGGACCTAGCCCGGTGGCAGGCACTCGAAATGGTCGGTGATTTCGTACGCCTGGCCAATGCCGGCGACCTCGCATTCGCCGATATTTCCGCCGAGCGCGCGGCCCACTACCAACTGATCGCCCGGGCCCTGCGACAAACCGATGCGAGCCTGGTCATGCACGGCGAGCGCGTCAGCAATGCCAACACCATCGGCGACGTGGTGCAGGCGCGTTTCAAGCCGTTGATGGCGATCATGCTCAAGCTCGCCGCAGGCGCGCCGTCCGAGCATGTCCGATTGGACCTGGGGAGCAACGAGCTGATCGACTTGTCGGACAAGCCCTCGCCGTTCTGAGGGGCCGGACCACGGTCACGGTCACGGCCACGAGTACGCGCCGTGCACCGTGCACGGCCGGTTCTTTGCGTTTTGGGGCGCCACGTCGCACTGCCCGGGCCTTTCGGCACACTGCGCCGGCGGCATCGTTTACGGCATGATCAGCCTTCCGGGGGCGCCGCTCCCACTTCAGTCCGGAGCTCCCATGCGCCGCACCCTCGTCGTATCCGCCCTCACCCTGGCCCTGTGCGTCGCCTGCTCGCCCGGCGCGCCTACGGCTGCCACCACTCCTGAGACCACCTCCGCCCAGGCCGGCGCAGCTACCACGGACGCGCGCCTCAACGAATGGTTCGAGCAGAAGTACGAGGAGCAACTGCAGTTCAGTCCGATCCGGATGGCGTTCCTCGGCCGCAAGGATCGCTACTCGGAACTCGACGACATGTCGCGCGAGGGTGCGGCCAAGCAGCTGGCCTGGCAGGTCGCGGCGGCCGAGGAGATGAAGTCCACTTTCGATTACGACGCACTGGGTGATGACGCCAAGCTGTCGTGGGACCTGTTCGTGTACCAGACGGAGGCCGCCAAGGCCGCCGACCGCTTCAGCGACCACCACTATCCGTTCGAGCAGATGGGCGGGGCGCAGTCGTTCCTGCCGACGTTCCTGATCAACTTCCACAAAGTGGATGAGGAGTCCGACTACACCGCCTATGTCGCACGCCTGCGCGAGGTGCCGCGTGCGTTCGGGCAGTTGATGGACCACGTCAAGCGCTCGGCCGGACTCGACATCCGCCCGCCGCGCTTCGCCCATGAAGGCGTGATCGAGCAGGCCGGCAAGGTCATCACCGGCGCACCGTTCACTGATGGCGAGGACAGCGCGCTGTGGGCCGACGCGCAGGCCAAGGCCGATGCGCTGGTGAAGGCCGGCAAGATCGACGAGGCGCGCGCGCAGGAACTGAAAGACGCCGCCCGCGCGGCGCTGGTGGAGGCGGTGCAGCCGGCCTTTGCCGATGTCATCGCCTGGTACAAGGCCGACCTGCCGAATGCGCTGGTCAACCCGTCGGGCGTCGGCACCACCCACCCGGACGGCGCCGCGTACTACACCGAGCGCCTGGCGGCGTCGACCACCACCGACCTCACCCCGGACCAGGTCCACCAGATCGGACTGGACGAGGTCGCGCGCATCCGCGGCGAGATGGAGGCGCTGAAGGACAAGGTCGGCTTCGAGGGCGACCTGAAGGAGTTCTTCCACTTCGTCCGGACCGACCCGCAGTTCAAGTACCCCGACACCGACGCCGGCCGCCAGGCCTACATCGACGACGCCACCGCGGCGATCGACACCATCAAGAAGCAGTTGCCCAATTACTTCGGCCTGCTGCCGAAGGCGGACCTGGTGGTCAAGCGGGTCGAGTCGTTCCGCGAGGTCGACGGCGCCGCGCAGCACTACTACCCGAGCACGCCGGATGGCAGCCGCCCGGGCGTGTACTACGCACACCTGTCCGACATGAACGCGATGCCGAAGACCGAGCTGGAGGTCATCGCCTACCACGAGGGCCTGCCGGGCCACCACATGCAGATCGCTATCGCGCAGGAGCTGGAAGGCGTGCCGGAGTTCCGCAAGCAGGCCGGCTTCAGCGCGTACTCGGAAGGCTGGGGCCTGTACTCGGAGTGGCTGGCGCGCGAGATGCCCGGCACCTACGCCGACCCGTACTCGGAATACGGCCGGCTCACTTCGGAGATGTGGCGCGCGATCCGGCTGGTGGTCGACACCGGCCTGCACGCCAAGGGCTGGACCCAGGAGCAGGCGGTGGCGTTCTTCGCCGAGAACAGTTCGATCCCGCTGGAGGCGGTCCAGGCCGAAGTGCGCCGCTACATCACCTGGCCGGGCCAGGCGACCAGCTACAAGATCGGCATGATCAAGATCCAGGAGCTGCGCGCGAAGGCCGAGACCGAGCTGGGTGAGGACTTCGATATCCGCGGCTTCCACGACGCTGTGCTCGGCGGCGGCGCGCTGCCGTTGATGCTTCTGGAGCGCAAGATCGACCAGTGGATTGCAGGCGAGAAAAAGGTCTGACGCCCGTCATGTCAGGCACCATGCCGGGAGAAACATCACCGGAAATGCGATGAACCACTGGGTCGTCATCTACGCGATCGGCGCCGCACAAGCGGTGCTGCTCGCGCTTGCGTTGTCGCGGCGGCGGCCCAATCAGGCCGCGAACCGGGTTCTGGCGGCGTGGGTGGCGATCATCGGCGTGGACCTGGCGATCAAGGCGATGTTCCTGGCCGAGCCGACGGTGTGGTTGTTCAAGCCGGCCCGGTTCGTCGCGTTGTTTCCATTCCTGTACGCCAGCCTGTTTTATTTGTACGTGCGGGTGTTGACGACCGGGCGCGCGCCACGTTGGCGCGACGTGGGGCATTTCGCCGTCTTCGCCTTCGTACTGGTCTGGGCGGGTGGGTTGTTCCTGCTGGGTGCCGAGGAAACGGCGGCGGTGTTCGATCGCTTCCAGAACGGCAACGGGTCGTGGTTGCCTGCGTGGTTCAATCCGCTGCTTTTCGCATACGCGTTCGCCTACATCGTCGCCGCGTTGGTGCGGGCGCAGCGCTACCACCGGCAGCTCCGCGAGCATCGTTCCGATGCCGACCGTCAGCCGCTGCGCTGGATCACGATCATGGCGGTATGCCAGTTGGTGATCTGGGGCATTGCAGCGGTTCAGTCGGCGGTGCGCATCCCCGTGGTCGATTACTACCTGATCTACGGTGCGGTCGCGGCGTGGGTGTGCGTGGTCGGCTACTTCAGCCTCGGGCAACCGCCCGTGGTGGAGCTGTCAGCTGCGTCGTCGGCCACGCCCATCGATGATGGCCCGGCCAAGGCGGACGACCCGCGCTTCGACGAGGTCGAGTCACGGCTGTCGCGACTGATGCGCGAGGAGCGGCTGTACCGGGAACCGGCGCTGACCATCGGCCAGCTCGCCAAGCGCAGCGGTTATCCGGAGTACCTGGTCTCGGCGGTCATCAACCGGCGCCTCGGCGGCAACTTCTGGGAGTACATCAACCGCCAGCGCATCGACGCGGCCAGCGCCTGCCTGGCCGATCCCGAGGACGCACGCACCATCCTCGATATCGCCTACGCGTGCGGGTTCACGTCCAAGTCCACCTTCAACGCGGCGTTCAAGCGTCAACGGGGTGAGACGCCAAGCGGCTATAGGCGCGGACATGCCGGGTGATCGCCGGCCACCGCAGGATCAGCTCGCATATCGCCAGATTGATGAGCCACGACAACCACGCTGCGGCGATGTAGACGGGAATGAACGGCCACTGCAGTATCACGCCGGTCGCCAGTATCAAGCGCAGGGTGATGGCCGCGGTCGTCAGCGCCGCGCTGCGGAACATCCAGCGTCGGTGCGCGGCGGTGTTGCCGGCGATCGCGTGACGGATCCCGATTGCCGTGACCACCGGCCACAGCAGCGACAGCGCGGTGAACCCCAACGTGCTAGCGAGGCCGCCTTGTGCGTTTTCCGCCAGCGAGAGCCCCGAGCCGGCGCCGATCGCGACCGCGGCGACATAGAGCCAACCGCCCAGTCGGTGCAGCCGCGGCAGGCGACAGCGAACCGACGTGCTGAGCTGTAGCGGTACCAGCAGCAGCGCCAACCCGGCGGCGAAGAAATGCGCCGGCACGTCCCAGCCGGAGATCGCGAACTGGGCCGCGAACGGGTCGCCCGGACGGAACTCGCCGTACATGTACGCAAACGCGTAGCCCGCCACCCCCACGCAAGCCAGGGTGAACACTCCGCGAATCGACCATCCGGCCAATTTCCCCAGCCAATCAAACATCTCTTGCTCCCGGATCGATGAACCGGGAGAAAGAGTGACTGGCTTGGCTTTGAAGGTCGTCCCAGACGGCGTAACCGGCCCCGGCCGGGGTGCGAAACCGGGGAGTCGTACGGCTTGGTCCCCGGTGTGACTACTGGTCCGCGGCCGGATACGCCCGTGGCAGGCCGCCGTTCTCGCGCGGCACCCGTGGGTCGCAGGTAGCGGTCGCGCAGTTCGGTCTGGCGGCTGCTGGATGCCGAGTTGGATCGATCGCGAATGGCCTTGCTCCGCGATTGTTTCCATAGCCGTGGGTTATACCGCTGGCCAGCATTGCTGCACGACAAAGCGAAATGCCACTGCCACCCTGCGGTCATCGACAGGTGCTCTGCTGGCAGGTTTTGCATGCTGACTGGCCACCGACATTCATTTCGAGGGAAGGCTCGCATGGTCCGCAATTTCAGGAAAACGATACTGTTCTGTGCTGTCATCGGTTGCTTGCATGCCACCGCATCCGCGCAGGAAATCGCCACGCAGCCCGCTCCGGAGCAGGCCGTACCGGAGCAGCCCGTAATGGAGCAGGCAGTACCGGCACAGCCCGCAACGACGGCAGAACAGGCTCCCGCCACCGCTACAGCCACGGATCTCGACAAGGTCGTGGTGGTGGGCAGCCGCCTGGTCGGCAACAGCGGAACCGGCATGGCCCCGGTCATCATCCTGGGCGAAGACGACATCGCCGACACCGGGGCGGTGTCCGGCGAAGAACTCCTGCAGACCCTGCCGCAGGTCGGCGACCTCATGTTCGACAACACCGACACCGGGGCCAACATCAACGCCGCGCGCGGCGACGTCGGCTCGATCAACCTGCGCAACATCGGCACCGGCAACACGCTGCTGCTGGTCAACGGGCGTCGCGTCGTGCCGCATCCGGGTACACAGACCGAGAACTTTGTCCCGCGCCAGACCGGGAACATCAACGCCATTCCGCTGTATGGCGTCCGTCGCATGGAAACCCTGCTCGGCGGCGCCTCGGCCCTGTACGGCTCCGACGCGGTGGCCGGCGTGATGAACGTGGTGATGGACACGACCTACCAGGGATTCAAGGTGCAGAGCCAGTTCGGCGGCTCCGAAGGCACCGATTTCCGCGAGGGCAACATCAACTTCAAGGCCGGCAAGTGGTTCAACGACGGCCGCACCCGGGTGACCTTGCTTGGTGGTTACACGGATCGATCCAACCTGGCTTCGTCCGAGCGCTGGTACAGCGCCGACATGGACAAGCGCTCGCGGCTGGAAGGCACGCCGTTCGAAGGTTATACCGCGTTCGATGACCGCCTGTCCGCCTCGTCCTGGGGATCGTTCCAGACACGCGACAAGGATGCGGTCAGTCAGAACGGGGAGCGGATCACCAGTGCATCCGGTTACTTCCATATCGAGCCGGGATCGGGGTTGGGTGAGTGCGCGGCGGGCATCGATGAGAATGCATGCATCGTGACTGGATCAACGAAGCCACGCGAGCTGCGTTTCAATGCCGCCTCGCAGCGCAACCTGCTCGGAGGCGTCGAGCGCAAGAACGTGTTCGGCACCATCGAGCATGACATCAACGACAACTTCGTCGCATTCGGCGAACTGAGCTACTACAACTCTCGCTACGAGGGCATGCGCGAGCAGGCCGCGTCGGTGGGTTCGGCGCCGATCGTGGTGCCTAAAACCGGCTATTACAATCCGTTCGGCGCGATGTACCTGCCTGACGGCT
This sequence comes from Lysobacter sp. A289, assembly GCF_054072675.1. Classification (NCBI taxonomy): domain Bacteria; kingdom Pseudomonadati; phylum Pseudomonadota; class Gammaproteobacteria; order Lysobacterales; family Lysobacteraceae; genus Lysobacter; species Lysobacter sp. A289. Next base: position 73,549 of record NZ_JBSVRN010000002.1, read on the forward strand.
CCCTCAATCCGAACCGTCTGGAGGGCATCGACGCGCCGGAAGAGGGGCTGGACGTGAGGATGGTCAGTTATCGCGCGACCGATACCGAGCGTCCCTACACGGTGGATGACAATGCGTACCGGGTCGTGGCCGGTATCCGCGGCATGGTGGGCGCGTTCGATTGGGAAAGCGCGGTGCTGTACTCGGCCGCGAAGACCCGCGACGAGCAGCACGGATCGATCAGCAATACGTTGTTCACGCAAGCGCTGGGACGCAGCGATCCAGGCGCCTACAACCCGTTCAATGGCGGCGATCCGCTGGACTGGTCAGGGCGGGACGGCACGCCGAACGACCCGGCCACGATCGCCTCGTTCACGGTTCCGGTGATCCGCAAGAGCCGCAGCACGTTGTTCCAGGTGGATTCGCGTCTCGTGCGCGACGATCTGTTCTCGCTTCCGGGCGGCGACGTTGGCCTGGCGACGGGCGTCGAATGGCGCCGCGAAACGCTCACCGATAACCGCGACATCCACCACGACGGCACGATCACCTATACCGACCCCATGACCGGCGCGATCACCAGCGACATCCTGGGTGCGAGCCCTGCGCCGGACAACGAAGGTGAGCGTTCGGTCAGCTCGCTCTACGCCGAGCTGGCGGTGCCGCTGGTCTCGCCGCAGATGGAGGTGCCGCTGGTGCGCTACCTGGACCTGCAGCTGGCCGCTCGCTATGAGCATTACTCGGACTTCGGCAGCGTCTCCAAGCCGAAGGTCGCCCTGGCATGGGGACTGTCCGATGACCTGATGATGCGTGCCAGCTGGTCGCAGAGCTTCCTGGCGCCGAACATCATGCTGACCAACTCGAACGACCTGACGCTCAGCAACTCGCGGACCGACTACTACGTTTGCGAAGCCAATATCCGCAACGGCGACATCGACAGCATCAACCAATGTGGCGAAAGCTACAGCACGGTCGAGCAGCGCAGCGGCAACAAGGAGCTGGAGCCGGAAACCGCCGATACCTGGTCGGCCGGTTTCGTGTTCCAGCCGAAATTCCTGCCTGAGAGCGCCGGCAACCTGACCCTTACCGCGGACTACTGGTCGATCGAGCAGGAAGACGTGATCGGCATCCTCGGCGGACGGACCCAGTTGGCGTTGGATTACCTGATGCGCATGCAGGACTCCTACAACCCGGCGGTGATCCGCAACGATCCGGATGACGACCGCCTGGAGCAGTTCGAAGGCACCGGCCTGGAGGCGGTGGGCACGGTCGCACGGATCGATGACGTCTACATCAACCGCTTGCCGCGTACCACGCGGGGCCTCGACTTCTCGGCCGGCTGGCGCCTGAAGACCGAGAACACCGGCACCTTCAATGTCAAGCTCAACGCGTCCCGGTTGATCGAACTGACCCAGGAGTTGACCGCGGACGAGCGGCAGATTCTTGAGGCGCAGGAGCAGGGCATCATCGACGATGGTTTCAACATCAGTGGAGCCGGCAACACGGTGGGGCTGAATGGCACTCCGGAATGGCGCGCGTCGCTAAGCACGTCGTGGCGGTACGGCGACTGGAAGCTGGGCACGTTCACCCGCTACGCGGGCAAGTTCGAATCCACCAGCGCGTCGCTCGACGACGGCAGCCTGTTCAAGGTTCCGAGCTGGAGCCGGACCAACGTCTACGTGGAACGCCGTTTTGGCGAGACCGACAGCTTCCTCAACAATTCGTCGATCCGTTTCACCGTGCGTGATGTCACCAACAACGAACCGCCGCTGTCATCCACGACATCCGGCTTCTACACCAAGGTGCACAGCGCCCGTGGCCGCGGCTACTACATGACCCTGACCAAGGAATTCGAATAGAGCCGGATCGGAGAGACCAGTGACTGCTTACACGATGATGCATCGGGCGCGCATCGCATGCGCGCTCCTGCTGGCCCTGCTGGTTGCGCCCGGCGGCCTGCCGTCGGCAACCGCGCAAGCGCGGCAACTGCTTAATTACGAGGCGATCCACAAGCCGGAGCATGCCGATCGCGGCATGGTGGCCAGCCAGAACGAAGTCGCCAGCGCGATCGGCGCCCAGGTCCTGCGCGATGGTGGAAACGCGGTGGATGCCGCGGTGGCCACGGCGTTCGCGATGGCGGTGGTCTTGCCGCGCGCGGGCAACATCGGTGGCGACGGCTTCATGCTGGTGTACCTGGCGAAGGAGAAGCGCACGGTCGCGATTGACTACCGCTCGGTGGCGCCGGAGGCGGCAACGCTGGAGCGCTATCTCGACGACGACGGAAAGGTAATCGGCGACAAGGCCGGCTACATGGCCGCGGGCGTACCCGGCACTGTGGCGGGGCTGGCACTAGCGCACCACAAGTACGGCCGGATGCCGTGGTCGTCCCTGCTGCAACCCGCCATCCGCTTGGCCGCCGAAGGGATCGTGCTGACGCGTGATGAGGCCTTCGCACTGGACTGGGGCAAGCAACGGCTGGCGCGCAGCGCGGCGGGTGCCAAGGTGTTCCTGCACGCCGACGGCAGCGCAATGCGTGCCGGCGAACGCCTTGTGCAGCAGGATCTGGCATGGTCGCTGCGGCAGATCGCCGAGCACGGTGCGGACGCGTTCTATCGCGGCGAGATCGCTGAACGCCTGGCTGCCGGCATGGAAAAACACGGCGGCCTGATCACCCGCGCCGACCTTGCGGCCTATCGCGCCATCGAGCGCGATGCGCTGCTGGGCAGCTATCGCGGCCATGGCATCGCCACCATGCCGCCGGTCAGCGGTGGCGGCGCCAGCGTCATCGAGATGCTCAACATCCTCGAAACGAAGGATCTGGCCGGGTTCGGCGCGGGATCCGCCGACGCGCTGCACTACATGGCCGAGGCGATCAAGCTGGCCTGGAGCGACCGCAGCCGGTTCGCCGGGGATCCGGGATTCTGGGACATCCCGGCACGCGGCCTGACATCAAAGGCGTACGCCGCCACGCGCGCGAAGCTGATCTCGCCGACGAAAACGCTGCCGGCGCCGGAACTCGCAGCCGGCGACCCGTGGCAATACGAGAGCACTGAAACCACGCAGATCTCGGTGATCGACGCCGACGGCAACGCGGTCAGCAACACCTACACGCTGGGTTCGGATTTCGGCGCCGGGGTGATGATCGAAGGCACCGGCTTTCTGCTCGGCAACCTGATCGGCAACTTCCCGATCACGGCGCAGGCGAGGGCGGGCAAGGACGCGAAGAAGACCATGGCCAATCTGCTGGGCCCGGGCCGGCGTCCGGTGTCGAGCATGTCGCCGACGATGCTGTTCCGTGACGGCAAACTGTGGATGGTGACCGGCAGCCCGGGCGGCAACACGATCCCCGGCACGGTGATGCAGACCATCGTCGATGTGGTCGACTTCGATATGAACATCGCCGAAGCCACCAGCATGCCGCGCATCCACCAGGAAATGCGCAGCGGCGACCTGCGGGTCGAGCGCGGCTTCAGCCCGGACACTCTGCGGCTGCTGGAGGCGCGTGGCCACGAGGTAACGCAGGACGAAACCATCGGCAGTACCCAGTCCCTGCTCAAGAACGAGGACGGCGTTGAAGGCGCCGCCGATCCGCGCCGCCCGGGAGCCGCCGCCGTCGCGCAGTGACGGAGCATACGTCTGGGGCTACTGGTCCGCGGCCGGATACGCCCGCGGCAGGCCGCCGTTCTCGCGCGGTACCTGGGGCCGCAGGTAACGGTCGCGCAGTTCGGTCTGGCGGCTACGCATCTCGATCGGCTTGCCATCCAGCCACACCTGCAACGCCACCGCGCTGACTTCCAGCGGGTCGCCGCTCCACAGCACCAGGTCGGCGCGCTTACCGACGGCGATGCTGCCGAGCTTGTCGGCGACACCGAACGCCTTCGCCGGCACCGAGGTCAGCCCGGCCAGGCCGTCTTCCCATGGCAGCCCATTGGCGACCGCGTTGCCGGCGAGCTGGCGGATCTTGCGCGCGTTGTGGCTGGCATCGCCGCCCTGGCTGAAGCCGACTGCGACGCCGGCGGCATCCAGCCGCGCCGCGTTCTCCATGCTGGCGCCGAGCTGGTCGAAGCTGGCCGGCAGGTTGGCCAGCGGGTCGACGAATACCGGTACGTTGGCCGCTGCCAGTTGCGGGGCGAGCTTCCAGGCCTCGGCGCCGCCAGCGATTGCGATGTTGACGCCGTGGCGCTCCGACCAGCGCAGCAGCTGGCGGATGTCGGCGGCGCGGTCGACTTCGGCTACGACGCGGCCACCGCCATCGAGGTATTTCTTCAGCGTTGCGCGACCGGCCGGGGTCAGCAGTGCGGCGTTGGCGTCGGGGGCGATCTTGCCGCGCGCCTCGCTGATCAACTGGTCCAGGATCATCCATTGGGCGGCGCGCGAGCGGCCGCTGAGGCCGGCGGCGTCGCTGCCGAGGTCGACGAACAACACGTTCGGGCCGGCCGGGTCGACGCTGCCGTCGAGCCGCATCACTGCGCCCTGGCCGCCGATGATCGAGCCGCCTTCATCGCTGCCGGCGCTGATCAGGGTCCAGCCGATGCCCTCGATCCGGCTGACCGGGATCAGTATCGAGGCCGGGTTGAAGGCCAGGGTCACGTCGAACTCGGGGCGCACCGTCATCTGGTGGGTGTCGGCGCCGAGCGCGAGGGTGTTGTCGACGGTCGAACGCTCGCCGGAAACTTCCTCGATGCCGATGCCGGTGATGCCGCCGAACAGGGTCGGGGTCAGGCGCCGTTCCTGGGCGTCGACAACCTGGGCGCCGGCCGGGGCGGCCAGTGCGGCGCCGATCGCACGGATGGTGCCATCGCTGACCAGCACATCGGTATTGGTCAGCGTCGCCGGGGTACCGCCGGTATGCACGGTGGCGTTGCGGATCAGAAGATCCTGCGCGCTGGCGCCCAGCGCGACGAACGACAGCGTCGCCAATGCCAGCAATGACAGGGAGGCGCGAACGACCTGCCCCTTGCCGTCGCGGCTCACAGCACACCTCCGGCGCGGATCCGGTCGCCGGTCGACTGGCCCAGCATGAAGTCGGAGGTTGGTTGCCGTGACGGGTCATCGCGGTCGTACACGCGCGCGCCGTCGACATAGACCTGCTCGGCCTGCGCGTAGACGCTGAACGGGGTGCCGTTCCAGATCACCACGTCGGCCATCTTGCCGGTCTCCAGGGTGCCGGTCTGGTCGGCGATGCCCATCGACTTGGCCGGGTTGGCCGTCAGCCACTGGATCGCGTGTTCGGGAGTGATCTCCATGCCTGCCAGCTTCGCGTGGGCCATGACCTTGGCCGCCTCCTGGTTGAGCCGCTGGATGCCTTCCTCCGAGTCGCTGTGCACGATCGCGCAGCTGCCGGCCGGGCGGTCGACCAGCGCGATGTTCTCCTGGATGCCGTCGAAGGCCTCCATCTTGAACCCCCACCAGTCGGCCCACAGCGCGGCGCAGGTGCCTTCCTCGGCGAGTCGGTCGGCCAGCTTGTAGGCCTCCACGCCATGGTGGAACGCGGCGATCTTGAAGTCGAACTCGTCGGCCAGGTCCAGCATCGTCGCCATCTCGTCGGCGCGGTAGCAGTGGATGTGGACCAGGATGTCGCCGTTGATCGCGCCGGCCAGCGTCTCCAGCTTCAGGTCGCGCTTGCCGCCGTTGCCGTTCTCCTTGCTGTTGTCGGTGTCGGACTGCCACCAGCTGCGCTTCTTCGTTGATTCATCGGACTTGCCGTTCTTCTTGAGGTACTCGGCCGCCTCGATGAACGCCGCGCGGTAGCCGGCGACGTTGCCCATCCGGGTCGACGGGCCGCCTTTGTCGCCATACACGCGCTTGGGGTTCTCGCCGCAGGCCATCTTCAGGCCCCAGGGCGCGCCGGGGAACTTCATTGCCTGGTAGCTCACCGCCGGCACGTTCTTCAGGGTCACGCCACGGCCGCCGACCAGATTGGCCGAGCCGGGCAGGATCTGCAGCGAGGTGACGCCGCCGGCGCGGGCCGCGTTGAAGCCCGGGTCTTGCGGCCACACCGAATGCTCGGCCCAGACGGCGGCGGTCACTGGCGCCGTCGCCTCGTTGCCGTCGCTGTGGGCGCGCGCGCCGGGACTGGGATAGACGCCCAGGTGCGAGTGCACGTCGATGATGCCCGGAGTCACCCACTTGCCGTTGCCATCCACCACAGTGGCGCCGGCCGGCGCGGCCAGGCCGGTGCCGACTTCGACGATGCGGCCATCGGCCATCAGTACATCGGCGTTGTCCAGGCGCGCACCGGTACCGGTGAGCACGGTCGCGCCGCGAACCAGCACCGGTGGCGCGGCGATGCGTTCATAAGTACTGGGGTAGGGGTCATTGGCGAACGACGATGAGCGGTCGCCGCTGTCGGCGTGGGCACCGCCGGCGAGCGCAAGCACGAGGGCGGCCGCTAGCGCGGCAACAGGTAAACGAAGCATTTTGAACTCCCCGGGGTTGAGTGCCTGCGCTGGCGATGACGATGCGACAGTCTGCCTGCACCCTAGCGGTGGTCCGTGGCGGTGCCAACCCTGACGATGGTCATGGATACCGCGACCATCGCAACGTTTGCGACGTGTGCGCGGCACACTGTCGGCTACGGGAGGACTGCGTCATGGAACAAGCGATCTATCTGCTGCTGGGTGCCGTGTTGACCTGGGCTTTTTATTTCGTCCGGCGCAAGGTCGAGCGGCGCACCACGGTTGACGCGATCGAACGCAACCAGAAGCTGTTGACCCTCAAGCAGGGCCTGGAGGGAGCCAATACCAGCCTGGAGGAGCTGCGACGGTTCGAGGGCCAGCTCATCGGCAAGGCCGAGGCCGCGGTCCGCATGGCCGACCGCTACGTCAGCCAGGTCGAGCTGGTCGTGCGGGAATGTGATGAGCAGTCGTTGGACGAAGCGGCGATGAACCTGCGGGCGATCCGCTCGTTCCAGCAGGTCGACGGCCACCTCGACGGGTTGGTCGTGCGCCTGCGTGCGGAGCTGGAGGGCGACGGCCTGGCCGCCTTCGAGGCGGTACATCTGGGCTGGCTGGGGTATCGCGAGCGATATGCGCGTTTTATTGCCGAGACCTATTCAGGCGGCTCGATCCAGCCGCTGATCCATGCCGTCACCCTGGAGAGCATCACCGTCGCATGGATCACCGAGCTGGAGACCCAACTGGGCGACGGGGATCTCGACGAGGACGTGGCGGACTGACGCCGTGCCGGGCGTTGCCGCCGGCACCGCATCGACCGGCGTTACATCGACCAGCACTGCAGCGACCATAACGACTCCCTGATAATGTCGGTCTCCGATCAGGTGATGAGGGCAGGCAATGGATACCACGGCGCAAGAAATCGTCGAGTTCTGGCGTGATGCGGGACCGGAACTGTGGTTCAGGGGGGGTGCCAGGTTCGATGCCAGCTGCCGCGAACGCCTGCTGGATGCGCACATGGCAGCGTCGCGGGGCGAACTGGAAAGCTGGGGCGAGTCGGCCGACAGCGCCCTGGCTCTGGTACTGCTGCTGGATCAGATCCCCCGCAACGTCTTCCGTGGCAGCGCGCACGTTTATGCGACCGACCCGATGGCGCGCGCGGTCGCCGAGCGTGCCATCGGCCGCGGCTTCGATGCGCAAGTGGATGCATCGCTACGGACGTTCTTCTACCTGCCGTTCGTGCATTCCGAGGCGATGCTCGACCAGCAGCGGGCGCTTGAGCTGTACCAGTCGATCGACCAGCCCGATGCCGACAAGTGGGCCGTGCACCACCATGGCGTCGTCGAGCGCTTTGGCCACTTCCCGCATCGCAACCATCTGCTGGGCCGGGCAACCACGCCGACCGAGCAAGCATGGCTGGATGAGGGCGGGTTCAGTGGCTGACCAGCCGCGCCCCGGGCATGACGCGCATGTCCGGGGGTTGGTGAGCCGATCAGTACGTCGGCACGCTGGAGTCGACTTGCTCGCTCCACGCGGCGATGCCACCTTCGACGTTGGACAGGCGGGTAAAGCCCAAGCTGCGGAAGCGTTCGGCGGCTTGTGCACTGCGACCGCCGGAGTGGCACAGGAACGCGATCGCGGTGTCCTTGGGTAATGCTTCCAATTCAGTCTTGGCGTCCCCGTCAAGGGTCTTGAACGGTACCTTGATGGACGCTTTCCCGCGCTCATCGGCAGGGCGCACATCCACCACCATCAGTTCGCCGGCTGCCACCTTGGCCGCCGTGTCGCTGGCACTGATCGAGTTGACCTTCGGCGGTGCGTTCGGGTTTTCGATCACCAGCCCGCGGCCGCGCACGTCGTCGGCCCAGTCAATCGTCAGCCCGTGTGCGCGCTGGGCGCTGGCCAGGTCGAACTGCACCCGCAGGCCTTCGGTTTCGCTGGTGATCGCCGCGGCGTCCACTGGTGCCAGCTGCAGCTTGGCGTTGAAGCGGGTATCGATCTCGACCTGCAGCGCATAGCCGTCACCGGCGTTGGCCACGGCCTCGCCCAGCATTTTTGCCGCCGCCGGGGTGATGGTGATCGGTGGCGGGGTGCGATCGGGCGCAGGCACGCCCAGCGCGGTGTACAGCTCGCCGGAGTTGGCAATCTGCTCGATGATGTCGCTACCGCCAATCAACTCGCCGCCGATGTACAGCTGCGGGATCGTCGGCCACTCGCCGTACTGCTTGATGCCTTCGCGGATATCCGGGTCCGACAGCACATCGACATGCTGGTAGGCAACGCCGGTGGCCCCAAGTGTGCCGACCGCCTTGGCCGAGAAGCCGCACTGTGGCGCGTTCGGCTCACCTTTCATGAACAGGACGACGTTATTGGTGGAAAGCAGTTGTTCGATACGCGAACGCAGGGCGGGGTCGAGGGACATGGCAGGCTTCCGTAATGCGGGTGGAGGTGTCAGGCAATTGTGCAAGTGTACCGAGGCGCGCCTGACGCTGGCATGATCCAGATCAGTTCCGTCCAGATCATGTCCGTCCAGATCATGTCCATTGCCCGCCTGCACCGCGTTCCGCGCCACCCCTATGCCTGCTGGATCGCCCTGCTGCTGTCGCAGTTGCTGGTCGCCGCAGCCTGGTGGCTGTGGAGTTGGAAGGTCGGGTTGCCGCTGATGCTGGCCAGTCACCTGCCATTCCTGTGGGGCACGTTGAAGGCCGACTCGGCGCTGTTCAGCCCGGTGCTGTCGCGATTGCCGACCCGGCAGAACCTGGTATGGCTGACGATTGACGACGGCCCATCCGACGATACCGCCGCGCTGCTGGAACTGCTGGACCGGCACGGTGCGAAGGCAACATTCTTTGTCGTCGGTGAGCGCGCGCAGGCGCGACCGGAGCTGGTGCGTGAGATCGTGCGGCGCGGCCATGGGCTGGGCAACCACAGCCACGGCCATCCGCAGGCGGTTTTCTGGGCACTCGGTCCGGCGCGGATGCGCGCCGAGGTGGCGCAGGCGCAAGCGGTGCTGACCCAAATCAGTGGTGTCACGCCGCGCTGGTTCCGTGCCGTGGTCGGGATGGCCAACCCGTTTGCCGCTGCCGCGTTGCGCGAGCAAGGCCTGGCCCGGGTGGCCTGGAGTGCACGTGGCTACGACGCCGTCATGGCAGACCCGGGGAAGGTCGTGGCACGGATCGAGCGTGACCTCGTTCCTGGCGCGATCGTGTTGATGCACGAAGGCGCGCCGCACGGCCGCAACGTGGAAGCCGTCGGGCTCTTGCTGCGTCGGCTGGACGCGTTGGGTTACCGCACCGTGTTGCCGGAAGCGCTGCTCACCCCGGCTTCACCGCCACCACCAGCCAGTTGTTGAACGGCGTGTTGCCATACAGCGGCGTAAACCGCGAGCGCAGGCCCGCCGCATCGAAACGCTCACGCAACGTGGCTTCGTCGGGGTAACGGCGTGGAGCGGTATTCATCCAGCCCACCAGCCGCGAGAACACGTCGACCGCATGGGTGACGCGGGCACGCGCGCTGCCGTCGTCCAGTCCGGTCCGGATCACCAGCCGGGCGCCGGGAGTCAGCATCGCGATGGTCGTGTCGAGGGTGCGGTGTTGTGCGTCGGGCGCGAGGAACTGCAGCACATCGAGGATCGCGACACTGCCGCGATGATCCGGCAACCCGCGTGCAAGATCGATGCAGTCGAAGGCGACGTCCACCAGGCCCTGTCGTTGCGCCGCGCCGCTGGCGCGCGCGATCTTGCCCGCGTCGTTGTCGACCCCGCGATAGCCCAGCGCCAGGCCGTCCTCGCGCAGCGCATGTGCCAGCAATCCCAGACCGCAACCCAGGTCCAGCAGCGGCTGGGTACTGCCGCGCAACGCCGCACAGACGCCGGGATACAGCGGGTCGCTGCCCAGCTTGCCGCGGCTGTAGTAATAGTCCCAATGGTTGCCATCGCCACCGGGCCCGAATGCGCTGGCGATGCGTCGGGCGCGCTCTCGGGAGAACGGACGTACGGTCGGCCCCATCAGCGGCGGTCGGGATGATCGCCGGACCCTGAGCCCGGCACGGCACTGAGGGTCGTCGTGTGGGCACCATCACCCAGCAGTTCGCGCGCGATCGGAAACGCCTGTGCGGCCCACCGCTGGTACATCGGCGCCGATGGATGCAGGCCGTCGTCGACCAGCATCGAGGCCTCTCCGCCATGCATACGGCTGACCGGGGTAATGTCGACAAAAGCGACACCATGGCGTGCGCACAGTTCAGCGGCAACAGCGTTGTAGGCATCCAGTTGTTCGGCAATCAGGGTGCCGACGCGGCCTTGTGCGATCGCGAACGGCGTCACCCCCCAATCGGGGATCGACAACACCAGCACCCGGTCGGCGCGTCCGTCCACCAGCGCGATCGCACGCCGCAGCAAGTCGTGGAACTCACCGCGGTACTCGGCCACGCTGCGGTCGCGGTACTGGTTGTTGACCCCGATCAGCAGGCTGACGAAGTCCCAGCATCCCAGTGGCTCCTCCAGATCCATGGCGCTCGACAGCTCGTCGGTGGTCCAGCCGGTGGTGGCGATCACGCGTGGCGCGGCGACATCAATGCCGGCATGGCGCAGCTGTGCGGCCAGCACCACCGGCCAGCGGTCGACCTCGGACACGCCCTCGCCGATTGTGTAGCTGTCACCGAGGGCGAGATAGCGCAGCTGGCTCATGTCAGGCCACCGCGACCCGCGTTGGCAGGGTTGTGATAGCTGGCACCGGGTGTTCGGCTGCGGACGGGTTCGCCCGCGCCGCGATCCGCTCCAGCACCCGCTCGATACGGCGGAACACTTCGGCCAGCTGCTCGGGTTGCGGCAGCAGGGTGACCCGGAAATGGTTGCGGTAGGGCACGTTGAAGCTGGAACCCGGGACGACCAGGACGTCTTCGGTTTCCAGCAATTCCAGCGCGAAGGCGTGGTCGTCGAAGCCGGCGATGCCGGTCACGGCCGGGAACGCGTACAGCGCGGCGGCAGGGGTGACCAGTTCCAGGTAATGGCTGGCGGCGACCGCCTCGATCACCACCCGGCGCGCTTCGTGCAGCCGACCACCCGGGGCGCACAGTTCGCTGATGGTGTCCTCGCCATGCAGGGCCGCCTCGATGGCGAACTGCCCGGGGACGTTCGAGCACAAGCGCAGCGCGCCCAGCAGGTCCATCGCGTGGTGGAAGTCCGTGCTCAACGCCGGATCGCCCGACAGCACGGCCCAGCCCACCCGCCAGCCGCAGGCGCGATGCACCTTGGACAGTCCGCCGAACGACAGGCACGGCAGGTTGCCCGCCAGCGGCGCGATCGGCTCGAACGTGGCGTCGTCGTAGAGAATCGAGTCGTAGATCTCGTCGCACATCAGCAACAGGCCATGACGCGCGGCGATATCGACCAACTGCAGCAGCAACTCGCGCGGGTAGCTCGCTCCGGTCGGGTTGTTCGGATTGATCAGCACGATCGCGCGGGTGCGCTCCGATACCAGTGATTCGATTTCCACCGGGTCGGGCAGGAAGGCATTCTCCGGCGCGCAGCGGTAGTACACCGGACGGCCGTCGTTGAGGATGGTCGCGGCCGACCACAACGGGTAATCGGGCGATGGCAGCAGCACCTCGTCGCCGGGGTTGAGCAGGGCGCGCAGCGACAGGTCGATCAGCTCGCTGACGCCATTGCCGATGAACACCCGCTCCGCCGCCACGCTGGGCGTGCCACGTTGCCGGTGGAATTCCGCAATCGCCTCGCGCGCCGCCGGCAGGCCTTGCTGATGGGTGTAGGGGTCGGTATCGGCAATACGTCCGGCAATCGCCCGTTGCAGGTGCGGCGGGGCGCGGAAGCCGAACGCACCGGGATTGCCGATGTTGAGCTTGATCAGTGTGCGGCCCTGCGACTCCAGTTCACGTGCCCGGCGGGCGAGCTCGCCGCGGATCTCATATCGGACTTCAGACAGGCGGGCACGGGTTTTCAGCTGGGACGGTGGCATCGCGGTCAGGCTGGAGGAGGATGTCCCGCCAGACTATCCGATTCCCGCGCGGTTTCGCAGTTACAGGGTTTGCCCCGGCCATCGCAGCTGCGTCATCGCCGCGTCTGCCGAGCGGTCCTGTCGCGCAGACGGGCAGGACATATAGGTAAAATCGCCGCATGCGCCGATTCCACCACTTTCCGTGACTCCCGAGCTCGCCCTGCAGGCGATCGGCTGGCCCCTCGATGACGACGGCCTGCCCGCGGTCGCCGAATGGCGCGAGCTGATGGCGCAGTTTCCGCAAGCCCGCCCGGCGCGCGTGGTCGAGCAGCATCGCAGCGGCTATGTCGTCGCCGACGGGCCAGACCACAGTTTCCCGGTGGAGTCGTTGCCCGAGTGGCAACGCGCGCCGAGCTACAAGCAGGGCATGACCCCGACCGAGCAGCGCGCCGGTGTGGGTGACTGGGTACTGGTGCTCGACGCCATCGAGAAAGACCAGATCGTCGCCCTGCTGCCGCGGCGCACCGCGATCAAGCGCGGCGCCGCCGGTGAGCATTACAAACAGCAGTTGATCGCGGCCAACATCGACACCGTGTTCGTGGTCTGCGGGCTGGACGCGGACTTCAACCCGCGCCGGATCGAGCGCTACCTGTTGCTGGTCAGCGGCAGCGGTGCGGAGCCGGTCGTGGTGCTGACCAAGGCCGACGAAGCGGACGATATCCCCGGCTCACTGGCCGCGTTGATTGAACTGGCCGCGCAGGATGTCGCGGTGCGCGCCGTCAATGCCCGCGACCCCGACAGCGTCGCATCCCTCAACCCATGGTTGCGGCCGGGCACCACCGCGGTGCTGGTCGGCAGCTCCGGTGCGGGCAAGTCGACCCTGACCAACACCCTGGTGGGCAGCGAGCGCATGAAGACCGGTGCGGTGCGTGAAAGCGACGAGCGCGGCCGCCACACCACTACCCACCGCGCCCTGATTCCGTTGTCGACCGGCGCCTGCCTGATCGACACCCCCGGCATGCGCGAGTTGAAGCCGACCGGGGAGGAGGTTGTCGCCGAGAACTTCGGCGATATCGAAGCGCTGGCGGAGCACTGCAAGTTCCGCGATTGCAAACACGCCCAGGAGCCGGGCTGTGCGATCCGCGCGGCCATCGAAGCCGGCAAGCTGGACCCGCGCCGTTTCACCAACTACCTCAAGCTGGAAGAGGAAGTTGCCGGCGCCGCGGAAAAGCTGGCCGCGCGTCGCGCGCAGAATGTCGCGGCCACCCCGGCTGCCACGGCAACGGGAAAGAATGCGGCCGTAAAGCCTGCGGGAAAGTCGCCCGGGAAACCCCCCGGAAAGCCCCCGCGGCAACGGCCCCAGGTCGACGACGACTATGGCGAAGACTGACCCCGACATCGCCCACCACACCGCGCTGGACGAGTGCATGGTGCAAACGGCGCGCGGGATCAAGGTGCTGACCCTTGCCAGTTGGCCGGCCGCAACCGCAAGCACGTTTCTGGCCGACCACGCCCGCGGCGTCACCCGGTTGCCGCAGGTCGCCTACCCCCGCCACGACTTCAGCGAAGCCCGCACCGAGCTGGCCGCGATCGCACGCGAAGCCGATGCCAGCCACCCGCTGGGTCAGTACCTGATCGACGCCACTTCCAGTTGGGAAACCGCCGCCCGGCTGTGCGAAGCGCTTGGCACCCCGGCAGTCACCGAGCTGTCGCAACAGCTCTACGGCAGCGTTGATGCACCACTGCCAGGTAACGGACCAAGCGCGCGCGTGGCGGCGCGGCATTTCATCGAGATCGCGGACCAGTTCGACCGCGAACTCGTCTCGCCTGCCGAGCAGGTCGAGATTTCGGCCACCGCCCTGCAACTGCAATTGCAGGGCGACCTGGACGACTACTTCAACGACCGCATGATCGAAGTCGTGCTGGATCCTGACCTGATCGCCAAGGCTGCCGCCGGCGCGACCCGCATCCGCCTGCGCACCGGCGCGGCTTTCACCGATTACGACCGCCACCAGCTGTTGCAGCACGAGGCCTTCGTCCACTCGCTCAGCGCGCTCAACGGCCGCGAGCAGCCAGTGCTGGGCAGCCTGGCGTTGTCCTCGCCACGCGCAACCGCGACCCAGGAAGGGCTGGCGACCTTTGCCGAGCAGATCACCGGCGCCATCGATATCAGCCGGATGAAGCGCCTGAGCCTGCGTATCGAGGCCATCGCGCAAGCGCTGGAAGGTGCGGATTTCATCGAGGTATTCCGCTTCTTCCTCGACAGCGGTCAAACCCCGCAGGAAAGCTTCGCATCAGCCCAGCGCGTATTCCGTGGCGTGCCGACCAGCGGCGGTCACGCCTTCACCAAGGACACCGTCTACCTGCGCGGCCTGATCGGCGTCCACACGTTCTTCCGCTGGGCCCTGCGGCGACGCCAGCTGCGCCTGTGCCGCTGGCTGTTCGCCGGCAAGATGACATTGGGCGACGTGCAACGGCTGGCGCCACTGTTCGAATCCGGCGTGCTGCTGCCACCGCGCTGGCTGCCGACCTGGGTCGCCCGCGCCAACGGCCTGGCCGGCATGCTCGCGTTCTCGCTGTTCGCCAACCAGATCCGGCTGGACACGATCGACGACACGGACTTTGCGGATATCTGAGGATGAAGCGGTGACAGCCGGCGGGCGGTGCTTATTGCCCGCCGCCAGCCACCAGGGCAGGTGATTCGGTCTCGATAGAGTCGCTTCCCGGCCCGTCCTGAATCTCGCTGATAATCGACTTGAATAGGCTGATGAACTCCTCCGCCGCTTTCGATGGGCGCCGGTCCTCAAGAAAGACGCAATCGACGTTGAACCGGATCGGCGGCGCAAACGGGCGGAAAGAAACATCGTCCTGCACCGTGGCGCGGGCGGTGAACTCGTCGACCACCGTCATCCCCGCGCCATGGCGGGTCAGTGCGGCAGCGGTATAGAAGGTCTGGTTCGACACGACTTCGCGGATGGCAACGTTGCTGCGTCGCAACGCGCTGGCGAGTGCATCACCGACCGGCCCGCTGGCGGTCAGCCCGACCACTTCGCGTCCATGCATCAGCGACAGGGGAACCGATTCACCCACGTCGGGGACATCGTCGTTCTGGAAAAGCAGCACCATCTGCGCGGTTTTCAGCACGCGTCGCTTCATGCGCGGGTGCAGTGGTGGCGCGTAGGCAATCGCGATGTCGCAGGTACGCTCATAGAGCGCCTGGAACAGTTCGTCGTGGTGCAGGGTCTGCACGTCGAACGTGATTTCCGGATGCATACGGCGGAAACGGGCGACCGCCAATGGCGCGACATGCAAGCCCAGGGACGGCACCACGCCAAGGCGGATGTGGCCACCGCCGATATTCTTGATATTGCTGATGGTCTTCTGCAGCGACCCCAGGCGCTCGAATATCTCGTTGACTTCCACAAACAGCGCATGCGCTTCGTCAGTGGCAACCAGACGGCCGCGCACCAGCGTGAACAGCTGCAACCCGAGCTTGGACTGCGCGTGGTGCAGCACCTTGCTCACCGAAGGCTGGGACACATGCAGCGCACGCGCAGCGGCACTGATCGAGCCGGTCGTATAGACGGCGTGGAACACTTCAATTTGACGAAGGCGCATCCCCTGATCTTAGGGCAGCCAGATCAAACATGCCCAAAGTGACCACGCGGCGCAGACGCCGGTGGCGCGCGCGGCTACTTTTCCAGCAGCGCTTGCAATGCCCGCTCGCCGGCCCCCATCGCCAGCGTCCAGCCCAGCATGCCGTGACCGACGTTGACCACGACGTTGGGTTGAATCCGCTGGATGATCGGCACCGAGCTGGGCGTCATCGGGCGCAGTCCCGCCCACGTACTGTCGATCGCGTCGTACGCGGCGGCGGCAGGGAGGGAATCACGGGCCATCGCCACCAGATGCTCCGCCCTGCGCGGGTCGACGGACGCGTTGCGATTGCCGACCTCGGCCAGGCCCGCCACGCGCAACTTGTCACCCAGGCGACAGAACACCAGCTTGCGATCGATGTCGGTGATGCTGACCCGTGGCGCCATGGTTCCCGGCGCGGCCGTGAACGAGTAGCCCTTGACCGGCAGCAGCGGCAGTCGCGTGCCCATGTCCCGCGCAAGGGCCACAGCGTCCACGCCAGCGCAGGACACCAGCTTGCGCGACCGCAGTTGCCTGCCGTCGCGCGCTTCCAGGCAGACACCCTCCGGCGTGGTCGCGAGCTTCGCCACGTCGAAGTCGAAGCACGCCGTCACTCCGTAATCGGCTACCAGCAACGCCAGCAAGCCCACGCAGAATCGCTGCGGATCACCTGCCTCCTCCGCCGGCGAATGCACCACGCCGACCAGACCGGACGCGCCTGCCAATGCCGGCTCGATGTCGATCGCCTGCTGCGCGCTGAGGATGCTTTGCTCTACGCCGTGCTTCTGCTTGGTCGCCACCATGGCGGCGGCAGCGTCCAGCGCGCCAGCGTCACGGAACAGGTGCATCTTGCCCGGAGTGGTGTGCTCGAAGTCGATGTCATGGCGCTGCAGCAGGTCGTCCATTGCCGCGCGCGACTGCGCCGCCAGGTCGAGTACGGCAAGCGTGTTCGCGCGGAATTTTTCCGGCGTGGCATTGGCGAGGAAGGCGATGCCCCAGCGCAGGAAGTCCGGATCCAGCGACCAGCGCATCGACAACGCCTGGTCCATGCCCAACGCAATCGATGGCAGCTTGGTCCAAAGCGATGGGCTGGCCATCGACTCGGTATAGGCGTAACTGAGTTGGGCGCCGTTGGCGAAGGACGCGCCCATCGCCGGGCCGGACGCGCGATCAACGATGCGCACCGAGAGACCACGGCGGGCCGCAGCATATGCGGTCGCGATGCCGACTACGCCCGCACCCACGACGGTAAGGTCGATGACGGCATCATCGTCGCCGCACGCGCTCTTCGGAGGATCAAGCTCACCCGGGGCCGGGAGGGACGTTTTGACGGTGCTGGCCATTAGTGCGTTACCAGTTTGCCCACGCCTTCACGCCGAGGGTCGGCGGCCCATTCGAGTACGCCATCGCGGTAGAACACCCCATGCAGGCCGGAATCCTCGCCGGAACCCGAGCGTATCGTCATTCCACGCTGCGAAAGCGTGTCCAGCACGGCCTCCGTAAAACTGGACGCCTCGCCGTTGAAGCGGCTGCCGCGAGCTACCAGGTTCGGCAGACCCACCGCGTCCTGCAGCGACATGTCCCAAAAGACCAGGCCGACCAGCGTCTTGCCGATATAGGCCGGGATGGCGGATCCGCCGGGCGAGCCCAGGGCGCCGACAAAGCGTCCATCGCGGTCGAGAATGATGATCGGTGTCATCGAGGATCGCGGGCGCTTGCCGCCGGCGATCGCATTGGCGGCACCGTCGTCGCCAGCGCCGCTGGACCAGGAGAAATCCGTCAGCTCGTTGTTCAGGAAAAACCCGTCAACCATGCGGCCGGACCCGAAAAACGACTCAATCGTGGTGGTGACCGAGACCGCATTGCCCCATTGGTCGACCACGACAAAGTGGCTGGTGCCGCCGGGCTCGTCGGTACGGTCGGGTCCGCGCGAACCCGCGCCGGGCGGCTGCCCATGTTGGGGGGCCGGGCCTGCCGTGTTCCCGATCAACCCGCGGCGCTGGTCGACGTAGGCCGGGTCGAGCAGGCCATCGACGGGGACGTCGTCAAAGGCCGGGTCGCCGACGTAGTGGTCACGATCGGCGTACATGATGCGGCTGGCTTCGGCGAACAGAAACCATGACTGCGGGTCTTCGGAACCGCGCTGGTCGATATCGGTCTTGTCGAGCAGGGCCATCAACTGCAGGAGCCCCACGCCACTGGTCGGCGGACGCGGCACGCAGATGATGTAGGCGCGCAGGGGGCGGCACAGCGGCTCGGTCTTTTCCGGCGTGTAACCCGCCATGTCCTGCATGCTGAGCTGCCCGGGACGCGGCAATTGATGGGTGCGCGCAACGATGGCGCTGGCAAGGTCACCGCGATAGAACGCCTGCTCGTTGCCCTGCGCGATCTTGCGCAGCGTCTGGGCATAGTCGGCGTTACGCAGCAGGTCGCCGGTCCCCTTCAACTGGCCATCGGGGGTGGAGAAAAATTGGCGCACGTCCGGCGCGGACGCCTGCGGGAACGTCCCCTGGATGTGTTCCTCAAGCCGGGGGGTGATGACGAAACCCTGCTCGGCCTGCTGGATGGTTTCCGCGAACAACTCTTCCCACGCCAGCTTCCCGTGCTCACGCTGGGCCTGTGAGAAAACCGCAACGGTACCGGGAACGCCCGTGGAGCGTCCCGAAAGCATCGCGTCACCGCGCGGCAGTGGCTGATGGTTTTCGTCCTCGAACAAGGTGCCGTCGGCCAGTGCAGGCGCGGCTTCGCGGCCGATGTAGCTGGTCACCGCCTGGCTGCGCGCATCGTAGGCCATGATGATGGCGCCGCCGCCAATACCGGAACTCTGCGGCTCCACCAGACCGAGCATCATCTGGACGGCAACGGCGGCGTCCATGGCGGTCCCGCCGCGGCGCAGCACCGCGGTTCCCGCATCCACGGCAAGCGGGTGGGCGGCGACCACCACGCCTGCGGTCTTGCCCTCGCCAGCGCCGGTCCCGGGGTCGCGGGGCAATGCGAGGCAACCGACCAGCAGCGTCGTGCCGACCAGTGCAAGCAGTGCGCGGGCAGGCCGGTTGAAGCAGGCGGCGAAATCGGGACGGCGGGCGGCTACGCCGTTGGCGGCAGAACGGAATTGGCTCATGCCCAGATCGTAGCCGCACAGCTGAATGGGCGCCCCTCACATTCAATGGCACGCAGATAGCTGTCAGTTATGGGTTCTGTGGGGGGAACCAACGCTCCGCCCTAGCTAACGAAGTTCATGAAGGTGGTAATGATCAAGGCGTTGGTGAAGTCGATGAAGAACGCGCCCACCAGCGGCGCGACCAGGAAGGCACGCGGCGCCACCCCGTAGCGCTCCACCAGCGTTTTCATCACCGCCATCGCATTGGCGGTGGTGCCGAGCATGAAGCCGATGAAGCCGCCGCTCATCACCGCGGCGTCGTAGTCCTTGCCCATGGCACGGAACACGACCACGCAGAACGCAACCACGATGGCGACCTGGATGACCAGGTTGAGGGCCAGCGGCATGGCCATTCCGGCCAGCTCCCACAGCTTCAGGTTCATCAGTGCCACGGCCAGGAACAGGGCGAGGCAGATGTTGCCGATCAGGTCGGTGGTGCGCACCGACAGGCCAATCCAGCCCGTCGCATCGTCAATGTTGCGCACCGCTGCGCCCACCAGCATCGCGCCGATGTAGGCCGGCAGGGTCAGGCCCAGCGCCTCAAAACCCCTGCCGATCCAGACCCCCAGCCACATCGCCACGAGGATGAAAACGATGCTCTTGAGTGCGCTGAACTCGCGTTGTGCGTCGTTCTGCTCCGGATCCACGCTCAGCTCGGTCACATCCGGCACTTCCGTCGGATGGCCGCCGGGAGTCTTCAAACGCCAGCGCCGGATCATCACGGTCGCCACCGGGCCACCGACCAGGCCACCGCAGACAATGCCGGCCATTGCCGAGGTGATCGCAATCGACTCCGCGCCGACCAGCCCGGCCTCCTCGAACAGTGGCGCGAACGCCAGCCCGGTTGCGGGCCCGCCGGCCATCGTGGCCGATCCCACCAACACCCCGAACAGCGGATTCAGGTCGAACATCGCCGCCACGCCCAGACCAACCAGGTTCTGCACGACCACAAACCCCGTCGCCAGCCCCAGGAAGATCCCCACCTGGCGCCCGCTGATACGCAGCAGGGAGAGGCTCGCGTTGACACCCAGCGTGGTGAAGAACGCCACCATCAGCGGTGTCTGCAGCGAGGTGTCCAGTTCAAACAGCGTGGTGCCTTGCCCGTGGGCGATCAGCACGATCAGCGCAATCACCAGGCCACCCACCACCGGCTCTGGGAGGTTGTAGCGCCGGAATACCGGAATGGCGCGGCACAGCGCGTATCCGCCCAGGAGTGCCAAGCCGCCCAGGGCGACGGTTTCCACCGCGTCAAGTCGAAGCAATTGATTTCTTCCCGTGTTCTCGAAAGGTGATCAGGCGTTTATCCACTGTCACGGACAAGTGCCAATGGTTGGCACGTGATGAAGCATCCGCCCGGCAAGCGCATCGGTCTGCTCGCCATCGCTGATGGCAAGCGCGCCGTTGACGATAAGGTGGCTGACGCCCACAGAGAGCTTGCGCGGCTCCACGTAGGTCGCCTGCGCCGCGAGTGTTTCCGGATCAAACACCACGACATCCGCGAAGTACCCGGGCTTCAGATAGCCGCGCTGTTGGAGACCCAGGATATCGGCGGTCAAACCGGTGGAGCGATGGATAAATGTACCGATGTCGAGGACTTCCTTCTCCCGTACATAGCGCGCGAACTTCTCCGGAAAGCTGCCATATTGGCGTGGATGACCGTTGGAACCATCCGAACTGGTAACTACCCAGGGCTGCTGCATCAGCAGCTCCACATCGTCCTGACGCATGTTGAATGAGGCAATCGAGGCACTGCTGCGCACGCCGGGCGGGCGCTCGTCCTGGCCGATGATGCGCAGGGCCGCGTCTTCCGCGGAAAGACCCCAGTCGGCGGCGACCTCTTCCAGGGTCTGGCCGGTCCAGTCCTCTCCGAGCGAGGTCAGCAGGATGGCATCCGCGCCACCGCGTCGTCGCAGGTTGTCAGTCATTTCGAGTTGTATGTCCACCAGTTGCGCGGGGTCGGCAAGACGCTCCAGCAAGCGCTTGCGCCCGCCCTCGCGTGACCACGCCGGAAGCAAGGCCGCCGCCAGACCGGTGCCGGAGGCCAGCCACGGGTACTGGTCGGCCGTCACCCGCAATCCATCCGCACGTGCCTCGTCGATCAGCTCAATCAGCTCGGCAGCCTTGCCATGCACGTCCACGCCAAGTGCCTTGATATGGGCGATGTGGACCGGCATGCCGGCGCGCCGGCCAATTTCAATGGCCTCGCTGGTGGACGCAATCAGCCCGATGCCATAGGACGATTCGTCGCGCTGGTGGCTGTCATACAGTCCGCCACGGCGCGCGGCTTCAGTGGCCACCGCTACTACCTCATCGGTCTCGGCATAACTCTGGGGCACATAGAAAAGGCCCGTGGACAGGCCGAAGGCACCCTCACACATCGCCGATGCCACCAGCTCGCGCATCTGGGACAGCTCCGCAGCGTCCGGCTTGCGTGCGCTCTGCCCAAGCACACGCGAGCGCACCGCACCGAATCCGACATACGGCACCAGGTTGGTACCGACCCCTTGGCGCTTGAACCACTCACGTTGTTCGGCGATATCCGGACTGCCACCCCCGTCCACGCCAATGCCCAGTGTAGTTACACCTTGATACAGCCATGGAGCATTGCGGCGCTGGGCGGGATCGTCGGCACGGATATAGGTATTGGGGTGGCCATGGGGGTCGACGAAGCCCGGCGCGACCACCTTGCCGCTGGCATCAATGGTGCGCTGCGCCCGGTAGTGTGACGACGCGTCCGAGCCCACCCAGACGATGCGGTCACCGATGATGGCGACGTCAGCCTGCCGCAGTCCACCGGCGGTCCCGTCGTGCAGGGATCCTCCGGCAATGACCAGGTCAGCCGCAGGGAGGTCGTCAACGGAATCCGGAGCGCAGGCACCCAGCGCCGTGGCCAGGATGGCGACCGAAAACAACTTCCTTACGGGTTGTCCCGCGAGCGTGGCCAAGTGCCGTCTCCCTCAAAACAGAGCAATGGGACTCGACCATAGGTCAGTGGGGCGGTTGGCGTAATTGATAAAACACGGCTCTTCCATAGCCATGCGTTATGGGCTGTCTGTATGCGATCAGGGCGCGGGCGTCAGCCGGCCGTCGGCCTGGATCACCTGGTCGGCGTCGCCCGACGGGACAAGTTGCACGCGCGACCGGATCGGGACGCCGTCGTAGCTTGGGATGTCGTGGGTCAGGCGCTGGAAGATCCATGGCGGCACATCTTCGGCGACCCGCAGCCTTACTACGGCCGCGTCGTCGTGCCGCAGCAGCTCGGCCAACGCCGGCGAGAACACCGCCTGCACTTCGCCGACCTGGCGGACCTGCCGCATCACGTTGATCCCGTGCCAGAGCGACAGCACGGCCAGCACCACCACCAATACACGGCCCCAGCGTGCCAGTCGCGGCCAGGCGCAGGCGACCAGCCCGGCGGCGAACGCGGCGAAGCCATAGCCGTACTGGTTGCTGGCACCAGCGAGCACCAGCACCGGGCCCAGCGCGGCGGCGCCACCGGCGAGCAGGGCGACGGCCCAGCGCCAGCCGACCCGCCACAACGCGGCCAACAGCGCCAGCATCAGCACGCAGGAGACGATGAAACGCGTGTCGCCGAACCCCCGTGCGAGCGTCGCGTGGGCTTCGAACACGCTGATCTGCGGCAGGAAGGCGTAGTACTCGAGCCAGCGCTGCGGGATGTTCGCCAGCGACCAGGCATAGGCGGCGTCCGGCCCGTCGACACCGGCCAACACGGACAACCGCAGCAGCAGGTAGGCCAGCGCCGGCACCACCGACCCCGCGAACGCCCAGCGCCAGCTCCCTCTCGTGCGGTCCAGCCACCAGGCCACGGCCAGCAGCGCGGGGATCGAGAGCGCGGCCTCCTTCGCCAGCAACGCGACCGCGGTCAGCCCGGCGGCGGCGATCGCGATGCGCCATCCCGGCCAGCGCGAGGTCGCGACCCAGGCCACCAGCAACCCGCAGCCCACCCAGAGCAGGTCGCCGATAGTGCCCACCCAGCCGTGCACGTACATCGCGTAAGGCCCCAGCGCGAACATCAGCGCAGCCAACGCGGCCCGTCGCGGTGAAACCTCCAGCCGGCCCAACAGGCCGGCCAGCAATGCGGCATTGAGTGCCCCGGTAGCCACGACCACGGCATGGAATGCCTGCGGCTGGTCGAACAGGTGGTGCGACAGCCACAGCCACAGGTTGAAGGTCAGCGGACGGTACTGGAACAGCACCAGGTCGAACCAGTCGACCCACGGCAGCGTCGCGCTGGGCGCAACGTTCGCTGCCGCCGCCCATTGCAGCTCGTCATGGCTGAAGTAGCCAGGGTTGGAAACCAACGGCCACTGCACCAGCACCGTCAGCGCGGCCACCAGCAGCATCCACCCGCCGGCCTTCAGCCGGTCCCGCGTCCATTCCTGCATGCCTGTCCCCGCTGCAATGTGCCCCGATTCTGGGTCAATCGCGCTGCCGTTGCCACGAACGGTAGAATCGAGCGTCCTTCCAGCCGTGCCCTCCCGCAATGTCCAATACCGACGATTTCAAGCAAGCCGCCCTCGACTACCACAGCCAGCACCCGCCCGGGAAGATCAAGGTCACCCCGACCAAGGCGATGGTGACCCAGCGTGACCTGGCGCTGGCGTACTCGCCCGGGGTGGCCTATGCCTGCGAGGCGATCGTCGACGACCCCAATACCGCCCGCGACTACACCGCGCGCGGCAACCTGGTGGCGGTGATCACCAACGGCACCGCAGTGCTGGGCCTGGGCGACATCGGCCCGCTGGCTGGTAAACCGGTAATGGAAGGCAAGGGCATCCTGTTCCAGAAGTTCGCCGGCATCGACGTGTTCGACATCGAACTCGACGAGCGCGACCCCGACAAGCTGGTCGACATCATCGCGGCGATGGAACCGACCTTCGGCGGCATCAACCTGGAGGACATCAAGGCGCCGGAGTGCTTCATCGTCGAGCGCAAGCTGCGCGAGCGGATGAAGATCCCGGTCTTCCATGACGACCAGCACGGCACCGCGATCATCGTCGGCGCGGCGGTGTTCAACGCCCTGGAAGTGGTCGGCAAGAAAATCGAGGACGTCCGCATCGCCACCACCGGCGTCGGCGCGGCGGGCATCGCCTGCCTGGACATGCTGGTCGCGATGGGCGCACGGCACGAGAACATCTTCGCCTTCGACCGCGATGGCGTGCTCTACCGCGACCGTCCCGGCCTGGACCCGGAGAAGGCGCGTTACGCCCGCGACACCGACAAGCGCGAGCTGGCCGAGATCGTCGCTGGCGCGGACGTGTTCCTGGGGTTGTCTGCCGGCGGCATCCTGAAGCCGGAAATGGTCGTGACCATGGCCGAGCAGCCGATCATCCTGGCGCTGGCCAACCCGTACCCCGAGATCCTGCCCGACGCCGCCAAGGCGGTGCGTCCGGACGCAATCCTCGCCACCGGCCGCTCGGACTATCCCAACCAGGTCAACAACGCGGTCTGCTTCCCGTACATCTTCCGCGGTGCGCTGGATGTCGGCGCAACCGTGATCAATGAGGAAATGAAGCTCGCCTGCGTGCATGCGATCGCCCAGCTGGCGCGGATGGAAGCCGGCGACCTGGCTTCGGCCTACGGCGGCGACGTGCCGACCTTCGGCCCGGAATACCTGATCCCGCGCCCGTTCGACCCGCGCCTGATGGTGATGGTGTCGTCCGCCGTGGCGCGTGCGGCCATGGCGTCCGGCGTGGCCACCCGTCCGATCGAGGACATAGCGGCCTACGAGGAGAAGCTCGGCCAGTTCGTCCACCGCACCGGCCTGCTGATGAAGCCGGTCTACGACCGCGCCCGCAGCGACCGCAAACGCGTGGTCTATGCCGAAGGTGAGGAAGAAGTCGTGTTGCGCGCGGTGCAGACGGTGATCGACGAGGGCTTGGCCACGCCGATCCTGGTCGGCCGCCCGGAAGTGATCCAGACCCGCATCGACCGGCTCGGGCTGCGCATGCGCCAGGGCGTGGATTTCGAGCTGACCAACATCCACGACGACCCGCGCTTCCACGATTATTGGCAGCAGTACCACGCCCTGACCGAGCGCCGCGGCGTCACCATCGAGGCGGCCAAGAGCCTGATCCGCTCGCGTCCGAGCCTGATCGCGGCCTTGATGGTGGAGCGGGGCGAAGCCGATGCGATGATCTGCGGCATCGTCGGGCGCTTCCACAAGAAGCTTGGCTACCTGCGCAGCATCTTCGACTTCGATCGCGGTATCGCCGGCACCGCCGCGATGACCGGGGTGATCAACGACGCCGGCGCGTGGTTCTTCCTGGACACCCACGTCCAGCTTGACCCCAGCGCCGAGCAGATCGCCGAGGCGACCCTGCAGGCGACCTACCGGCTGAAGCTGTTCGGGGTGGAGCCGAAGGTCGCGCTGCTGTCGCACTCCAACTACGGCAGCCACGACAACCCGTCGGCGGCGAAGATGCG
This sequence comes from Lysobacter sp. A289, assembly GCF_054072675.1. Lineage (NCBI taxonomy): Bacteria > Pseudomonadati > Pseudomonadota > Gammaproteobacteria > Lysobacterales > Lysobacteraceae > Lysobacter > Lysobacter sp. A289. The sequence continues at coordinate 99,117 of NZ_JBSVRN010000002.1, forward strand.
CAAGGTGCGCGAGCTCCTCAAGGCACGCCAGCCCAAACTCGAGGTCGACGGCGAGATGATGGGCGACACCGCATGGAACGAGGCGCTGCGCAAGCGCATCTTCCCCAACACCACCCTGAGCGGACGCGCGAACTTGTTCGTGCTGCCCAACCTGGACGCGGCCAACATCACCTACAACATGTTCCGTGTTGCCACCGACGGCGTGGCGATTGGCCCGATCCTGATGGGGTTGGACAAACCGGCCCACATCCTGACCTCGGATGCGACGTCACGCCGGGTGGTCAACATGACCGCGATCGCGGCGGTCGACGCCCAGATCCGCGCCAGTCGTGGCGGATAGGTAAGCGCGCCGCCATCGCGGCGGCGCGGTAGAATGACGGCATAGATCCCACTTGATTACGAGGCGCGGCCAAGGGGTCGCGAGGCGCATGACCCAGACCTACGAGAGCCCGCTCAACGAGCTGCTGCAGAACGATCCGGACCCTACCGAGACCAAGGAGTGGGTCGAATCGGTGGAAGCGGTAATCCAGCGCGACGGCACCGACCGCGCGCACCAGTTGCTGGAGCGCATGGTCGAAGTCTCGCGCCGCGCTGGTGCGCACCTGCCGTTCGACCCGACCACCGAGTACATCAACACCATCCCGACCCAACTGGAGGCCAAGAGCCCCGGTGATGCGGCGATGGAGTGGAAAATCCGCTCGATCATCCGCTGGAACGCAATGGCGATGGTGGTGCGGGCCAACCGCAAGCCCGGCGACCTGGGCGGGCACATCGCCACCTTCGGTTCCTCGGCGACGCTGTATGACGTCGGTTTCAACCACTTCTGGCGCGCCCCGAGCGAAGACCACCCGGGCGACCTGCTGTTCATCCAGGGCCACGGTTCGCCGGGCATCTACGCGCGCTCGTTCCTGGAAGGCCGCTTCAGTGAAGACCAGCTCGACAACTTCCGCATGGAGGTCGACGGCCGCGGCATCAGCTCCTACCCGCACCCGTGGTTGATGCCGGACTACTGGCAGACCCCGACTGTGTCGATGGGCCTGGGCCCGATCAGCGCGATCTACCAGGCGCGCAACTTCAAGTACCTGGAAGGCCGCGGCCTGATGCCCAAGACCGACCGCAAGGTCTGGTGCTTCCTCGGCGACGGCGAGACCGACGAGCCCGAATCCCTCGGCGCGATTTCGGTCGCCGGTCGCGAGGGCCTGGACAACCTGATCTTCGTCGTCAACTGCAACCTGCAGCGCCTGGACGGCCCGGTGCGCGGCAACGGCAAGATCATCCAGGAACTGGAAGGCCAGTTCCGCGGCGCCGGCTGGAACGTCATCAAGAACATCTGGGGCAGTTACTGGGATCCGTTGCTGGCCCGCGACACCAGCGGCAAGTTGCGCCAGCTGATGATGGAAACCGTCGACGGCGAGTACCAGAACTGCAAGGCCTTCGGCGGCGCGTACACCCGCGAGCATTTCTTCGGCAAGTACCCGGAGACCGCACAGCTGGTCGCCAACCTCAGCGACGAGGACGTCTGGCGCCTCAACCGCGGCGGCCACGACCCGCACAAGGTCTACGCCTCCTACCACCAGGCGGTGAACACCAAGGGCATGCCGACCGTGATCCTGGCCAAGACGGTCAAGGGCTACGGCATGGGCGTGGCCGGCGAGTCGCTCAACCCGGCCCACGGCACCAAGAAGATGGATGACGATGACGTGCGCGCGTTCCGCGACCGCTTCGCCATCCCGGTGACTGACGACCAGCTCAAGGACGGCGCGGTGCCGTTCTACCACCCCGGCAAGGACTCGCCGGAGATCGAATACCTGCTCGAGCGCCGCAAGGCCCTCGGCGGCTTCCTGCCGCAGCGCCGTCGCAAGGCTACGCAACAGTTTGAAGTGCCGCCGCTGGCGACCTACGAGCGCCTGCTCAAGTCCACCGGCGAGCGCGAGATCAGCACCACGATGGCGTTCGTGCAGATGCTCAACATCTCCCTGCGGGACAAGCAGGTCGGCCCGCGGCTGGTGCCGATCGTCGCCGACGAGGCGCGCACCTTCGGCATGGAAGGCCTGTTCCGGCAGATCGGCATCTACGCCCCGTTCGGCCAGAAGTACAAGCCGGTCGACCGCGACCAGCTGATGTACTACCGCGAGGACACCGCCGGGCAGGTGCTGCAGGAAGGCATCACCGAGGCTGGCGCGTTCGCCTCCTGGCTCGCCTGCGCCACCAGCTACAGCAGCAACGACCTCGCCCTGCTGCCGTTCTACATCTACTACTCGATGTTCGGTTTCCAGCGCGTCGGCGACGCCGCCTGGCAGGCCGGCGACATGCGCGCGCGCGGCTTCCTGCTCGGCGCCACTGCCGGCCGCACCACCCTCAACGGCGAAGGCCTGCAGCACGAGGACGGCCACAGCATGGTGCAGGCCGGGCTGATCCCGAACTGCCGCAGCTACGACCCGACCTTCAGCTACGAAGTGGTGACCATCATCCAGCACGGCATGCAGCGCATGCTCGCCGACCAGCATGACGAGTACTACTACGTCACCCTGATGAACGAGAACTACGCCCACCCGGCGATGCCCGAAGGCAGCGCCGAAGGGATCATCAAGGGCATGTACCTGTTCCACGACGCCGGCAAGCCGAAGAAAGACCAGCTGCGCGTGCAGCTGCTGGGCAGTGGCACCATACTGCGCGAAGTCATCGCCGCGGCCGAATTGCTGGAGAAGGACTTCGGCGTGATCGCCGACATCTGGTCCTGCCCCAGCTTCAACGAACTCGCCCGCGACGGTGCCGACGTCGAACGCCAAAACCGCTTCCACCCCGAAGCGAAGACCCCACGCAAGGCCCACATCACCGCCCTGCTGGAAGGCCGCCAGGGTCCGGCGATTGCCGCCACCGACTACATCCGCACCTACGCCGAACAGGTCCGCGCCTACGTCCCGATGCACTACACGGTACTGGGCACCGACGGCTTCGGCCGCAGCGACACCCGCGCCAACCTGCGTCGCCACTTCGAGGTCGACCGCTACTACGTCGCCCACGCAGCGATCGCGGCGTTGGCAGCGGAAGGCAAGATGACCGCGAAGGATGTGGCAAGGGCGATCAAGACGTACAAGATCGATGCGGAGAAGCCGAACCCGTTGGGGGTTTGAGGTAGGGTAAAAAGATGGGCCGACTCCTGCAGATGCTCTACTTGGAAAGCTGCCGCGACTATGGATCTTTCCTGGGTTGCACAGCTGTAGCGCGCGGTGACTCGCGCCCGGAGAGCAATTAATCGCATGCACGTATAGGCGGCTGGTCACTTACCCTCAACGTCGGCTAAGCTACATGCGCAGGCCCCGCGTAGTGTTTAACCTTCGCCGACAGACTGAGGCGGATAGTTCAATGGTTGCTAATACAGCTCCGCGCGCAACTTGGCGTGTCGGAAGTGAAGTTGGTATATGTGAAAGCCTGCGGGGCCTGCACTTTCGAACTTCAGGTTGATCGCCCTGTGCTTACGCTGGCTCAATTGCAATCGGCTTTTAGCCATCGTCAGCTTGCAGCACATTTGGATATGAGTGCTGCTGCGCTTCTCGAAGGTCTATATGGCCGGCGGCAGCGGTGCAAGGTTTTCTTGCTGCCCAAAAAGTCCGGTGGCTACCGGAGGATCGCAAGCCCCAGAAAAACCTGCCGCAAGATCCAGACGGCAGTTAGGCCCGTTTTGGAAGAAATATATAGACGGCCCGACGGCGCTTTCGGATTTATTGCCGGCGAGAGCATAGTTAGCAACGCCAAAATTCACGTTGCTCGTCGAACATTAATAAATCTGGACTTGGAAGATTTCTTCGGAAGTATCTCCTTTTATCGCATAAGAGGACTGTTTTTATCTCAGCCCCTCGGGCTTCCGTGGGCAGCGGCCAACATACTGGCGCACGCATGTACATATCAGGGGCGACTGACGGCCGGCGGAATCACTTCGCCAGTATTGTCCAATATCATCGCAGCGGGTCTAGACAAGCGACTTGGGCGCCTCGCAGGTAGATATGGTGCGAGGTACAGTCGTTATGTGGACGATATAACAATTTCGTTTGCTCAGCCAGCAAGTAGGCTGGCTGAGTTCGCGCAACTAGATGATAGTGAGCATTACGTAATCGCGCCGCATCTTGCAGGAGAAATCACAGCGGAAGGATTCTCAGTAAATCATGCAAAGTTTCGCGTGGAGACTGGAGTTTCGCGGAAATCTGTTACTGGTTTGGTGGTAAATAAAAAAGTAAACATTCCCCGCCGATGGCTACGCAGACTCGAATCGAAGATCTATGCGGTAGAGAAATTCGGTGTCGATAAAGTTGCGTTGGACATGTTTCCAGAAGAGCAAGTGCAAGTAGGTAAGCACAAGGTTCTTCGCCATATTCACGGTCAATCTGCATACCTTTCGATGGTGCGTGGCAGGACTGATTGGGTCGCAGCGGGCATTGCTGCCCGGTTCAACGCGGTAGCGGGTGAGTCCGGTTTAAAAGTGCCGGACATTGAGATAATCACCGAGCTTAGCCGATCGAAGTTTGGAATCTGGATCGTCGCGGGAGCTGCGACCGACGACCTCTACGATCCGCCTAATGGAAATGGCAGCGGCTTCACGACGGCTGACGGGCACATAATCACCGCATATCACGTCGTTTTTGACGAAAATGATGTTGCGTTTCCATATATCAGCGTAAGGCGGGAAAATCACCCCTCAGTGTTGCTGTCATGTCAAGTAGTGAGTGGATGCAAAGCACGCGACGTGGCAATACTTGAGCTCGCTCAGGAGTCACGAGCCGAGACCAGAGTTCGTTTCACTAGTGGGAAGCTTCCCGATAGCGGTGTCGAATGTTGGACTGTCGGATATCCCCAGTATTTTCCCGGCCATAAGGCGGTTCTTCAAAAACATGTCGTTGGAGGGTTGGTAATCGCCAGCGGCGTACACAAAATAAGGCTCCTAGGTGGGTCGATTCTTGGCGGATTAAGTGGTGCCCCCGCGTTCGATGCTGAAATGCGATTGCTTGGATTTGTGCATAAGGGTCTTGCGAACGCTGGAAATGCAGATGAGTTGATCAGTATTCGACATGTCAATGAGATGATATCCGCAATTACTTAAAAATAACGCATTAGGCATAACGCATTAGGCGGATGTCTCAGCATCTATTCCTCGAATTAAGCGTAACAATGCGTAGAAGCGTTGGGCCGGCGTGTCAGGTCGCGAAAACGGGTCAGGTTCACTTCCCAATAACCGCTTCTGGCCGAGAGCAGACCTAAGCGCCACGCGAATTTTGAACTCAGTCGAGGCTGGAATCCCGGTCGGCCTCTGAGGCGCGCGGTACACGTCAGTAGAATGACCTTCCTGCAACCACTCCGATATGCGCTGCCATGCGTCCCAACAGCTTCATTCGACTGCTCGCGGTTGCGATCTTCCTGACCGCACCGCTCTCGCTGGCCGCTAGCGAGTCATCGCCCACTCCGACCATCGGCGAGCAACGCGAGGCGGTGCTGTTCTGGCCGCAGGCGCAGCGCGAGGCGGAGTTCCGGCAGATGGATCGGCGCTTCCCCAGCGACCGCGTCGAGCGCGGTACGCATGTCCGCGAGTTGGCGGAAGGCCAACCGCTGACGTTGGGCGAGGCGGCCGATTCGTCGTGGTTGGGCAACTACATGGACCAACACCACATCGCCGGCGTGATGGTGCTGCAGGACGGTCGTGTCCGCGTGCAGCGCTACGCGTTGGACTTCGGGCCGGAGCAGCGCTGGGAGTCGTTCTCGGTCGCCAAGTCCGTCACGTCCGCCTTGCTCGGCATCGCGCTGCAGCAGGGGCATATCGCCAGCCTGGACGACGCGCTGGTCACCTACATTCCGGAGTTACGCGACAGTGCGTACGCCGATGTCACGGTGCAGCAGTTGCTGACGATGACGTCGGGCGTGCGTTGGAACGAGGACTATGCCGACGCGGAGTCGGACGTGGCGCAGATGTATCGCGGTGCCTGTGTCGACGGCCGTGCGCACGTGCTGTCGTACTTGATGAAGCTGCCGCGGCAATGGCCGGCCGGCACGCACTGGAACTACAACACCGCCGAGACCGACCTGCTCGGCATCGTGGTGGAGCGCGCGACGCGCCGTTCGCTGGCCGCCTACCTGTCAGACGTGATCTGGAAGCCGTATGGCATGGCGGACGATGCGACCTGGATCAAGGACGAATGCGATGGCAGCGACACCGGCGGCAGCGGTCTGTCGGCGACCTTGGCCGACTACGCGCGGCTGGGGCAATTCATGCTCCACGGTGGCCGCATCGCGGGCGAGCCGGTGATCGCCGAGGCCTGGCTGCAAGGCGCGGTGCGTGAGCAGGAAAGCGTGGACGCGCCCGAGCGCGGCTACGGGTACCTGTGGTGGACTGATACCGATGGCAGCTATGCGGCGATCGGCATCTTCGGCCAGATGGTCTACGTCGATCCCGCGCGCCGGCTGGTCATCGCCCAGGTCGCGGCCTGGCCGCAGGCGACGTCGAAGGAGCTGGTCGCCGCGCGGCGCGGGTTCGTGGCCGCGGTCAAGCATGCAGTGGATGCGGATCGGTAAAGTGCAATACACGCAATGACGGACGCTCGGCACGCTGAAGGATCTACTCCCCCTTCGAGTGCCCCGCGGTTTCCGCGATGAAGTGCTGGTACAGGGCCCTGTTAACCTCGGTCCGCACTTCCGTGTCCCGGGTTCCGTTGGTGATCACCACGAAGCCGTACTTTTTCTCCGCGTCGAAGAACATGGAGCTGTATAGCCCGTAGGCGGACCCGGTGTGTCCGCTCAGCACGACTCCGGGAATCAGAGCCCTGTCGATGCGAATGGCCAGGCCGTATCCGGCATCCTCGTCGACTTCGACCGTGGGCGTCTGCATCGCCTTCGCGTGTTCGGCTGCGATGATCCGCACGCCATTCCATTCGCCATGGTTCATGTGCATCAGCATGTACTTGGCCAAGTCGGGCGCCGAGACCTTGAGACCCCCGGTCGGAGAGAACATCGGCGTGCTGTAGCCCATCGTGTAGCCGTCCAGGCGCTCACCCAGGGGCGCATACGCCTGGTCCGAGCGCACGAATCCCTCGCCCTCGCGCCAGCGGTAGATCCGCGCGAAGCGGTCCGCATCCAACGCTTCCGGCGCATAGCCGCCGTACAGCCCGAGCGGATCGAGCACATGTGCCTTTACGTAGGCATCGAACCGCTGCCCGGATACACGCTCCACGATCGTCCCGACCAGGTTGTAGCCGAGGTTGGAGTACTCGTACCGCTCGCCGGGGGCACGGTCGGCGTAGCTGTCCTGCCAGGTGGCGTTGACGCCTGGATTGATGATGTCGAGGCTGCTGTATCGCTGCTTGTCGGTGATCGACGAGGTATGGTTCAGCAGCATCCCGAGCGTGATCACCCGGTCCGGGAATCCGGGGTTGCGCAACGGGAATCCGACCAACTCGCCGACGTCATCATCCAGCGAGATTCGGCCTTGCTCCACCAGCTGAAAGATCGAGGTCACGGCGAACGACTTGGAGATGGAGGCGATCCGGAAGACGTCGTCCTGTTCGAGGGGAATCCTCGCCTCCCTGTCCTTCCAGCCGAGGCTGTTGCCATAGACGACGGCATTGTCCTTGACCACCACGACTGCCAGGCCAACCGTCCCGTGCTCGGCCATCAGCTCTTCCAGCCTGTGTTCAATGCCTTGGGCCATGGCAGGCTGCAGGCAGGCCCACGACAACACAAGCGCCGCGCACAGTGCCAGGACGCGGCTCGAATTTCTGCTTTCCTTCATGACCCCTCCAACAGGTATTACTGACTATTCAAAGAAGCGTTGTCGATCACGAACCGGTATTTCACGTCGCCCTTGAGCATGCGTTCGTAGGCCTCGTTGATTTCATCGGCGCGGATCATCTCGATGTCCGCCACGATGTCGTGCTCGGCGCAGAAATCCAGCATTTCCTGCGTCTCCGGGATGCCGCCGATCAGCGAGCCCGCCAGGCTGCGGCGTTTCGCGATCAGGTTGAACACCTGCGGCGAGGGATGCGGCGTGGCCGGCGCGCCAACCAGGGTCATCGTGCCGTCGCGCTTGAGCAGCACGAAGAAGGCATCCAGATCGTGTGGCGCGGCGACGGTATTGAGGATGAAGTCCAGGCTCTTGGCATGCGCCGCCATCTCATCGGCATTGCGCGAGACGACGACCTCATCCGCGCCCAGTGCCTTGGCCGCCTCGCGCTTGGATTCGGACGTGGTGAACGCGACGACGTGGGCACCCATCGCATGCGCCAGCTTGATGCCCATGTGCCCGAGCCCGCCGATACCGACCACGCCGACCTTCTTGCCCGGCCCCACCTTCCAGTGGCGCAGCGGCGACCAGGTGGTGATGCCCGCGCACAGCAGTGGCGCCACGGCAGCCAGTTGTTCTTCGGGGTGGCGGACGCGCAGCACGTAGCGTTCGTGCACGACAATTTGCTGCGAGTAGCCGCCCAGCGTGTGGCCGGGCGCGTCCGGCGTCCGGCCGTTGTAGGTGCCGACCATGCGGTCGCAGTAGTTCTCCAGGCCAGCGTCGCACTCCTCGCAATGCTGGCAGCTGTCGACGATGCAGCCGACGCCGACCAGATCGCCCGGCTTGAAGTCGGTGACGTCGGATCCGACGTCTTTCACCTTGCCGACGATCTCGTGACCGGGCACGCACGGGAAGACGGTGCCCGCCCATTCCGCACGCACCTGGTGGAGGTCGGAGTGGCACACGCCGCAATAGGCGATGTCGATCTGCACGTCCTGCGCGCCCGGCGCACGCCGGGTGATCTGCATGGGTTCGAGTGGTTGGTCGCCCGCATGGGCGCCATAGGCTTGGATGGTCATGGTGAGGACTCCTGTGTCGATCGGAAAACTAGTTCTTGGAGAATACGACCTGCACGTTACGCCCGCCGAGTGCCTGAGGTCAGGCTATGCCGTGGGGAACACGCTGCGTGCAGTCAGTCAATCTTGATCGCGACCTTGCCGGCATGCTCGTTAAGCTGCGGAGGCTTTGAGCGCTTCGAGCACGATGCGGGCGGACATTGATCGTCTTCGCGGCCTTCTCGAACTCCCACGCATAGATGTTTCCATGCGTTTCCAGCCGATAGGCCAGGCAGTTGTGCACCGTCAGCTCGGTCGATGCGGACGAGATCAAAAAATCAGCAGAGCGATCCGATGACGAGTGGCGCTTGGCCGTCCCGTTGGCCAGCGACGATGCTGAAGCCATGGTGGTCGCGCAAGATCTCGTTCGCGACGCTCGATGAGCTGCCTTTACCCCAATCGGTCGGAAAGCCGCGCATCCCAGCCGCCGAAACACGCTTAAGCTTGTCTGCCCGCGATGACCCGGTGTACAGCCGCGTCAATCGCGGGGCAGGAAGCGGAGGTCACGTGGCGACACTTACGATCGCGATTGCAATACACGAGCATGTGCAGGCGCTGGACGTCGCCGGGCCGGTCGACGTGTTTGCCGAGGCAAACGGTCATGTTCCGGCCGGGGACCATTACAAGACGGTCCTGGTTGCAGCGGATCGTAAGCCGCTGCGGACATCCGGCGGCATGCTGGTGGTGGCCGACACGACGTTCGAAGAGGCGCGACGCGACTTCGACATCATCCTGGTGGCAGGCGGGCCGGAGCTGCCGGACACGGTGCCCGATGCCGAACTGCTGGAGTGGGTGGGGGAAGCGCCGCGCAGGTCGATGACCTACGGTTCGATCTGCACGGGCGCATTCGTGCTCGGCCACGCCGGCCTGCTCGATGGCCGGAGGGTCACGACCCACTGGCAGAGTGCCGCCCAGCTGGCACGCATGTTCCCCGAAGCGAAAGTCGAAGCCGATTCGATCTATGTCCGGGACGGCCGACTCATCACGTCTGCCGGCGTCACGGCGGGGATCGACCTTGCCTTGGCGCTGGTCGGTCAGCGTCATGGGCCGCAGGTGGCCGTGGCCGTCGCCAAGCGGCTCGTCGTGGTGGCGCAGCGTCAGGGCGGCCAATCCCAGTTCAGCCCCTATCTCACGCCTCCCGTCGATCCCACGTCATCGGTGGCGCTCGTCCAGCAACACGTCGCGGCGCATCCCGCCCAGCGGCACGCGCTCAAGTCGCTTGCCGGCGTGGCAGACATGAGTCCGCGGAACCTGATCCGCCATTTCGTCCAGGAAACCGGAATCACCCCGCACGAGTTCGTCCTGCGGGCACGGATCGACGCGGCCCGCAAGGTCCTGGAAAGCAGCGACCTGCCATTGAAGACCGTGGCATACGACTGCGGTTTCGGGACCGCGGACCGCATGCGGATCGTCTTCAGGGAACGCCTTGGCGTGACTCCCGCGCAATACCGCGCCCGGTTCCGGCACCAGGAAACATTCCCGGTGTCATGAAATCGCGCTGTTCTGTCACGATCCGGCGCAAGCGTTCGATTGTGGCCAGGCGGGCAACTGCCGACACTTGAGGGCAGTATTTTCCTGGAGTGGATTTCCATGATCGAGACCATCGCAGGCATCCGGGTGCCCGACAGCCCGCTGGTGCGCGCGGCCACGCAGCTTGTGCGCGACACCGAAGACGACCTGCTCTACAACCACAGCCGGCGCGTATTCTTCTGGGGGGCGCTTTCCGGCAACCGGCGCGGCCTCGAATACGATCCGGAACTGCTTTACCTGGGTGCCATGTTCCACGACATGGGCCTGACGGAGCGGTACTCGAGCGCCGACCTGCGCTTCGAGGTCGACGGCGCCAACGCGGCGCGCGACTTCATGAACGGCTATGACGTGCCCGAGCGCGACGTCGAGGACGTCTGGACGGCCATCGCACTGCATACGACGCCCGGCATCCCCGGACACATGCGGCCGACCGTGGCCTTGGTGACCGCTGGCGTCGAGATGGACGTGCTCGGCATCGCCTACGACGAGTTCAGCCAGGAGCAACGTCACGAGGTCTGTGCCTGCCATCCCCGGGAGGCGGACTTCAAGGAAGGCATCATCGACCACTTCGCCGATGGCATCAGGAAGAAGCCGGAAACCGCGTTCGGCAACGTAAAGGCGGACGTGCTGGCGCTGAGGGTGCCGGGATACCGGCGGACCGACTTCTGTTCCATCATCCTCGGTTCCGCCTGGCCGAATTGATCCACGGTTCCGCGCCACGAGGGAGCCCATGAGGCCGATCGTATTCCTGGGCCTGAGCCTCACCGGACCGGAAGCGCGTGCTGTCCTGGATGCGGAGTACCGCGCACCCATCGTCCGCGGCGACCTGGATGCCATCGTTGCACCGGCGCAGGTCGTGATCGTCGACGGCCTGCTTGACCCTGACCTGCGGCTCGATCCCGAAGAAGCCGCCCGGGCGCTCGATCGCGGCCTGGTACTCCACGGGGCCGCGAGCATGGGCGCGGTGTTGGCGGCGCGGCTGGAACCCCTGGGCATGAAAGGTGCTGGGCAGGTGTTCCAGATACTGCGGACGCTGGGTGGCGACCGGGAGGATCTGGTCCAGGCACTGTTTGTGCGCGACGGGTTGGAGCTCAGGCCGCTCACGGTGCCGCTGATCAACGTGGTGGCCGGCCTTTGGTCGAGCGGATTGGGGACCGGAGAACTTGCTGCGCTCGTCCGCGTGCTCCGCGCCATTGCGCTGGATGCGCGGACCTGGGAGAACATTGAGGCCGCCGTTGCCGGTGCGGGTTTCCGCCTGCCACCTGCGATCCGCCTGATGGACGCCAAGCGTGAGGACGCGCTTTGCCTGCTTCAGCAACTCAGGTAGCCGAGGAAAGCCTGCGACTCAGGCGTGCACCAGGCGCGCCACGGACTCGGCAACCGGTGCCTCGCCTTCGGTCAACTCGATGATGATGCGGCTCACCGCCGGGTGTTCGATGATCTCCAGTAGCGTCGCGGCCACATCATCGCGTGGCACGTCGCCGTACGGGATGGCCAGCCCCGCGCGCACCTTGCCGGTGCCGGGCGCATCCAGCAGCGTGCCGGGGCGCAGGATCACCCAGTCCAGGTCGGACTCGGCCAGGTGCACGTCGGCGAGTTTCTTCACCGCCATGTAGTGCTCGAACGTCTCCGACACCTGCTTGCCGCGGGAGGCCTCGGGGAAGGCCGAGACCAGCAGGAAGCGCTGGATGCCTGCCTGCCGCGCCGCTGCGACCGCCAGATCCAGCCCGCGGCCGTCGATGGCGTCGATCATCTCCACGCCACCCTTGCCGCCAGCGCCGGCCGAAAACACGACCACGTCGCTGCCGGCCATGCGCTGCGCCAGCCCGTCGGCGTCGAGTTCCAGCAAGTTTCCCTCGACCGGGACGGCGCCGAGGGCCTCGAGTTCGTCGGCTTGCTCCGGCTTGCGGTACAGCGACCGCGGCTCATGGCCGCGCGCCGCGAGTTGCCGGGCGAGGCGGCGGGCGACCTTGCCCGAGCCGCCGATGATGAAGACCTTGCGCATGATGGATTCCTCTCAAGCCAGATAGACGTCCGTGGTCGTGATCGCGGCATAGCCGAACGCCAGCGCGGCCATCGCGGTGGCATGCACGTGGGCCGCGGGTACCACCGTTTCGCCGAACTCGAGATCCATCGTGGCGCAGGCATCGTGCACCACGGTGACGGGGTAGCCGAAGTCGGCGGCGGCGCGGGAGGTCGCCTCCACGCACATGTGGCTCATCGCACCGATCACCACCAGTTCCTCGACACCCTGTTCGTCCAGCATCGGCTTCAGGCCGGTGTCGCGGAACGAGTTGGGGTAATTTTTGACGACGACAGGCTCACCATCAACGGGCGCTACAGCGGGGATGATCTGCACCCCGTCGCTTCCCGGCACGAAGACCGGCGCATCGGGCGTGGCGACCTCATGCCGGACATGGATGAGTAGATCGCCATTGGCGCGAGCCGCGGCGATGAGGCGGGCGGCGTTGGCCAAGGCGGATTCCATGCCGACCAGCGGCACTTTGCCGGTGGAAAGGTACTCGTTCTGAAGATCTACGACGACGATTGCTCGCTTGCTCATGGGATTACCTCTTTAGAAAGTGTAGGACTCGCCGTCTGCCGGAACCAGTACGCGCTCGGGATCCATGCCCGTTGCCTTGATGTGGTCGTGTAGATCCTGGCGCGTCTGCATGGCGTGATTGACGGCTTCCATGTGGCTGCCGATCACCTTGGCCTGTGGCGCTGCCTGGTAGGCCCGGTAAAGATCGTCCTTGCCCATGATGATGGAGCCGTCCAGGCCCTGCAGTCGCGCATAGCCGGTGTTGAGGACGATCACATCCGGCTGGTACTGCTGGATCGAATTTTCGACCTGGGTGTTCCAGATGGTGTCTCCGGCCAGGTAGACCGTCTTGTAATCAGGGCGCTGGAAAACGACGCCCATCACTTGCCCGAGAGCTTCTCCGGCAACGGCCATGGTTTGGTCATCGCCATGCTGTCCACCGGTGATGCTCAGCTGCGTGCCATTGAAGACGGTGTCGCGGGTCAACACGCGCACGTCCGTGAAGCCATCCTGGCGGATGCTTTCGGCATCGGCTTCGTTCTGGACAAACAGTGGAAGGTTCCTGGGCAGGCTGCGCTTGGCCTCGTCATCCCAGTGATCCGCGTGGGTATGGGTGACGATGATGGCATCGGCGTCCATCACCTCGGACATCGGCATCGGCAACTCGACCAGCGGGTAGCGCAACTCGCTGTTGTAGGTGCCCTCGAAGCCGGGGTAGGCGTCCTTCGCCGCGAGCATCGGGTCGATCAGGAACGTGGTGCCGGCGTAGTCCAGCTTGATCGTCGCGTTGCGGATCTGCTGGAAACCGACCGCGCCGGCGTCTTCGGTGTTGGCGTCCGGGGTGGCTGCGGTGCTGGTGGCGCCGCAGGCGGCGAGCGCGAGGGCCAGAGTCGCGACGGCAGCGCCGCGCAGCAAGGTTCGATGGGTCATGGGAGTCTCCTGGGATGAGTCGGCACTGAGCCGGAAGGTGTCTGTGACGGCCGTGGTGTCAGGCCCGGCCGGCGGTACTGTGTGGAATGACGGCCATTGTCGGGAGACTGCGCGTCCAGCACCATTGGCCCAAATGACATTTATCGATATAATCAGGCCATTCTTTTTCACGCCCTCCGGAGACCTCCATGCAGCCCGTTCGCGTTGCCGTGCTGGCGTTCGATGGCATCAACCTGTTCCACCTGTCCGTTCCCGGCCAGGTGTTTGGCGTTCAGCCCGCGCCACCGGGCCTGCCGCCCTATGAGGTGCGCTATTGCGCGCCCACACCCGGCCCGGTGCGCACGATGCAGGGGCTGCAGATCGACGTGCCGGACGGGCTGGACGCGATGCGGCGGGCCGATATCGTCATCGTGCCGGCGTGGGATCACCCGGAGACGCCCGCGCCTGCCGAGCTCACGCAGGCGTTGCAGGCTGCGCATGCGCGCGGCGCACAGGTGGTCGGGTTGTGCCTGGGCGCGTTCGTGCTGGGCGACGCGGGCCTGCTCGACGGCCGGCGCGCCACCACGCACTGGGCCGCCCGCGACGTGTTTGCCCGCCGCTTTCCCACCGCCGATTTTCGCCCGGACGTGCTGTACATCGACGACGGCGACATCGTGACGTCCGCCGGAACCGTCGCCGCGATCGACTGCTGCCTCAACCTCGTACGTGTGCGTCACGGCGCCGACGTGGCCAACCGCATCGCGCGGTTGCTGGTGACGTCGCCGCACCGCCAGGGCGGGCAGGCGCAGTACATCGAGCAGCCGGTGCCCGAGCTACCCAGCGAGAGCCGTTTGCCGGGCGTTCTGGACTGGGCGCGGGCGCGTCTGGTCGAACCGCTGTCGGTGGACGCGCTGGCCGATGCCGCCCACATGAGTCGCCGCACCTTCACCCGCCGCTTCCGCGAGGCGACCGGCACCACGGTCGTGAAATGGCTGGCGTCGGAGCGGCTGGCGCGCGCGCAGCAGTTGCTTGAAACCACCGACCTGCCGATCGAGCAGATCGCCACCGAGGCCGGCTTCGGCACGGCGCTGTCGCTGCGGCAGCATTTCGCTGCGCAGTTGGGGACGCCGCCTTCCGCCTATCGACGGAACTTCTGCGGCGACGGCAGCCGGCGTCTGGAGTCCCCGTTTGCCGGACGCACATAGTTCACTGCATCACGTCCGCTATCGGCCGGCATGACGGAAGTAGCGACACTTACGGGGTTGGCTCCATCAGGTGTGCTCCGTGCGGAGCCCGATCCTCGAGCCGCTCTCGCGGCGGCGCTGACGCGAGAGCGGTGTTCGGAAGCCTTACGCTGACGTCGGGTGCGCTCCCAAGATCTCCGCGGTCATCTGGAACGAGCGCAGCCTCAGTTCGAAGTCGAACACGTCCGAGACCACCATCAGTTCGTCGGCGCCGGTGCGCGCGATCAGGGCCTGCATGCCCGCGCGCACCGTGTCGGGGCTGCCGATGATGCTATGCGCCAGCATGTGCGAGGCCTGGACCTTTTCCTGCGGGGTCCAGTAGGCCTCGATGTCGTCGATGGGCGGCTGGGTCAGGCCGCGCGTGCCGCGGAAGATGTCGGTGAACGACATCTGCTGGCTGGTGGCGAGGCGCCGGGCCTCGGCATCGGTGGGCGCGGTCACGATGTTGACGCCCACCAGCGCATAGGGCCGGTCGAGCTGCGCCGAGGGCTTGAACCGCTCACGGTAGATGGCCAACGCCTGGTCCAGCGCCTGCGGCGCGAAGTGCGAGGCGAAGCCGAAGGGCAGGCCGAGCTCGGCCGCGAGCTGGGCGCCGAACAGGCTGGAACCCAGGATCCACAATGGAACTTCGGTGCCCGAGCCCGGCACCGCTTCGATCCGCTGGCCCGGCTGCACCGGCGCCAGCCAGGCCTGGAGTTCCTGCACGTCCTGCGGGAAGTTGTCGGAGTTGCCCGGCGGGCGGCGCAGCGCGCGCAGGGTCATCTGGTCGGTGCCCGGCGCGCGGCCGAGGCCCAGGTCGATGCGGCCGGGGAACAGCGTGGCCAGCGTGCCGAACTGCTCGGCGATGATGTAGGGCGCGTGGTTGGGCAGCATCACACCGCCCGCGCCGACGCGAATCTTGCGTGTGCCGGCGGCCACGTGGGCGATCACCAGCGAGGTCGCCGCAGTGGTGACCGCCGGCATGTTGTGATGTTCGGCGATCCAGAAACGCTGGTAGCCCCAGTCCTCGGCCTGGCGGGCGAGCTCACGCGCCTCGTCGAGCGCGGTGCGGCGGTCGCCGCCTTCGCGCACGCGGCCAAGTTCAAGGATCGACAGGCGCGGCATGATATGGCCAGTCATCGGGATACCGCCGGGGCGGCTGCGCCTGGCGCGGATGAGTGGGGGTAATGAAGGCGCATGAAGGACATCGGCTAACTCCAGGAAAGGGGGCTGAGGCGCGGGCCAAGACTACTACCTGCTGTGCCGCCACCTACGCAGCTTTCTGTTGCTCCGCAGGTGCAGGCGGAGTATCCAGCCAGACGGCGCCGTACCGGGTGTACTGCACCGGCGTGTGAATACGCTGGGATAGCTGGTCGGCGGCAGTACGAACCCAGAACGGATCGCGCAGCAGTTGCCGCCCCACGAACACCAGATCCGCGCGACCATTGCGGAGGATCTCTTCCCCCTGTCGTCCGCTGGTAATCAAGCCGACGGCCCCTGTGGCAATGCCGGCCTCGCGACGGAGCAGCTCAGCCGCGGGCACCTGGTAGTTGGGATAGCTCTGGACCTTGACTGGCGCGATCCCCCCCGAGCTGCAATCGATGAGATCAACCCCCTGACCCTTCATCAGCTTGGCGTATCTCACAAAAGATTCGGGCGTGTTGCCACCGTCGGTGTAATCAGTGCTGGAGATGCGGACGAAAAGTGGCCCGCTCCAGCACTGCTTCACCTTGTCGATGACCTCCCCGAGGAGCCGGTAGCGGCGTTCGGCGTCGCCGCCGTATTCGTCGGTCCGCGTGTTGGACAGTGGGGATAGGAACTCGTTGAGCAAGTAGCCGTGCGCAGCATGGATCTCCAGTACATCGAAACCCGCCGCCCCGGCGCGCTGTGCCGCCTGCCCGAACGCATCCACCACCTGCCCGATTTCATCCCTCGAAAGGGCCTTCGGCACGGGGCGATCTTCGCTAAAAGGGATTGCGGACGGCGCGATCAGATTGGTGCCCGACAGGAGAACGTTACGCCCGCCATGGCCGATCTGCGCTCCGACCTTGGCTCCGAAGCCATGCAACAGGTCGACGAGGCTTTTCAGGCCGGCCACATGGGCGTCACTCCAGATGCCCAAGTCCCCGTCAGCGGTTCGCCCGTCACGAGTGATCGCCAGGGTTTCCGGGAAGATCAGTCCCACCTGCCCTTGGGCACGTGCGCCGTAATGAACCCGGTGCCAGTCGGTCACAAAACCATCCTCCGCGGCGACGTGCATGCACATGGGCGACATGACCACACGATTGCGTAGCTCAAGGCCCGCGATCTCGAAGGGGGACAGCAATAAAGAACTCATATCAGCTCCGTAGGGACGCTTGAAAGTGTCGGCGTTGAGACATGCTAGAGTCACTTCAGCTGTGGCATCTACTGCACAAAACTGTAGGTAGTACAAAAAAGCGTAGCGCATGAATGTAAAACCAAAAAGAAGGCTGAGGGACTACCAAGAAGCGCCTGGCTGTGCGATCGAAGCGGCACTGCACATCATGGGCGGCAAGTGGAAAGGGGTGATCCTCTACCACCTGCTGAAGGACGGCACCCATCGGTTCAACGAGCTGCAGCGAGCCCTGAAAGGCATCACCGCACGACTGCTCGTAAAACAGTTACGGGAACTGGAAGCAGACGGGCTGGTGATCCGAACCGTTTTTCCGGTGGTACCTCCACGAGTGGAGTACACGATCAGCGACGAGGGACGCAGTCTCGAGCCTTTCCTCGTGGGGCTCAGCGAATGGGGGGAGAAGTGGCTTGACGCGCGGGGCGTCGAACTTTCCGAGCCGGCCTCCAAGACTGGCGGACGGCAAGCGGCAGGGTCGCCGCGATAGCGGGCAGCGATGCCCGGTCGCTCGACAACCCGTTAGGGCTCCACCGGCAGGTTCGCAGCCATCCAGCCTTGGATCCCCGCTGCCATGATTCTGACATTCGCATAGCCCATGGCCTTCGCCCGCCGCGCCGCCATCGGTGCCTTGCGGCACATCGGATTGGAACAATAGAAAACCAGCAGCGTGTCGGTATCGGCGGGCAGTTCATCCCGGGCGAATCCCCGCGGATCGAGGTTTCGCGCGCCCGGAACATGAGCAACCAACCAGCGCGATTCATCGTTGACGTCGAACATGCACGCGCGTCCATCGGACGGCAGGGCCTGGACGTCCCTGCAGGACATGGACTTGACGCCCATCAACAATGCAAGCATTTGATCGTTCTCCACCGGAAATGGACAGGGCAAGCCGCAACGGCCTTCGCCCAGGCGCAGCGCAAAGCAGAAGCTCAACGATCGGGACGATGGCGGCGATGGATGCGGGCTCGACCGATGCCCAGAGCGATGATTACCAGCGAATACAGGCCTGATACCACCAGCAGCCGTGCCAGCGACCAGTCGGCGTGCTTCGACCAGAACAGGACACCGACGAAGCTCACCATCACCCCTGCGTAAATCAGGCCGTGACGTAGCAAATCGCTGCGTTCGGCGGGTGTACGGGCGCGGCGCACCGCACGCCGGACGTCAATGAACACCGCGCCCAGCACCAGCGTCAGGGCCGCAAACACGCTTGCGATCGCACCCAGCGCCCATTTCGCGCCCGCGGCCGAGGCGGTCGTGGCAGCGGCGGCCTCGCGCGGCCCCAGCGAGCCGACCACCAGTGCAGCGAAGGCCAGGCCAGGGGCACTGTGACGGGCGACCTCGCCGACCTGAGCCAGCAGTTCGGACTGCAGCGCATCGCGCGCTCGCTGCAGCCGCTTGCGCACGGCGCCATCGCTGAGACCCAGCAAGACGGCGAGGTGGCGGGTGCTCTGACCTTCGCGATAGAAGAGCAGCAGTACTTCACGGCTGTCGTCGGGTACGGCGTCCAGCGCTCGAGCGAGCTGTTCCGAGCGTTGCCTGTCGTGCACCCAGGCGTCGGGTTCCGGCCCGTGCGCGGCGGCTCCGGCAATACGCGCGTCGTCCACGTCGAGCGCGACTTCCTGGTGGCGACGGCGCCGCACATGGTCGATCGCTCCGTTCCGGGTGACCTGCCGCAACCACGGCAGCAGGCTTTCCGGGCTCCGCAGCGAGCCAATCCGCTGCCATGCCTTTACGTATGTGTCCTGCGCGATGTCCTCACTCAGTTGCACGTCGCGTGTCACCGCCAACGCAACGGTTGCCACGGTCTTCTGCGTCGCCAGCACGAGCCGCCCAAACGCGTTTCGGTCGCCGCGCTGGGCGGCAAAAAAGTCGGCATCACCGACCGGATTCATCGCAGGAGCTGTCTCGTTCATCGTCGGCCATGTGTCAGGTGTTGCATCAGTAAACGAGCGAGCGAGGCAGATGTGACAGAACCTCCTACGTCGGGTCAGGAAAAGCTCGAGCGGCCTCGCACCGAACGCGACAGGCCTGCACTGGCCAGCACATACGGTGGAGCCTAGCTCAAAGGTCGATCCTGTCGCCGTGGAGCCGCCCACATGAGTCGCCGCACCTTCACCCGTCGCTTCCGCGAGGCGACCGGCGCCCTCCTGTACGGTTGCCCACTGCGTGCCATGAACTGGCATTACGCCCTGACCCGGACGACTACGTGAAAATTCGATACAAAGTTGGCTTATGGATCGTTGGATGCTTGCTGGCGTTATCGACCGTAGTTGGGTTGCTGGCGCTGGTCTTTGTCCATACCTTCTATCCCGACGCGCCGGAGGCGGACTACCCGCCGGCGCAGGATCTGGCCACTGCGCAGCGGCAGGACCTGGATTACTTCCAGAACTACTTCACGCTCAACCGCGCCTACTCGCCTGAAGCACTCGTGCAGGCGAAGGCCCTGCATGACGAGGGGATGACGAACGCTGGCACTTTATCGCCGACAGGGTTCGCCTTGGCAGTCTCTCGGATGGTTGCGTTGTCGGACAACGGCCACTCCTCGGTATCCAAGGGGTACCTGGCTACCCACAACAACCGCATTCCCTGTCGGTTTTATCACTTTGCGGACGGCTACTACGTCATTCGCGCAAAACCAAAATGTGCCGAACTGCTCGGCGCCAAGCTGTTGACCATCGATGGAATGCCCATCGACACGGTGGCGGATCGCATGTACGCCTACACGCTCGGCCCACGCAATCACTACGACCAGTTCATTGTCCAGATCTTCGTAGAATCGCCAGAAATTCTGCATGCGGCAGGCTTCGCAACACGATCGGATCGAATAAGCCTGGGAGTGCAGATGCTCGATGGCAGCCAGCGCGCCGTGACCGTGATCGCCGATCCGCCTGACGCGAACTCCCCCAGCGTGTATTCCGATTCCTTCCTGTCACCCCGGCGCATCGACGGCGAAAGCGAAGAATGGAGAACACTGCTGCCACGAGACATCCAGCTACCGCAGTTTCTGCGCGAGTACGACAACCCTTTCCAGACGGCGTGGTGGCCGGACCAACAGATCTATTACGTGCAATTCCGCAGCAACATGGACGAGCCAGGCCATCCCATCGGGAAATTCATTGCGCACGTGGAGCAAGGAATCGCTGCCGACAAACCACGTTTCATCGTCCTCGACCTGCGCCTGAACCAAGGCGGTGATTTCACGAAGACCGCTTCGTTGATGAAGCACATTGCTACGCTGACGGATTCGATCCAGCACGTGTATGTACTTACCAGCGCGTGGACGTTCTCCGCAGGCAACGTCAGCTTGGCATTGGTGAAAGAACATGGCGGCGACAAGGTTACCGTCATCGGGGAGCCCGCCGGCGACCGAGTGCGCATCTGGGCGGAAGGCGGTTCGCTCGCACTGCCCAATTCCAAAATCAGGGTCTACTTCGCCACCGGCTACCACGACTACACCAAGCCATGCTGGGGCGAACGCGGCTGCTTCTGGATAACGCTGTTGTTCCCGATGCACGTCCCGTCATTCGAACCGGACATCCGCGTGCCGTACACGTTCGACGACTACACGAGCTTGCGGGATCCCATGTTGGACAAAGCCGGGGAGCTGGCAAGCGGGCTGAGGAAAGTTGATTCGAAGTAGCGTGGGCCTCATGTAACTGATCTGCGCCACCCGACTGACGCTGACTGCGACCGATATCGCCAGCCCTGGACGATGCCAGCGCCCCGGTTTGAGGTTGCGTCTGTCGCAGACTGATCGGTCTCAACCCACGAGGATTGGACAATGGACAAGCCCTACAACGCACAGACATGAAGATCACCTGGTTCCGCTCCCTGATGGCGTTGGCCGCCATCGCCGCCATCGCCGCGCTCGTCGTTGTCTCCGTGCTGCTCTACTTGCGCAAGCCCGTGTTCGGGCAGATGCCGCAAGGCGAGCGGCTCACCATCATCGAGCGGTCTCCGAACCATGTCGACGGCGCGTTCCAGAACCTGGTCGACACGCCCTTCCTGACTGCGGGCGCCACCCAGCTGTCGATCCAGATCGACAATCTGCGCGCCGAGAAAGGCAATCCGCGGCCGCCGCATGACATTCCCGCGCAGAAGACCGACCTGAAGTCGCTGGACGTCAACGAGGATCTGGTGGTGTGGCTGGGCCATTCCTCCTGGTACGTGCAGTTGGCGGGCCAACGGATCCTGATCGACCCGGTGTTCAGCGCCAACGCGGCGCCGCTGCCGGGCTTCATCGAGGCGTTCTCCGGTACCAACGTCTACTCCGCGGACGACCTGCCGCGGATCGATGTCCTGCTGATCACGCACGACCATTTCGACCACTTGGACTACCCCACGATCCTGGCGATCGAACCGATGGTCGATCGCGTGGTCACCGGGCTCGGCGTCGGCGCGCATTTCGAGTCGTGGGGTTACGACGCCGACAGGATCGACGAGCTCGACTGGCACGACACGATCGCGCTCGGGGAAGGCTTGGCGCTCCATGCCACGCCGGCGCGGCATTACTCCGGGCGCACGTTCACCCGCGCCAAATCGCTGTGGGTCGGCTTCGCCATGCAGACGCCGCAGCGGCGGATCTTCTTCAGCGGTGATTCCGGTTATGGCGATCACTTCTCCGCGATCGGGGAACTCCACGGCCCGTTCGACTGGGTGGCGCTCGACACCGGCCAGTACGACCCCCGCTGGGCGAACCTGCACATGAATCCGGAACAGGCGGCCCAGGCCGCGGTGGACCTCGGGGCACGGGCGCTGACGCCGCAACACGTGGGGCGTTTCACCCTCGCACCGCATGACTGGAACGACCCGTTCGAACGTCTTGTCGAGGCCAGCAAGGGGCGCGACTACGCTCTGTGGACGCCGACGATCGGCCAGACGGTCCACTTCGACGATCGCCCGCAGGTGTTCACGACGTGGTGGACGTCCGGCACCAGTCAGGATGCGACCGCAGGCGCGCATCCCGCGACCGCTCCGACACAAGCAAGCACGCCATGACATCCGCGGATCCCGGCAACCCCGCCAGCGACACGCCCGCGGCGCAGCAGGCCGGGGCGGAACCCGCTTACTGGAGCGGCGTCTTCGCGATGACGATGTGCGTGTTCGCGCTCATCGCCTCGGAGTTCATGCCCGTCAGCCTGCTGACGCCGATCGCCACCGATTTGCGGATCAGCGAAGGCTGGGCAGGCTACGGGATCGCCATCTCCGGCGCCTTTGCGGTGCTGACCAGCCTGTCCATCTCGACGCTCGCCGGCACCATGAACCGCAAGACCCTGCTGCTGGTGTTGACCGGGCTGATGTGCGCTTCGGGCCTGGTCGTTGGATTGGCGCCCGACTACCTGACCTACATGATCGGCCGCGCGCTGATCGGTGTGGTCGTGGGCGGGTTCTGGTCGCTGTCGGCGGCGGTGGCCATGCGATTGGTGCCGAGCGACAAGGTGCCCAAGGCGCTGGCTATCTTCAATGGCGGCAACGCGCTGGCGGTGGTGGTGGCCGCGCCATTGGGTGCGTGGCTTGGCGGGGCCGTCGGTTGGCGCGGTGCGTTCCTGTGCCTGGTGCCGGTCGCGCTGATCGCGCTTGTCTGGCAATGGATCAGCCTGCCGTCGATGCCGCCCGGCCCGCGCACGGCGAGCTCCGGAAACGTTTTCAGGCTGCTCAGGCGCCGGCTGGTCACCCTCGGCATGCTGGCGGTCGGCGCCTTCTTCATGGGGCAGTTCGTGTTGTTCACCTACGTGCGGCCGTTCCTCGAGATGGTGACGCTGGTGGACGTGGCCACGCTGTCCTTCATCCTGCTGATCATCGGCGTCGCGGGCCTCATCGGCACCGCGGTCATCGGCACGCTCCTGAAGCTGGATTTCTACCGCACGCTGGTCGCGATCCCGGTGCTGATGGCGGTGATCGCCGTGGCGCTGGTCGCGTTCGGCGGCTGGCTTGTCGGCGTGGCGGTCCTGTTCGGCCTCTGGGGTCTTCTGGCCACGGCCGCGCCCGTGGGCTGGTGGTCGTGGATGGCCAGGACGATGCCGGACGACGCCGAGGCCGGTGGCGGTCTGATGGTGGCGGTCATCCAGTTGTCGATCGCGCTGGGATCGACGGTCGGAGGCGTGCTGTTCGATATGAGTGGCTATGCGACCACGTTCGTGGTGAGCGCCGCGGTGTTGCTGGCTGCTGCATTCCTGGCGTTCCTCGCGTCACGCGCCGACAAGACTCCTGCCTGAAATGCTGAGCAAGCAGGTAGCGTGAGCCGATCCTCTGTCGTCCTGTAAGTTGGTGTAAATGGCGGAGAAATTTATATCAAACCTACAGGACGGGACTAAGAGACCTTCGCGAAAGCCCGTCGTGCGTTGGTTCCTGCTGGCGGCGGTGCTTCTGGCCATCAGCGTCCTACTGTGGGGCCACGAAGAGCTTCCCGACCTTGGCGGGCGCAGTGTCTCGACCACGTTGACGGACACGGCCGATACCCGGTTGGGGCGTGCCATCGCCTCCCGCGTCGCGGCCCATCCCGGCATCTCCGGCATCGTGCCGCTGATCGAGGGGCGCGATGCGTTCGCCGCGCGTTTCCTTCTGGCAGATGCGGCCGAGCGCACGCTCGATATCCAGTACTACATCTGGCATGACGACCTGTCGGGGACGTTGTTGTTCGAGTCGGTCCATCGCGCTGCCGACCGTGGCGTGCGCGTGCGCCTGTTGCTGGACGACAACAACACCGTTGGTCTCGACCAGCGACTGGCCGCGCTGGACGCGCATCCGCACATCGAAGTGCGGTTGTTCAATCCTTTCGTCAACCGGGATTGGCGCTGGCTGGGTTACCTCACGGATTTCGCACGCCTGAACCGGCGCATGCACAACAAGTCGTTCACCGCCGACAACCAGGCCACGATCATCGGCGGCCGCAACGTGGGCGACGAGTACTTCGACGTGGGCGGCGAGTTGCTGTTCGCCGACCTGGACGTGCTTGCGATCGGGCCGGTGGTCGACGATGTGTCGCGTGATTTTGATCGCTACTGGGCCAGTGCCTCGTCCTACCCGGCCGACCGCATCCTGGCGCCGGCCGATCTGGCCCTGCTCGACGAGCTCAGCCGGGACGCCTCGGTGGTGGCGCGCGACCCGGCGGCACAGGAATACCTGGAGGCAATCGCCGCGTCTGCGTTCATGAGCGACTTGCTGGCCGCACGTTTGCCGATCGAATGGGCGCCGACGCGGCTGGTCAGCGACGACCCGGCCAAGGGGCTCGGGCATGCCGGAGATGAGGGCCTGCTGACCACGCGCCTGCGTGAGGCGATCGGCACGCCGATGCGCGAGCTGTACCTGGTGTCACCCTACTTTGTGCCCGGTGCGGAAGGGGTCGATTATTTCGCCGGTCTGGTCGGGCGGGGTGTCGAGGTCACCGTCTTCACCAACTCACTGGAGGCAACCGACGTCGCCGCGGTGCATTCCGGTTATGCCAAGCGCCGCAAGCCGCTGCTGGAGGCCGGGGTCACCCTGTGGGAGATGAAGCGCAAGACGGTGTCATCCCGGCTCAGGGATCGTGGGCTGCCGGGCAGTTCCGCCTCCAGCCTGCATGCCAAGACATTTTCGCTGGATGGTTTGCACGTTTTCATCGGTTCGTTCAACTTCGATCCGCGCTCGGATCGGCTCAACACCGAGATGGGCTTCGTGATCGACAGTCCGGTGCTGGCCGGCCAGATCGCGGACTTGTTTTCGCTGCAGGTACCGGCCAATGCCTATCGCCTCCGCATTGGCGACGATGGCGAGTTGCAGTGGGTGGAAATGCACGACGGCCACCAGGTCGTGCACGACGAGGAGCCGGGCACCGATTTTCTCGATCGTGCTGCGGTGGCGGTGATGTCGGTGCTGCCGATCGAGTGGTTGCTGTGAAGGCCGCAAGGCGCTTGACGGCCGTTGAGTGGCGCCTGCCCGGCGTGCCGTCATACTGCGCCTACGCAAATAGGGTGTTGGAATTGATGCGGATGACCACCATCTAGGTAGCGTTCCCCCGCAACCGACGCGCCCGTCGGTCTGCGCCCGGGAGTTGCTTGCAGGAGAAGCCCATGAGTGTGTACAGCAAGAACCCCGATGCCCTGTCGAAGCTCTCGCCGGAGCAATATCGGGTCACCCAGCAAAGTGGCACCGAGCGGCCCGGTACGGGCGAGTACCTGGACAACCGGGCGCCGGGCATCTATGTGGATATCGTGTCAGGCGAGCCATTGTTCGCTTCGTCCGACAAGTTTCACTCCGATTGTGGCTGGCCCAGCTTCACCAAGCCGATCGAGCCGGCCCACGTCAACGAGGTGCACGACGCCAGCCACGGCATGACCCGCATTGAAGTGCGCTCCAAGCACGGCGACAGCCACCTGGGACACGTGTTCCCCGATGGCCCGTCGGATCGTGGCGGGCTACGCTACTGCATCAACTCGGCATCGCTGCGGTTCATCCACCGCGATGACATGGCGGCGGCGGGCTACGAGGCCTGGCTGGACCAGGTGGAGGACGTGAAATGAGTACCGAACGTGCCGTCCTGGCGGGCGGTTGCTTCTGGGGTATGCAGGACCTGATTCGCAGCTATGACGGCGTGATCTCCACGCGGGTCGGTTACAGCGGCGGCGATGTGCCCAACGCGACCTATCGCAACCACGGCAGCCATGCCGAATCGATCGAGATCATCTTCGATCCGTCGAAGCTGGGCTATCGCGAGGTGCTGGAGTTCTTCTTCCAGATCCACGACCCGTCCACGACGGACCGGCAGGGCAATGACCTGGGCAGTTCCTACCGCTCGGCGATCTTCACCACCTCCGACGAGCAGCGGCGGGTTGCCGAGGACACCATCGCCGACGTCGATGCATCCGGCCTCTGGCCCGGCAAGCTGGTCACCAAGGTCGAGCCGGTAGGCGACTTCTGGGAAGCAGAACCCGAGCATCAGGACTACCTGGAGCGTTATCCCGAGGGCTACACCTGCCACTTCATCCGGCCGGACTGGACGCTTCCCCACCGCGACGCCTGAATACGCGTTGCTACGGTCGCCTCTTGCAGGCTTGGCGCCAGCCGTTTCGCCCAGCAGGATGCAGCAGTTCGACGCGGCATGGTCTTTACACATATTCAAATTGAGTTACTGTGAAAACCGGGCACGCTTTGTGTTGCCGTACTCCTGCGGCCAGACACTGGAAGCCTTGACCATGAAACCCTTACTGCTATCGACCGTTGTTTCCCTCGCCGTGGCCGGCTTCGCGTGCGCGGGCTCACCTGTCCAGGCGCACGAGCACGCATTGACGACACCCGCCACGTTGGCGGCAACCACCGCCACGCAGGCCGAGGCCAAGGCCGCGCCCGCAGCGCCGAAGTTGCAAACGGCCCTGCGCGGGTTGTGGCACGGCCACGCGGTCGAAACGCGTAACTATGCGCTCGCCGTGAAAGCCGATGATGCCGCCGCCGCAGACCTCGCTGCGAATGCGGTCGTCGACAACGCCAAGGCAATCTCCGACGCGGTGGCGGGTTTCTATGGCGCCGCCGCCGGCGAAGAAATGCTGCGCCTGCTCGGTGGCCACTGGGGTGGTGTCAAGGCGCTGACCGACGCCAACCGCCAAGGTGATACCGCCGGGGCGAGTGCGGCGATGGACGACCTGGTCGCCAACGCTGGCGAGATCGCCACGTTCCTGGCCGGCGCCAATCCGAACCTGCCGGCCGACGCGGTTCGCGGGCTGCTGGTCGCCCACGGCGCCCATCACGGCGCGCAGACCCGGCAGATCATGGCCGGCGACATGGACGCCGAAGCGCAGACCTGGGTCGCCATGCAGGCGCACATGGACGTAATCGCCGATGCGCTGGCGGGCGCGATTGCCAAGCAGTTCCCGGACAAGGTGAGCTGAGGCATGAGCGGCCTGCACCGATTCGGCGCCACCCAGCAAAAGCTGTTGCGCGCCTTGTTGCCGGCCGGGCAGGGCCTCGGGGTCGAAGCGCTGTGCAAGCCGCTGCGCATCAGTCACAACGCAGTGAGACAACACCTCACTGCGTTGCTGGCGGGTGGATTCGTGTGTCACGGCGTGGCGCGAGCGAGCGGCGGTCGCCCCCAGGCGCGGTACCTTTTGACGATGGCGGGGCGCGAGTTGTTCCCGCGCAATTACGGCTTGATCGCAACCAAAGTGCTGGAGCGGTTGTACACCGACGCCGGGCCCGCGCAAGTGCAAACGATGTTGGTGGAGATGGGACGCGAGCTTGGTCACCAGGCTGCGGCTACCGACACCGCCAACGACACGGGTGACGCTGCGAAGACGTTGGCGCAGCAACTGGACGCGCTGGGCTACGAGGCGCAGGCAATCCGCCGCGACGGCGAAATGCAGGTCGAAGCCTACAACTGCGTATTCCACGAACTGGCGCGCAATCATCCGGAGGTGTGCCGTTTCGACATCGCTTTCATGGAGGCAGCCAGTGGGCACCAGGTGCAGCACCTGGAATGCCTGGTGCGTGGCGGCGAAGCCTGTCGCTTCCGGCTCGGCGCCGCGGTGGAGCGCGACGCGGCTTCCGGGGATCACGACCGGTGAGCGCTGCAATCGGTGACGTTGGGTACCAAGGCTGCCGGGAACGCTATCGCAGGGCCGTCGGTTGAAACCGCCTTCACGATCCGGATCGGCGGCGGTCGGGCTGCACCCGCGCAATCGCCATCAAGGCCGCTACGATTTCGCGCTGTTGACGGCCGGATGCCCGGAGTTGTCGACCTTCCTGATCACCACGCCCGCGGGCGAGACCAGCCTCGACTTCGGCAATCCGCAAGCGGTGCGCGCCTTGAACCGCGCCCTGCTGAAGACCCAGTACGGCATCGCGCACTGGGACATCCCCGACGGCTACCTCTGTCCGCCAATCCCGGGCCGGGCCGATTACCTGCATGGGTTGGCGGATCTGCTGGCCGAGGCCAATGACGGGGTTGTCCCGCGCGGCCCGGCGGTGCGCGCGCTGGACATCGGCGTGGGCGCCAACTGCATCTACCCGCTGCTGGGTCACGGCGAGTACGGCTGGCGTTTCGTCGGCTCGGAGGTCGATGCCACGGCATTGCGATCAGCTGCCGCCATCGTGCAGGCGAATCCCGGTCTGGACGAGGCCATCGAGCTGCGCCACCAGCCCGGGCGGGGTGAGGTGTTCGCCGGCCTGCTGCGTCCCGATGAGACGTTCGACCTGAGTCTCTGCAACCCCCCATTCCACGCCTCCGCGAAGGAGGCCGCGAGCGGCAGTCGGCGCAAGTGGCAGCAGCTCGGCAAACCGGCGCCGGGACGCGACGGCCCGTCCTTGAACTTCGGCGGCCAGGGCACCGAGCTGTGGTGCACCGGCGGCGAGGCCTCCTTCATCCGCCGGATGATCCGCGAGAGCGCCGCCATCGCGCAGCAGGTGTTGTGGTTCAGCAGCCTGGTGGCGAAGTCCGAGCATCTGGTCGACGTGCGCCGTCAGTTGCGCAAGGCCGACGCCAATGAGGTGCGCGAAGTGGCGATGGCGCAGGGCAGCAAGCAAAGCCGGTTCGTCGCCTGGACGTTCCACGACGCGGCCCGCCGCGAGGCATGGGCGGCGGCGCGCTGGAACGGGCAGGGCGGTTAGGCAACGGCGGGTACCCGCTCGATCCGGGCGGCATAGCATCCCCGGGTGGCGTAATGGGCCTGGAGATAGCTCACCTGCGGATCAGCGAACAGCCGCGCTATGGCTGACTCGGTGTCCCGCCCATCGACCAATTCGGCGGCCACCATCATGTGGGCCGCGTCGAACGCGCGCAGCGACAGCATCCGCGTAAGCAGAGCTTCGGGAACGACGTTGGTACGGTCGTAAGCGGTCGAGGCGCCTTCACGTACGAAGATCGCGTGAGCCGCGCGGTACGGGGTGGCCGCGGGCTGATGTTCGTAGTTGACCAGGATCAGCGATTCGCCCTGCGCGGCATCGCGGATCTCCACCCGGTCGGGTAGGCGGGAGTCCGCGTCCGCGATCCAGCGCTGGGCGCCATGCTCTGCCAACTGCAGGTCGGACAGTCCGAACAGGTGTTCAAACGGGGCGGGCGAGAGCCCGATAATGCGGTAAGCCATGGCGGCGTCCAGGTGACGGTGGACGGGCAGGTTAGTGGAGCGGCGGGGGCGTTTCGCGCCGGATTCGGACGCGATACCACGCTCGCCGACGGGCAACGACCTTCAGTCGCTGTCGGCATGGAATGCCGTGATGCGATCACGTGTTGGATTGGATACTGCGGCCTCCGGGTCGCAACCCCGCTCGGGGGCTTCGTCTTCGGCACTGACGCACAACCGGAAACCCTGCAGGCCGGCGATCTGGCGGCTCTCGCCTTTTGCGACGGTGAAGCGCTCGATTGGCTTGGATTCGCAGCGCTCGAGCTGCGGATTCGTCGGCTGGGACGCTGACGAACACTCCCGCGGGAACACCGTGTAGTGGCACGCGCCGCTGGCGCTGCGCAGGCATTCGAAACGGGAGACGCCGGACTGGGTGGTCGTCTGGCTGTAGAGGATATCGGCACCGTCGACGGTGGTGCGGGTGACATAGGTACTGCTGCCGATGTCGCAGCCGAACAGTGACAGCACGAAATAGACCAGGGCCATGAATTTCATAAATCACCTCGATTACATATGCCGGAACAGGGTCATGAACGGTGCGCTGACGGCCAGGGTCTCGGGCCGCGATTTGAGGCGGACGACGCCGCGGCCGCTGTCATCGCGGACGATGCCGGCGATGGCTTTCAGGTTGACGATGGTGGAGCGGTGGATCTGCTTGAACGTGGTCGTGTCCAGCACCGTGAGCAGCTCCTTGATCGGCGTGCGCAACAGGGCTTCGCCCTCGGCCGTCATCACCGTCGTGTACTTGTGGTCAGCGCGGAAGTAGGCGACGTCATCGACCAGGATCAGACGGGTCTCGCGGCCGGCGCTGGCGGTGATCCAGGTCAACGGCGGGGGCAGGTCGTCGCGCGGTCGAACCGGGCCCAGTCGTTCTACCAGTGCGGCCAGCGTGGCGGCGTCATTGTTACCGGTGCGCGCCTGCAAGCGGGTGACGGTGGCGGCCAGCCGCGCCGGGGTGATGGGTTTGAGCAGGTAGTCAATCGCCCCGCGCTCGAACGCGTCGATGGCGTACTGGTCGTATGCGGTGACAAACACGATCTGGGTGTCGGGGCTGATTTCCGCGGCGGCCGTTGCGACCTCCAGGCCGCTGAGACCCGGCATGCGGATGTCGAGAAAGGCGACGTCGGGCCGGTGCTCTGCCAGGGCTTCCAGCGCGCTGGCACCGTCCTCGCATTCGGCCAGCACCTGCAGTTGTGGCCACGCGTGGCGGAGCTGGTCGAGCAGTGACTGGCGCAGCAGCGCTTCGTCTTCGGCAACGATGCAGGTGCCGGTGGCGCCCGGATCAGACATGGCGGTGGTCCTGTGCGGGGCCGGCGGGGACGGTCAGGGTCGCGGCGACGCCGGCGGGGAAGTTGGCAATCACCGTCAACGCCGCATTGGAATCGTAGATCAGCCGCAGCCGTTCGCGCACGTTCTTCAGGCCGATGCCGGTGCCACTGGTCTTGCTGTTGAAGCCATCGCCATCATCGGCCACGGTCACCGCCACCGATTCCTCGCTGCGGCGTGCGCGGATCCACACCGTGCCGCCGCCGGTCCGCGGTTCCAGCCCGTGCTTGATCGCGTTCTCCACCAGGGTTTGCAGCATCATCGGCGGCAATGGCGTGGCGCGCAGGTTCTCGGGTACGTCGACCTGCACCGACAGGCGCGCGCCCATGCGGATCCTGAGGATCTCCAGGTAGGCCAACGCGCGTTCCAGCTCCGCGCCCAGGGTCGACAGCTCGTCATCGGTGCGCGGCAGCGAATGGCGCAGGTACTGGATGAGATGGCCCAGCATGTCGTCGGCCGCCGACGGGTCGCTGCGGGTCAGCAACTGCGCGCTGGCCAGCGTGTTGTAAAGGAAGTGCGGCTCGACCTGTGCATGCAACAAGCTGAGCTTGGCCACGGTCAGCTCCTTCTCGGTCGAGGTCTGGGCGGCGGCGGCCTGCTCGTTGCGACGGCCCTCGGCGATGCGGCGGGTGATGGCGCGGGTGATCGCCTCGGCGTTCTCGAAGTTGGTGCCGTCGTCGACCAGGAACCAGTCACTCCAGGCCGGACTTTCCGGCTCGCAGATCAGGGTCACGCTGCCGCTGTCATTGCCCGGGGTGACGGTCGCAAGGATCTGGTTGCGCGGGATGCCGAACCACAACATCGGGTTCCAGCGTCCCAGTGGACGTTCGCCGTAGATGTCGGGACGGTTGACCTTGGCCCGGACTTGCAGGCTGTCGCGCGCGCTTTCGACGCTCTGGATGCGTGGCAACTCCCGGATCGCCGCATCGACCAGGTCAAAGGCTTCGCCAGCTTCCAGTGGGATCTCGACCTGCCGCCGCTGGCGGTTGCCGAGTGTGGACTTGTCGATGTGCCCGGCGATCAACCGTACCCGCCCCAGGTGCGAGATCGCGCCGGTGACCACCAGTGCCATGATGATCATGCCGCCAAGCGCGATCGGCCACTCCAGCCAGCCAATCAGCGGCAGTTCGGACCACAGTCCCGCGAACAGGAATATCGCCAGCATCCAGACGATGGCAAGGCGGAGGACGAAGAAGGTGCTTCTGATCACGGTGATTCCCGCACGGCTTTGGACTGATCCGGAGCATAGCGAGCCAGGCTGGAGGAGCGACAAGGATTGTGACGAAACCGGAACTACGGCGACGAAGCGGGGGTAATCGTGTCTGGTTGTCGACCCCGCGCGCGGATTACCCTGCTAGCTTGCACGACTGGACACCACTGAACCTAGGAGATCAGCTTGGCCAACGCAACGCACGATCTGGAGCTGTTCGTACGCGACGCCCTCGCCAAGGGGGTGTCCAGGGATGCGATCGAGACCGCCCTCACCTCGGCCGGTTGGCCACCGGAGCAGTCGCACAGCGCATTGGCCGCGTATGCCGATGTCGAGTTTCCGGTGCCGGTACCACGGCCGCGGCCGTATCTCTCAGCGCGTGAGGCGTTCCTCTACCTGGTCTTGTTCGCGACGCTGTACGTGTCGGCATATCACCTGGGCGGACTGTTGTTCGACTTCATCAACCGGGCGTTCCCGGATCCGGCCGATTCGGGCTACGCGGTTCGCCAGATCGACCAGTCCATGCGCTGGTCGGTGGCATCGCTGGTGATCGCATTCCCGGTGTTCCTGTTTGTCGCGCGCCACCTGGGCAAGGAGCTGGCGCGCAGTCCGGTCGACCGGCAGTCGCTGGTGCGTCGCTGGCTGACCTATCTGACCTTGTTCCTCGCGGCCGGCATATTGATCGGCGACCTGATCACCCTGGTCTACAGCCTGCTGAGCGGAGAGCTGTCGGTGCGCTTCGTGCTCAAGGTGCTGGTGGTGGGAGCGATTTCCGGCACGATCTTCGGCTATTACCTGCTGGACCTGCGTCGCGAGGAGAAGCCGTCATGAGTGAGGGCCGGCAAGTGGGTAGCGGGCAGCCGCGGGCGGGTCGCTGGTTGGCGATCGTCGCCACCGTCGTCGTTGTGCTGACTGTGGGGGCGGCGATCACGCTGATGCGCTCACCCTCGGCGCAGCGCGAGGTCACCCTGGACAACAAGCGGGTGCAAGACCTGCAGCAAATCGTCCAGTTGGTGGATCTGTATGCACGGCAGCACGACGCACTGCCACCGGATATCGCCACCCTGGCAAGCCTGCCGGGACAGCAGATCCCGCGCGATCCGGTAGACGGCGCGACGTACGACTACCAGGTTACCGGCGAGCACGCCTATCGTTTGTGCGCGAACTTCAGCACCGACACCGCCCGCACCGCAGGGGGCCAACCGCGGAGCGGGGTCGAGTGGAACCACGCCGCCGGTCGCCATTGCTTCGACCGCAAGCACGAGCCTGCGGCGGACTCCGGCCAGGGATCGCCGACGCAGCGCGCTGCAATCGACTGAGCGTGTCAATCCGCGTGGTGGGCGAACGCGGACGTGCTGCCGTCGTGGGCGACGAGTTCGACGACATAGGGCTGGACGCGGCCATCGGGCAGTTCCATTCCCGGTGAGCCGGCCGGCATGCCCGGCACGACCAGCCCCTTGCCTGCCGGCCGCTCCGTCAGCAGGCGCTTGATGTCATCCGCCGGGACATGGCCTTCGACGAAATAGCCGTCCACTTCCGCGGTATGGCAGGAGCCCTTGCCATACGGAACGCCCACCCGCTCCTTGATCGCATTCACGTTATGGGTATTCACGACCTGGACCGTGAAGCCGGCGTGTTCCATGTGCTCCACCCACAACTGGCAACAGCCGCAATTGGGGCTCTTGCTGACGACCATCAACGGCAGGGCGGACTGGGCGGGCACCGGACTTTGCGCGGAGACGTCCGATGCGGAGTGGGCGAACAGTGTCGACGGCGATGCCGGCGCAGTGTTGTTGTCGGGCGCTTGCGCGCATGCGGTGAGAGCATGCGCAGAGGCTAGCGCGATGATGGTCAATACGAGTTGGTTGCGTTTCATGCGTGTTTCTCACTTGTATCGGGATAGGTGAAGGCTCGTGGATGGAGACTGCAGTGGCTGTTCGCCGCGGCTAGAACCAGATCCGCACTCCTGCGACCAGGTGGGTATCGCGGGTGTCCTCGCCCTCGCTGCGACGGAAGTCCGCGGTGTTGCCGAACGCGCGTTCGTGGACCACGCCGATATACGGGGCGAATTTCCGGTCGATCTCGTAACGCAGGCGTATACCGGCTTCCACAGAGCTCAACCCGGAGCCGGTTCCTCGTGCCGGGTCATCCTTGCCGAAGGCCGTTACCTCGACCAGCGGCTGGAGAATCAGCCGGTTGGTCAGCAGCAACTCGTACTCGACCTCCACGTTGGCCGCCGTCTGGCCCGACTCGCCGACGTAGGCGGTGGCCGAAACCTCGAACTTGTAGGGTGCCAGGCCCTGCACGCCGAAGGCCGCCCAGGTCTGCGAGCCACCCGGGTTGAAATCGTGCTTGATGCCTGCCAGGACGTCCCACCAGGTCGACACGCTGCGTCCGTAGAAGGCTTCCAGTTCGGCCGCTTCGGTCTTGCCGCCGATGCGCTCGCCCTCGGTGCGCAGCCACAGCCGGTTGAGATCGCTGCCCACCCAGGCCTGAGCTTCCCAGAGTTGTCCCGTGCCTGGCTGGACATCCCAGGCTTCCAGGCGATTGAACGCCACGTATCGGTTGATCTCGGGCGCGTGTGCCATCGGCAGCGTCAGCACCGGGAATGCGGCCGCACGGTCGGCATCGGTCACGGTGGGAATCGGCGTGACCGGCTCCGTGCGCGGCGGCGCGCCATGCCCCATCGCGGCGTGATCCATGGTCGAGTGGTCCATCGCGCCATGGTCCATGCCCGAGTGGTCGGAAGTCTTGGCAGGTGATGCAGTGGCCGGGTGATGTGGGGATTGATCCGTGCTGCCATGCCCCATCGCGGCATGATCCATGGCCGCGTGGTCGATGTCCTTTTGACTGGCATCGTCGCCGTGGTTCATTGCCGAATGGTCAACCGGCGTCGGCTCGGCGTGGTCGTGATGATCCTGGGCAACGGCAGTGCCATGCAGAGCCAAGCCCAGCGCGAGCGCCATCACCGTGGTGGCGGGGAAAAGAGAACGGCTCATTCCTCGACCCTCACTTCGCGCATCATTCCCGCTTCCATGTGGTACAGCAGGTGGCAGTGGAAGGCCCAGCGGCCCAGGGCGTCGGCGCGGACGCGATAGCTGCGCTTGGTGCCAGGCGCGATATCGACGGTGTGCTTGCGCAGATGGAAGTCGCCGTTCTCGTCCTCCAGGTCGCTCCACATGCCGTGCAGGTGGATCGGGTGGCTCATCATGGTGTCGTTGACCAGCACGATGCGCATGCGCTCGCCGTAGTTGAGGCGGAGCGGTTCGACATCGGCGAATTTCTGGCCGTTGAACGACCAGGCGAACTTCTCCATGTGGCCGGTCAGGTGCAGTTCGACCTCACGGCTGGGCTCGCGGCCGTCCGGGTCTTCGAACAGGCTCTTCATCGCGCCGTAGGTCAGTACCGTGCGGCCGTTGTCGCGCAGTCCGATGCCGGGGTCGTCCAGTTTCGGTGCCAGCGACATCGCCTGCATGTCGACCAGCGGGTTGCCGGTTTCACTGGCGGGGTGTTGCTGCATGCCGCCTGCCGAGTGGTCCATGCCGGACATCGCCTGCATGTCATGGCCGGCGTGTCCCATGGCCGCATGATCGATGGGCGCATGTCCCGTGTCGGCATCACCCGTGCTTCCGTGACCCATGCTGCCGTGGTCCATGCCGCCGTGTCCCATGTCGTCCATGGTCAGCAGCGGGCGCGGGTCGAGGGGCGGCACCGGTGGTTGCAGGCCTTGGCGCACTGCGAGGGTGCCGCGCGCGTAGCCGGTACGGCCCATGTCCTGGGCGAAGATCGCAAAGGCATCCGCCCCCGATGGCTCGACCAGCACGTCGAAGGTCTCGGCCACCGCGATGCGGAATTCGTCGACGGTGACGGGGTGGATGTACTGCCCGTCGGCGGCGACCACGGTCATCTTCAGGCCCGGGATGCGCACGTCGAAATAGGTCATCGCCGAGCCGTTGATGAAGCGCAGCAGGAGTTTTTCGCCGGGGCGGAACAGGCCGGTCCAGTTGCCGGCTGGCGCGGTGCCGTTCATCAGGAAGGTGTAGGTGTGGCCGTTGATGTCGGAAATGTCGGACGGCGTCATCCGCATCTGGTCCCACATCATCCGGTCCCGCAGCGTGGCGGACAGACCTTCACTGCGCGCATCACGCACGAAGTCGCCGACGGTGGGCTGGTAGTAGTTGTCGTAGCTGGCGTTCTTCTTCATGCGCCGGAACAGCGCGGTCGGATCCATGTCGGTCCAGTCCGACAGCAGCACCACGTGCTCGCGGTCGTAGTGGTAAGGCGCCGGTGCGCGCGGTTCGACGATGATCGGGCCGTACAGCCCGGCCTGCTCCTGGAACATCGAGTGGCTGTGGTACCAGTAGGTGCCGGACTGCTGCAATTGAAACTGGTAGGTGAACGTTTCGCCCGGAGCGATGCCGTCAAAGCTCAGACCGGGCACGCCGTCCATGTTGGCCGGCAGCAGGATGCCGTGCCAGTGGATGGACGAATACGAATCGCGCAGGCGGTTGGCCACGCGCACGGTCACGGTGTCGCCTTCGCGCCAGCGCAGCAGCGGCGCCGGCAACGTGCCATTGACGGTGACGGCCGGGCGGGCACGGCCGGTGAAATCGACCATTGAGCCGCCAATGGACAGGTCGAAGTCGGTGCCGCTCAGGGTCTGCAGGGTCTGGGCAGCGCCGCTGGCGGCAAGCGCCGGCAAGCGCCAAAGCCCCATGCCGGCAGCGAGGCCGCCAGCGGCCAGGCCGGTGACAAAACGACGTCGGGAGGGCGCCGCCGGGGGGAGCCCGGAAGAATCGGTGGACATGGAAACACTCCGTGAATTCGGGGAAGTCGGAGCTCCGCCTGGAGGGCGGAACATTTCGGCATCTGCCGCGTCGGCATCGATAGATGGCGCGTCGTCAGGCAGGCAGAAGCGGGCGCCGGACAACGGCACCCGGACTCAACGGATCGGAGGTCGGTACCGGTCGTGAAGCGCGGGGGCCGGATGGTCGGCCAGGGCCGGCCGGGCTGCCAGGACGTGCGGCGCCATTCGCCATTCCTGCACCGGTACCGTCAGCGTCGCCAGCAACCCTGCCGGGCAGGCGACATCGCATGCCGTACCTTCGCAGCAGTCCGCCGCGGCGGGATGGTCTCCAAGCGGTGCCTCGGTCGCAGCAGTTGCCGGTGCCGAATGCTCCGCGCAGGTCGTGTGCTCGTCCGGAGTGGACGCTGAATCCGGCGTCGTCGAAGCGACCGTGGCCGCATGCTGCACCTGCATCTGTGTCGCCGCCACCGCAAGTCCCGATCCATTGAGGATCAGGGCGATGCAGAGCAGGACACGCAGTAGCAGGCGGGATGACATGGTCGGCTACTTTAACCAGAACACGCGGGCATTGCTGGGCATTTCATGAACCGCCGGTCGACGGCCGCGCCGGTGTCATTTCCTTGAACCATCAGCAACCGCGTGCTGGAGGAAGAACCGCACCATCTCCGCCGAGGCATCCGGCCCGGCGGGATCGGTATAGCTGCCCTGCGGGCTGCCGCCACTCCATGCATGGTCTGCGTCGTGTATGCGCCAGTACTCGACCTGTGGATGCCCGGCGGGATCGCTGAACACCTCGCGGGTGTAGGAACGCCCATTGGGCACCTGGGCTTTCTCGGTGGTCGCGGTCAGTGGCTCGATGGCGGATGCGGTCGCGTCGCTGACGATCAGCTCGGCATTGCTCGGGGCCACGGTATGGTCGGCGTCGCCCTGGAACACGATCGTCGGTACCGGTCGGTGCGCATCGCGTTGCACGGCTGAGCCGCTGCGCGAACCGCGGGCACCGGACTTCATCGCAGACAGCGCGGACATCAGGCCATCGGCGGCGCCGAACGCCAGGCCGGAATGCACGCCAACTGCGGCGAAGACGTCGGGATAGCACTCGCCCAGGATCACGGCCATCGCGCCGCCCGCGGACAGGCCTGTGACGAAGATACGCTCGGGGTCGACGCGATGGTTCGAGGCGACCTGTTCGGTGATGCCGGCAATCAGCGATGGTTCGCCGTGACCGTATTTCTGGTGCTCGGGCTGGAACCAGTTCCAGCACCGGTTCATGTTCGCCGTGGCTGGCTGCTCGGGGTAGGCGACCAGGAAGCCATGCACGCCGGCGAGCCGGTTCATCTGTGTGCCTGCCGCAAAATCCTCGGGCGATTGGGTGCAGCCATGCAGCATCACCACCAGCGGCACCGGTGGACCATTCGCGCCGGGGTGACCGCCGGGGACGTACAACTTGTAGTCCAGGGTGCCGGCGTCGTTGGTGAACGAGTGGCTGGTGAATGTCCCTGCCAGCTCGGGGGTGACCGATGCGTGGGCGGCGGCTGGCTCGACGCTGCCGGCGCGGGAAGCCTGGGCAGCGTGCCCGGCGACGAAGGCCGCACGCGCATTGCCCTTGAAACGGGCAAGCAGTTTCCTGGCGAAGTTCATCTGGTTTCTTCCGATCACCAGATCTTCACCCGGTTCTGCGGCGCCAGGTACAGCGCCTGGTCTGGTTTGACCTCGAATGCCGGGTACCACGCATCGAGGTTGCGCACGGTCTGGGTGCGGAAGCGGCCGGGGGCGTGGACGTCGGTGAGGATGGCGTTGCGCAACGCCGGCTCGCGGTACTTGCCGCGCCAGGCCTGCGCGAAGCCGAGGAAGAAGCGCTGGTCGGGGCTGAAGCCTTCCAGCGTCTGCGGCGGCTTGCCATCCAGTGACAGGTGGTAAGCGTCGTAGGCGGTGGCCAGGCCGGCGACATCGGCGATGTTCTCGCCCAGGGTCAGCTTGCCATTGACCGACAGATCGTCGAACGCCTGGTACTGGCTGAACTGCTTCGCCAGTGCCTGCCCGGCGGCGTCGAAGCGGGCCAGGTCGTCCGGTGTCCACCAGTTGTGCAGCTTGCCGTCCTTGTCGAACAGCGCGCCAAGGTTGTCGAAGCTGTGGCTGATCTCATGGCCGATGACCGCGCCGATTGCGCCGTAGTTGACCGCGTCGTCGGCATTGGGATCAAAGAACGGCGGCTGCAGGATCGCGGCCGGAAAGATCAGCCGGTTTTCCAGCGGCACGTTCAGCGCATTGACCGTCTGCGGCAGCATGTACCACTCGTCGTGGTTGACCGCTTGGCCGAGTTTGGCCAGGTTGCGTTGATACTCGAACCGGGCCGCGCGTCGTGCGTTGCCCAGCGCGTCGTCGGGCTTCACTTCCAGGGCGCTGTAGTCGCGCCAGGTGTCCGGGTAGCCGACCGCGACAGTGAGGCCGGCGACCTTGGCGCGGGCTTCGGCCTTGGTCTGCGGGCTCATCCACTCCAGTGCATCGATGCGCTTGCCGAACGCGGCGATGATGTTGGCCACCATTGCTTCGGCGCGGGTCTTGGTCGCGGCGCTGACATGGCGTTCGACATACTGCTTGCCGACCGCCTCGCCGAGCGCGTTGTTGGTGGCGCTGACGCCGCGCTTCCAGCGCTCGCGTTGCTCCGGCGTGCCGTTGAGGGTCTTGCCATGGAACGCGAAATGGGCGTCGCCGAAGGCCTTGGGCAGGTAGGCGGCATTCCGGTCAAGCGCATGGAACACGAGGTAGTCCTTCCAGGTGTCCAGCGGCTGCGAGGCGACCAGCGCCGAGATGCCGGCAACCGCGTCCGGCTGCCAGACGATGAAGTCGGCTTGTTCGCCTAGGTCGGCGGCCTGCAGGAACGCCCCCCAGTCCAGACCTGGCGCCTTGGCAGCGAAGTCGGCAGCGGTCCAGGCATTGGCGCCGGCCTCGACGTCGTTGGTCTGCTCCTGGGTGGCGTGCACGCGGGCGATCGCGGTTTCTAGTGCAACTATGCGTTCGGCCTTGGCCGCGGCCTCATCAATCCCGGCGAGCTCCAGCGCCTTGGCGACGTGCGCCTGGTACGCCTTGCGCAGCTCGATCATGCGGCCATCGCCCAGGTAGAAGCTGCGGTCGGGCATGCCCAGTCCGCCTTGTACCAGGTAGGGCGCGTTGCGATCGGGCTGGTGGATATCCTGCGAGACCCAAAGGCCGAACAGCCGGTCGGTGTAGTAATCGGTGGCGTTGAGCAGGTCGACATCGGCGCGCAGCTGGTTGCCCAGTTCGGTCGCAAGCGCAGGCTTGTCGCTGATCGCGGCGATCGCGTCCAACCGGGGCTGGATCGCCGAGACGCCCTTGGCCTCGATTCCGGCCTGGTCCATGAACGCGGTGTAGGTGTCGCCGATCTTGCGGGTTTCGCCCGTGGCCGCGGTGTCGGCGGCGGCGTCCTCGATGATCTTGCGGACGTTCTTCTCGTTGTTGATCAGGATGCGGGTGAAGCTGTTGAAGCTGGAACGGTCGGCCGGGATTTCGGTGGTGTCGACCCAGGTCCCGTTGGCGAACTCGAAGAAGTCGTCGCCCGGCGCGACCTCGCGGTCCATGCCGGCGATATCAAAGCCGAAGCTGCCCAACACCGGGGCCTTGGCATCGGTCTGGGCGGCTGCCCCGGCACCCGCGGTATCCGTGTTGGCAGCGTCTGCCGTGGCGTCGGTTGCCGGTTGCTCGACCGAGCAGCCGGGCAGGCCGAGGGCAAACAGTGCGGACAGGGCCAACGAGAGCGACGTGGAAGTGGGCTGGTAGGACATGGCAGGCAAACCGGCTGGGGGATTCCTGCCAGCCTAGGGTCGACGAGGGCTGGACGCAAAGTGCACAAGCCATTGCGCCGACCGTCGGCTGCGGCCAGGGGCTATCGCTGGGGCGGCGAACGCCTGTTCACACGCCCGGGTTGACGCTGCCGGGGCGTCGGCGCACGGGTGGCACCACGACGGTGGTCGCCTTGTTGGCCACGATATAGGGCTGCACATCGTCGACCTGGCGCAACTTTCCAATGGCGCGCTGGGCGAACTTCCGGGTGGTGATACGCACGTGGCAGTTCTGGAACGGCGCGTCCGCGTCCTTGCCCTTGGAGCAGTAGACGACGCGACCGTCACGATCCCAGCCCAGCACCAATCGCTGCTGCTGATGGCTGGTCTGGTAGATCCAGCCTGCCTGGATATCACTTTCCGACATGGCCATTGGAGTTGCCCTGGGTTGGTGGCGGCGCGACGGCGACGCGGCCGTGAATGATGACAGTGTGGACCCGCCTGATCACGGCACCGCAGCGATGATCACGATCTCGATTTTCAGGTTCGGCCTGGCGAGCCCGGCTTGCACCGTGGCACGCGCCGGCGTAGCGCCTTGCGGTACCCACTTTTCCCAGGATTCGTTCATGGCATCGAAATCGGCCATGTCGGCCAGGAAGATGTCCGCACGCAGGATGTGCGCCTTGTCGGTCGCAGCCTGCTGCAACAGATCATCGATGGCCTGCAGCACCTGCCCGGTCTGACCGGCGATGTCGGCGCTGGCGTCCTTGGGCACCTGCCCGGCGAGATAGGCCACGCCGTTGTGGATGATCATTTTGGACATGCGGGGACCGGTATCGAAACGCTGGATCATGGAGCGGCTTCCTGTGGGGGTATCGCGTCATTGTTACTGGATTGAGGCGTGCTCGCTACACGCGTCAATACGGATAAGGGGTGCGCGACAGTGCGCGATTGGCCAAGCACCTTGATTGTCGGCGCTGGCGACGCCATGACTGGGACATCACAGTCACGGAGTCCGACATGAAAACCGTCCTTGTCACCGGCGCCAATCGCGGCATCGGTCTTGCGTTCGCCCGTCATTACACCGCCCGCGGCGATCGCGTGATTGCGGCCTGCCGCCAGGCCAGCGATGCGCTGCAGGCGACCGGTGCGCAGGTCGAGGCCGGGGTCGATGTGACCGATGATGCGGCCCTCGCCGCACTGGCGCAGCGACTGGGCGACACGCGCATCGACGTGCTGGTGCTCAACGCCGGCATCATGACCCGCGAGGTACTGGGCGACATCGACGCGGCCGGATGGGAAGACATGCGCCGCCAGTTCGAGGTCAATGCGATGGGGCCGTTGCGGGTAGCGCAGGCGTTGCTGGGCCATCTGGGCGAAGGCGCGAAGATCGGCATCATGACCAGCCGCATGGGCTCGGTGGCCGATAACGGCTCGGGCGGTCGCTACGGCTATCGCGCGTCCAAGTCGGCGGTCAACGCGATCGGCAAATCCCTGGCAGTGGACCTTGCGTCGCGCGGCATCGCCGTGTTCCTGCTGCATCCGGGCTTCGTCGCCACCGAGATGGTGGGCGGCAGTGGTGAGGTCAGCCCGGAGCATGCGGCCGGGCAGTTGGTCGAACGGCTGGACACGCTCGGTCTGGAGCAGACCGGCACGTTCTGGCACGCCAACGGCAGTGAACTGCCCTGGTGATGGGTTTGCCGCGTCTACCAGCTGTCTTCCAGCATTCGTGGCTTGCACGCCAGATAGCCGCCTGCGGCCAGCAGCAGCAGGCTTGCGCTCAGAAACGCGAATGGCCACAGCCAGCCACCGGACCAGCCGCGTAGCAGGCCGAACAGGAACGGGCCGGCGCAGCTCAGCGCGTAGCCTACGCCCTGGGTGAAGCCCGACAACGCGGCCGAGCCGGCCGGAGTGCGGGTGCGCAGGTTGATCAGTGTCAACGCGAGCGGGAACGTGCTGGGGCCCAGTCCCAGCAGTGCAACCCACAGCAGGGTCAAGGTCATCGGCGCCAGCAGCAGTCCGAGGAACGCGGACAGGTGCAACAGGCAGCACAGGATCACGATCGGGAACGGATTTTTCACCCGCACTGCGACGACCGGCATCAGGAAGCCGCTGACCAGCCCGAACGCGGAGTACAGCCCGACCATCGTGCCGCCCAGTAACGGACTGCCGCCGGCATCCACCAGCACGGCCGGTAGCCAGGTGAATATCGAATAGCTGTTGAGCGACGTCATGCCGAACATCAATGCCATTCCCCATGCCACCGGTGACCGCCAGACACGGCCGGACACCGGGGGAGCGGCGAGTTCCGGCGCCGCATCGTCCGCCGTGACGGCGCGGTCGTGGAGCAATGCCAGCGCCTGCGCGTTGGTGGAACGGCCGTGACGCTCCTGGTACAGGGTTATCGCCCAGGGTAATGCCGCGGCAACCGCCACCAGTGACCACGCGCCCAGCGACACGCGCCAACCCAGCGCATTGGCGACCGGTACCGCGGCCAGCGCAGGCAGGATGGTGCCCATCTGCAACATCGTGATGTACATCGCGCTGACGCCGCCGACCCGATCAGCGAAGTAGCGCTTGACCAGCGGCGGCAACACCACGTTGCCGATGCCCATGCCCGACAGTGCGACCGCCGATGTCAGCAGCAATTGACCGGTCCCGCCGACAAAACCACGTGCCAGCAAACCGACTGCGGCAAGCAGCATCGCCAGCAAGGCGGTGCGCTCCAGACCCAGACGGTGGGCGATGGCCGGGGTGGCGACGCCGAACACCGCAAACGCCGCGGTGGGCACGATGCCGAACACCCCGGTCATGGTCGGGCCGAAATCCAGCGTCTGGCCCAGGCTGTCCAGCAGCGGGGTCAGCGAGGTGACGGCGGTGCGCAAGTTCAGCGCCGACAGCGCGATGCCGAGCAGTATCAGGCCGCGACCGCGCCATAGCGGCAGGCGAACGTCAGGTGCGTGCTCGCGCGGGGTAGGGGGAGTCATGGGCGCCTGCAAGGGCGAGGGCGGCCGTGCCGTCGAGCCCGCCATTATAGGAGCGCCAGCAGGCAGTGATTGTGCGGAGTGTGCCGAGCGGGAACGGAACCATTACCATCGGTTGTCGACCACGACCCTTACGAGCGGTGCGTGCCACGAGCCCCCGCGATCCGACGATCGCCTTGTTACCAGGATCCAGCACCATGGCCCATATC
Organism: Lysobacter sp. A289; assembly: GCF_054072675.1. Classification (NCBI taxonomy): domain Bacteria; kingdom Pseudomonadati; phylum Pseudomonadota; class Gammaproteobacteria; order Lysobacterales; family Lysobacteraceae; genus Lysobacter; species Lysobacter sp. A289. The sequence goes on from NZ_JBSVRN010000002.1 coordinate 142,997, forward strand.
CACTCCCCCGGACTGGCACTCCACATGTTTCCGGAAACCCTGCTCAAGTTTGGCGCGAGCCACACCGTTGAGCCGGCCAATGCCGTCGATGCGCAAACCTACTTCGTGTGTTTGTCCGCCAACGCGACGGAAGGCTTGTGGACACCGCTCCACGCCACTCGCGGTGACAGTCGTCTGGAAATTGCCGAAGAGGGCAAATCGGGGAATTCGCGCTGGACCCGAGGGTCGTCGTATTACGATCCCGCCGAGCTGTGGCGGATCCCGCATAAGGCCGCACAGCGTGGCGCTGCCGAGGCGATGGATCAGTCGACGCCGAAGGCGCCGAATACGGTCGTCCCGTCCTCGCTGCCTGCGCGCGCCCAGTTCCCTGCCGACACCGCATTCCGTGGAGCCGCTACGCACGCCGGCGGCCGGTGACGACAGCTCCGGAGCGGTTGTTTGCCCCGCGCTATCGGGCGCTGACGCTGGGCGCGGTATCGCTGGTCGCGCTTTATGCGTTCGAGGCGCTGGCCGTGGCCACCGCAATGCCGGTGGTGGCACACGCGCTGGATGGCTTGTCACTGTACGCGATGGCCTTTGCCGGCACGCTGGCCGCGGCGGTGGTCGGGATGGTTGCCAGCGGCCCCTGGGCAGATCGCAGTGGCCCGCGCGCGCCGCTCAAACACGGCATCGTGTGGTTTGGCATCGGCCTGGTGATCGCTGGCCTGGCGCCGACGATGTGGGTGCTGTTGGTGGGGCGGGTGATCCAGGGCTTTGGCGGCGGGCTGATGTCGGTCGCCCTGTACGTGGTGGTGGGACGGGCCTATCCACCGCAAATGCGCGCGCCGATCTTCGCCGCGTTTGCTGCCGCATGGGTGTTGCCGGCGATCATCGGGCCGACCATCAGCGGCCTGATAGTCGAGCACCTGGGTTGGCGCTGGGTATTCCTGCTGGTCCCGTTTGTTGCCGCACTGGCCGCGGCCATGGTGTTGCCGGCACTGCGTGGGATGGGTCCTTTGCCGCAGCAGACGTCCACTGACGCCAGCGGCAACCGGCAGCGGATCGCCTGGGCGGTGGTCGCGGCGGTCAGCGCGTTGCTGCTGCACTACGCCGGCCAACGACGTGACTGGCTGGCGATCGTCTTGTTGGGTGCTGCCGGTGTCGGGTTGCTGGCCAGCATGGTCAAGCTGCTCCCCGCCGGGACCTTGCGCGCCGGCCGCGGGCTTCCGTCCGTCATCGCCTTGCGCGGGATTGCCTCGGCGGCCTTCTTTGGCACCGAGATATTCCTGCCGTTATTGCTGACCCGCGAGCGCGGCTTGTCGCCGACCTGGGCCGGGTTGGCATTGACCATCGGCGCGATTGGCTGGTCGCTGGGTTCGTGGAATCGGGGGCGGCTGATCGATCCTTCGCCGGCGCGCCTGTTGCAGGCCGGCATGGGGTTGATCGCACTGGGCGTGGCTTGCGTCGCACTGGCCGTGATGCCGACGGTGCCGCTCCAGGTCGCGATGGCCGGCTGGGTGGTTGCCGGGCTGGGCATGGGCACGGTGTATCCCAGCCTGTCGATACTGACGCTGGAACTGTCGCCGCCGGAGCGACAGGGCGCCAATGCCTCGGCGTTGCAACTGTGCGACGCCTTGTTCACCGCCACCATGTTGGCCGTGGGCGGATCCCTGTTCGCCGCCTTGCTGGCACGTTCACCGATTGCGGCGTATCTGTCGGGATTTGCGATAACCGGCAGCCTGGCCGTGCTCGGATTGTTGCTGGCGGCCCGCGTGCGGCCAGCAACCCTTGCGCCGAGCGGAAGTTAGGAAGTTAAAGCTCCGGCCAAGACGACCGATAACGTACCGAAGCCCGGCGATCCGGCGGGCCGTTGGGGGTGCACGTGCGTCCGGTGGTTGCAGATGAAGTGGAGCTTGGTTCGCCATTGGCGTGGTCGGTATACGACCGCGAGGGCAAGCTGTTGTTCGTGCAGGGAATGGTGCTGGCAAGCCCGGACCAGTTGGATGTGGTGTTGGAGCGCGGCATGTTGGTGCCCGACACCGAGACCAGCGCAGGCGTGCTGGTGGCGGAGTTCGATCACGCCGCCGACCAGGCCGATGAGGCGTTGCAACTCGACGAGATTGCGCCGGTGGGCCCCCCGGCCGAGCCGGAGCCTCCCGTGTTCCGCGAAATGCAAGTGCTGCGCCATGAGCTGAAAGTGCTGCACCGGCACTTGGCAATGCGTGAAGGCGACGCTTTGGGCGAGCAGTTGTTTGAGATTGCTCGGCGCCTGCGCGGCCTGGTCGCGCGCGACGCCGACGCGGCTCTGGCGGCGATGCAACTGGAAGTCGGCGATGACGGCCACGTGGCGCGGCTGTTGCATGCGGCGACCCTGTGCGAGTTGCTGGTGCGCGCGCGTGGCTGGGACGAGGACGAGAGCTTGTCGGTTGTCGCTGCCGCATTGAGCTATGACGTCGCGCTGGGTCCGTTTGCCGCCGCCATGAACCGACAGGAATCCGAGTTGTCAGTTGACCAACGCCTGGTGATTGCCGGCCATCCACAGGCCGGCGTCGAGCTGTTGCAAGCGGCCGGGGTGGAGGATCCGGTTTGGCTGGCTGCCGTGTTGCAGCACCACGAGCGCATTGACGGCAGTGGGTATCCCAACCGCCTGTCGGGCGATGCGATCAGCCGTGGCGCGCGAAAGCTGGCGATTGTTGATATCTATTCAGCGATGGTGCGCCCACGTGCCTATCGCGAAGCGGTGCATGCGCGGCACGCCCTGCGCAGCCTGTTCCTGGAGCGTGGCAAGGCCGTTGATGAAGGGTTGGCAATCCTGCTGGTTCGGGAGATCGGTGTATTTCCGCCGGGAACCCCGGTGCGGCTGGCGAACCGGGAAGTCGGGGTGGTGCTGCGTCGAGGCCAAGGCGCCACGCAGCCGATGGTCGCGCGGCTGATCAACGCCAACGGCACCCTGGCCGCACTTGCCGCGCAACGCGACACGGCGTTGCCGGCGTACGCAATTACCGAGACCGTGCCGCCACGCAAATACCAGGCGTTGGTCGCCAGCGCGAGCGAGCTGTGGTGCAGCGAGCGGACCTTGCTGCGGCCATAGCGCGCAGCCTCAGGCGCCGACCTGCCGGCGCACTGCAGCCATGTCGCGTATCGGGCGAACTTCGATGCACCCGGTGCGTGCCCAAGGGAATTCCGCCGCGATGCGGACGGCCTCGTCCAAGCTGTCGGCTTCGATCAGGTTGAAGCCTGCCAGGACTTCCTTGGTCTCGGCGAAAGGACCATCGACGACAGTGGTGCGCCCGTTGCGGATACGCACCGACCGGGCCTTCCTGGCGGACTCGAGTTGCTGCGATTCGATCAGTTGGCCACGGGCGCGCAACGCGTCGGCGTGGACGAAACAGCCGCGCATCCGGGTATCGAACTCGCCCTCGGGCAATGCGTCGAGCTCGGTGTCGTCGTTGTAGACAAGCAGCAGGAATTGCATGAATTCGTCCTGTGGGGGAGGCGGCTGCATCATGCCGGAGATCAGGCGTGTGCGCCGTGGCTGGGTCTCCAGTTTAAAGTTTTCCCCTCCTGTCGATTCCCCGCCTTCCGGTTCGTCGTATTTGCAAGAGCGCACCTGGTGACCGAGCCGCGGCTCCAATGGGTGCCTCATCCACGAGCGAGGAAAAACGACATGAAAGTGATGGTGATGGTCAAGGCGACCCGGCAATCCGAGGCCGGCGCCATGCCGAGCGAGCAACGATTGACCGAGATGGGCCGCTACAACGAGGAACTGGCGAAGGCGGGCATCCTGCTTGCCGGCGAGGGCTTGCAGCCCAGCAACACGGGCGCACGAGTAAGGTTTTCTGGCACTTCGCGGCGGGTCGTTGATGGGCCGTTCGCGGAGACCAAGGAGCTGGTTGCCGGGTTCTGGCTGTGGCAGGTGCGCTCGTTGCAGGAGGCGATCGAATGGGTCAAGCGCTGTCCGAATCCGCACGAGGGAGTTTGCGAGATCGAGATCCGCCAGGTCTTCGAGGCGGAAGATTTTGGTGTCGAGTTCACTCCCGGGTTGCGCGAGCAGGAGCAGAGGCTGCGCGAACGATTGGCGGTGTAACCAGGCTTGCAGGAATCCGGTCAACGACCTTCTCGGGAGATCCTTCATAGCGATTCCTGACCAGTCCGGCCTGGTGGGTTCGCGGTCCGCACTTGTGGCATGGCGGCGGCGGTGCTCTGATCGGTTGTCATGACCGATCACGACCCACGACGTAACGCCCACCGCGCGATTGAGGCAGTCTGGCGGATCGAGGCGCCGCGGATCATCGCGGCCCTCGCGCGGATGGTGCGCGATATCGGGGTAGCCGAGGAGCTGGCGCAGGACGCCTTGGTTGCCGCACTGGAGCGCTGGCCGGAATCGAGTGTGCCCGACAACCCCGGTGCCTGGCTGATGGCGACCGCGAAGCACCGCGCTATCGACCGCCTGCGTCGCCACCAGCTGCAGCAGCGCAAGCATGAGCAGCTCGGCCACGAGTTGGAGGGCCGCGACATGGACCGCCCGGACAGCGACCGACGCCTGGACGACGACATTGGCGATGACCTGCTGCGGCTGGTGTTCACGGCCTGCCACCCGGTGGTGTCCACCGATGCCCAGGTCGCGCTGACGCTGCGCCTGCTTGGCGGGCTGGGCACCGATGAGATCGCGCGTGCCTTCCTGCTGCCGGAGGCGACCATCGCCCAGCGCATCGTGCGCGCCAAGCGCACCCTGACCGCCAAGCAGGTGCCGTTCGAGGTCCCGCGCAAGGACCAATTGCCCGAACGCCTGGCATCGGTACTCGGGGTCATCTACCTGATCTTCAACGAGGGCTATTCGGCGACCGCCGGCGATGACTGGATGCGACCGGCGCTGTGCGACGAGGCCTTGCGGCTGGGCCGGGTTCTGGTCGGGCTGGCACCGGGTGAGCCAGAAGTGCACGGCTTGTTGGCCTTGATGGAGATCCAGGCTTCACGCGCCAAAGCGCGGCTGGGGCCATCGGGTGAGCCGATCGTGTTGCTGGAGCAGGACCGTGCCCGCTGGGATCGGCTGGCGATCGGCCGTGGTTTCGCGTCGCTGGAGCTCGCCGAAAGAATCGGCGGCGAGCACGGCGTCTATGCGCTACAGGCCGCCATCGCGGCGTGCCATGCGCGGGCACCGACCGCGCCTGACACCGACTGGGCACGCATCGCCGAGTTGTACGCAACACTCGCCGTGGTGGCGCCGTCGCCGGTGGTTGAACTCAACCGCGCGGTGGCAGTGGGGATGGCCTACGGCCCGGCGGCGGGGTTGGCCCTGACCGATGCACTGGAAAGCGAGCCACTGCTCGCTCGCTACCATTTGTTTCCGGCAGTGCGTGGCGACCTGCTGTGGAAACTCGGTCGCCACGAGGAGGCGCGCCACCAGTTCGAGCGTGCCGCTTCGCTCACTCGCAATCGCCGCGAACGCGTGCTGTTGCTGGCGCGCGCGGCCTCTTGCGGGGATCCCCCGGGTTGCGGCGACCAGCCAGATGACGTTGCGTCCACCACCGGGCGTGTCACGATTCCCCGGCCCCCTCGCGGAACACTCCAATGAATGCCAACGACCCCGAATACGACCCCGACGACAACTTCGCCAACAGTTCCCGGGCCAGCGCCGGCATCGATCCGGATGCCGACGACACACCCGAGACGCTGGTCTGGCAGCTGCTGCTGTTGATCAACCCCGGCGACGAGGAGGCGGCCTTGCAGCAGTTCGCCGAGTACCGCGAAGCGCTGGACGAGGCCGACCCGGACCAGGCCGAGCCGGTCTGGCTGCTCAAGGACGTGGTCGACTGGAAGGCCGGGTTCTACGTCGATGGTGCCGATGCGGTGTCGTTCATCGATACCATCACCGAGCTGGCCGCGCGCTGGAACCTCAGCGTCGACTGGGGCGTGGAGGATGCCAGTGACGAGGACTTCCTGGCCGACGCCGACGTGCCATCGCTGATGGCGGTCGCCTACGACCGGCTACGTGAGTACGGCTACAGCCTGTGGACATGGAATGCCGCCAGCGGGCCGTCCGGCGAAGACGACATGCACGCGGGCTGGATCACCTTGAGCAGCGACGACGAGGCGATGCAGGAACTGGCGCACGCACTGGATATCGAACTGCGTCCGGGCAGCGATCCATTTGGCTGATGGTTGCGCCGACCGGCGTCGTTTCGCCGGACAACCATGCGTTGTGACCGTGCGATGGATCGGATTACAGCCGTGACGCCAGCAGTTCCACATCGGCGTGCTGCCACGCTTGCGCGAACTGCCGTTCAACCTCGGCGGCATCGCTTGTGCGCTTCTGCGCTTGCAGGCTTTGCGCCAGGCCATGCAGAGACCAGCCGTTGGCCGGGTTGCGTTCCAGTTCCTCCCGATACACCGCCTCGGCTTCCATCGGACGGTCGGCGGCCAGCAGCAACGCGCCCAGCGTATGGCGTACCGGCGCGTGCCAGCCCGGCGGCTCATCGTAGGGAATCGCGTCCTCGGTCACGGCCGCCTCGCGCAGCGCGATGATCGCGGTATCGAGGTCACCGCTCGCGTTCGCCACCTCGGCGCTGAGACTGCGCTCTGCGATACGCACGGCGTGGCTGAGCGGATAACGGTCCCAGACCATCAGCGTCTCCATGCTCGGGTCATCGGCCAGCGTGCGCAACGCGGCCAGGTGGCGTTGTGCATCGGCGGCGCGCTGCTGCCGTGCCGCCGCAGTGCCTTCGGCGTAATGCCAGATCGCGCTGACGTACGGCAGGTCCGGTGCCGGGTTGGGCTGGCCGACGATCTCTTCCCAGCGGCCGAAACGCACGCGATCGAACCACGGCGTCATCCAGTAGTGCTGCAGGGCGGCGAAGCCCGGTTGGCGCATCAGCTCGGGCAGGTGGGTGCGCTCGGCGGTCTCCAGCGCGGCGGTGCGGGCGATCTCGCTGTTACCCTCCATGCTTGCGGCGAACCACAGGAAGTGGTGGTTATGCGGCACGTAGCCGAGCGGGTAGACGCCGCCGGTGTTGCCGCGGCACAGCGCCAGGTAGGCGTCGTCGGCCTCGATCGCGCGCTGGTTGGCGATCACCGCGTCGTGCCAGCGGCCGACCCGCGAGTAGATGTGAGCGGGCATGTGGACCAGGTGGCCGGAGCCGGGGATCAATTCGCGCAGGCGATCGGCGGCAACGACCCCGCGTTGTGGATTGTCGGACGCTTCTACCGCGTGCACGTACAGATGCAGCGCGCCGGGATGGTCCGGGTTGCGTTCGATCACCGATTCCAGCGTCGTGACGATCTCACGGGTGTTGCCCTTCGGCTGCCGCTTGGCGTCGTAGTAGTTCCACGGCTGCAGGTCCATGAGCGCCTCGGCGTGGAGGGTGGCGGCGTCGAGGTCCTCGGGACGTTCGTGTATCAGCACGCGGGTGGCATCGGCGTAGGCCTCGTCGAGCGGACCACGGTCCGCGGGCGGGCTATCGGCGTAGCGTGCCGACAGGGCCTTGATGAAGGCCTGTTCGCGCGTGCTGGCCTCGGGTGCGAGTGAGCGGGCCTTTTGCAGGCGCTCCCAGGCGCGCGCAGTGTTTTCCGGATCCATTGCCGCGTTGACGTGTGGGCCAAGTACGAGAGCCGCACCCCACCAGCACATCGCGCATTTGGGATCGAGTTCGGTCGCGCGCAGAAACGACCGTTCGGCGGCGTCGTGGTTGAAACCGTAGGTGAGCATCAGGCCCTGGTTGAACCAGCGCTGCACCTCGGGATGGTCGCTGGTGACCGCGAAATGGTAGTCGCCGAGCCCTTCGAGCAGGTTGACCCCGAGTGCGGATTCCGGCGGTGAAGCGGCTTGCACAATGGCCGCGGGACCGTCGTGCGGGCCGGTGCAGGCGGCGGCGAAGGTGATCGCGGCGGCGAACAGGGCGGCGTGATGGGAACGGTTCATGGTGAGCCTCCGAAGCTCCCCCTGAATCTTTTCTACGCCTGCGAGAAGTCGACCGCAAGTGCAATATGCAAGGACGAACCCACAAAGAAAAGCAAGCAAAAATCACGCCAGTGCCACGCCCTCCAATGGACCTGGAACACCAGCAACGGTCCGTCCGGTGACGAGGGCATCCATCGCAAGCGCTGCCGTGGTTGATCCGATCACGGTCCGGGAATAAAGATCGATTCGATCGGCAAGTCGAACAACTGCGCAATCTTGAACGCCAACGGCAGGCTGGGATCGTACTTGCCGGTCTCGATCGCGATGATGGTCTGCCTCGATACATCCAGTTGCTCGCCCAGGTGGGCCTGCGACCAACCCTGTTGATTACGCAACGTGCGCAGGTGGTTTTTCATTCTTCGCGATACCGTCGCTTGGTCCACCACAGCGCAATGCCGAATACGGCAAACAGGCCGGGAAATACCCACATCAAGCCGCCGTGAAGGTGAACGAGACCTGCGGTTTGCAGGAAAGCGGCGGCCATGCTCAGTACGCCGACCGTCAACCCGGCGATGGCCGCAGCCTCCAGGAATATCCGCCGCTCCAGCTCATCGCCGTCGCGAACCCGACGCATCACCGACCGACCGATGAACACCACTGGAAGGACCGGAGACAGGGCGATCAGCGTCCGCGCCGCTGTGCCCTGCACGTATTCGAGCATTGGCCAGACCAGCAGCATGATGGCCATGTAGCTTCCAATGGCGAGGAAGAACTCACGCGCATAGCGCCGGTCGACGGTGCGCATGCGGTCGGTGTTGGTCCACCGTGCGCACACCAGCCAGATCGCGCCGGTGCCGGCACAGATCAATCCCCCTTCGAGCAGTGCCTGACTGTCGATCAGCCATCCACCGAGGATCAGTGCCATGCCTACGCTGGTCGTAGCTAAGCCGAGGGCCAGCATGAAGCGGCGATTGGTCAGCTTGTTCCATGCAGTCATGGCGACACCAGTGTGGCGAGGAAATCATCCACGGTCTCGAGGAACTTCCGTGGCTGGTCGAGCATCACGAAGTGCCGGGACGGGGAGATGGACACCACGTCCACCTGCGGCGCGCCGGCGAGCAGTTGCCGGTAGTAATCGACCTTTTCGGTCTCGCTCATCACCATCGGCGGGGTGCTGAAGTCCGGTGCGTTGTAGGGCGATATTTCCAGGATGGGCACCGTCGCGGCCGATAGCCGGTCGCGCAGGTCCAGCGCCAGGTCTTCGGCGGCGTAGCGCCCAGTCGCGGCGGGATCGCTGCGCGCAGTCAAGGCCGCGGTTTTCATCGCCAGGGTCGGATCAATCACTCCGATGGCCTGCATGTAGCCCAGTTGCATGGCCTGGAACTGCTCGGCATTGGCGTTCGCCATCTGCGCACCGATCTGTTTCGCATGGGCCTGTCGGTCGCTGGCGCCCAGTCGCTCGAACCCGGGGAACACGGGCAGGCCGTCGACGGCAACGACGCCGGCCAGCTTGTCGGCGTGGCGGGTTGCTATATCCAGCGCCAGCGTGCCGCCGAGGCTGTGGCCGATCAGCACCGGCTGCTCGAGGTTGCGCGAGTCAATCAGTTCGACCAGCGATTCGGCAGCGCGATCAAAATAGCTTTCATCACCCTGCGGCGCGGGCACACCGTCAAAGCCCGCCAGGGTCACAGCGTAGACCACGTGGGAATCGCGCAGGTGGGCGATGGTGTCGTCCCAGACCCATGCTCCGCTGGCCAACCCCGGAATCAGGATCACTGGCTGGCCGCTGACGCCGTGTTGTTGCACGCGCAAGGTGCCGATGGTGAAGGTTTCATCAGCCGACACCGCCACCTCGGCGGCCGGCCGGGCGACTGCGGGCAACGCCAACAGGGAAAGCAATGCAAGTGGGATCAGCGGGTGCATGGGCGGCTCCGTTTATGTAAAGGTTGCTTGACACGAACAGTAGAAGCGGATATCGCATATGTCAAGCATGCTTTACATCAAGTTTTCCGCCAGTCGCATTCAGGGCTCGTCACGCCGCTTGCCGTACCACATACCCAATTCGTGTCGTGACCGGAGCATCTTCCGGCCACGCCACAGGAACCGCGCCAGCAGTCGCAACTGTTCGCCCAGGGTGTGGGTACGCAACTTGCGCGCCGAGGTCATCACCACCTCCTTCAGGATCACCAGGCGCCCGTGCCGGGCCAACGCACGGCCCATCGCGACATCCTCGCCAGCGTAGTAGGTCTGATCGAAACCGCCGACCGCATCGAACGCGGCGCGGGTGCAGAACAGGCTGCAACCCGGGGTCACGCCCACCCAGCGGAATATATGGATCAGCATCACCTGCCCGATCCGCTCGTGCAGCGCCGCCTTGCCGAGCAGCTTCACGCCCGCGCCACCGCCCACCGCGCCTTCGCGCATCGCCGTCATCGCGGCGCGGACATAGGCTGGATGGATCAGCGTGTCCGCATCGATGAAGAACAGGAAGTCGCCGCGTGCCTCGCGTGCGCCGGCGTTGCGGGTGGCGGCGATCTGCCGGTGCGATACGCGGACGACGCGTGCGCCACTGCGGCGGGCAATCGCGGCGGTGCGATCGGTGGACGCATCGTCAACGACGATGCTCTCGAATGGCTCGCCCACCTCGCCCGCGCTGTGGGTGATGACCTCCAGGGTAGCGGCGATCAGCCGCTCTTCGTCATGGGCCGGGACGATGAAGGAAATCATGCGGCCATCGTTGCACATGGCTGCGTGGGCTCCGGGCAATGCCCCCGGGTTCGAGTTCGCTGCCGCGCTCTGTTAAGGTTTGCCTTTCGCATCGTTGCGATCCGGCGCGCGTGACTGCCCGCTGCGGCAGGCCCGGATTGCTCCATGACGCAGCCGGACAGGTGGTCATTCCCTGTCATCACGGACTTGATTCCAATCCCACGTGCGCCTTTGCGGCGCTTGCGTGGTTTGGTTGTGGTTCGGCTCCTGCGTCTCACCCAGCGGCCCTCGGCCTGCTGTCATCGGAGGAAGCATTGGCCGTTCCCGTGTTTGAGTTCCATCAGTTGCAAACGTCCACCGTGCTGTTGTTGATGTTGGCCTTCTACGGCGGGACGTTCCTGGTTTCCACCCGGATCGGGCACAAGAAAGAGAACGTCGACGGGTACATGACATCGAGCAGTTCGGTCGGCTTCGGTGTTTCCGCCGCGAGCATGACCGCGACCTGGATCTGGGCGGCATCGTTCTATGCGGCGGCCACGTCGGGCTACAAGTACGGTATTTCCGGGCCGATCCACTACGGTTTGTGGGGCGCGTTGATGATTCTTTTCATCTACCCCTTCGGACGCCGATTCCGTGAGGTCGCGCCCGAAGCGCACACGCTGGCCGAGATCATGCATGCCCGCCACGGCCGCTCGAGTCAGTTGATCCTGGCCGGTTCCAACATCGTCGGCAGCATCATCAGCCTGATGGCCAATTTCACCGCCGCCGGCGCGCTGGTGGCGATGCTGTCGCCGCTGGATTTCGTGCATGGCGTGCTCATTGCCGGGATCGGCACCTTGTCATACACGCTATGGTCGGGTTTCCGCGCCTCGTTGCTGACCGACGTTGTCCAGGTCGCGGCGATGATGGGCGCGGCGGCACTGATCATCCCGTTGGTGTTCTTCAGCGCTGGCGGGACGGAAGTGTTCACCCAGGGCTGGGACCGGATCAGTGCCGAGCAGGGCAGTTTCTTCTCGCGCCAGGCATTCCTGGAGCAGGGTGCGCCGTACTTCGTCGCCGTGCTTGCGTACGCGATTGGCAACCAGACCATTGCCCAGCGATTGTTCGCGGTCCGCGAGGACCTGATCAAGCCGACCTTCCTGATGGCCACCGTCAGCTACGGGGCGACGGTGATCGGCCTAGGAATGATCGGCGTTATCGCGCTGATGATCGGGATGGGGCCCGCCGATGGCGACCACAACAACCTGATCCCGCAGATGGCGTCGACCTATCTGTCGCCGTTGATGATCGGCATCTTCTTCATCATGGTGATCGGCTCGTTGTCATCCACGGCCGACTCCGACCTGTCGGCATTGTCGTCGATCATGATGACCGACATCTACGGCAAGAACCTCGCACGTGGCAAGGTCAACCCGGCCACGATGCTCTGGGTCGGGCGTATCACGATGGTCGTGGCGACCACCGCGGGTTTGATCTTCGCCAGCTTCCGGATCGACATCCTCGACTTGCTGGTGTTTGTCGGCGCGTTGTGGGGGTCGATCGTGTTCCCGGTGATCGCTAGTTTCTACTGGAAGCGGGTCACCAATCGTGCGTTTACCACTGCCGTGGCGGTGTCGCTGGTGTTCTTCATCGTGTCGCGCTTCGAGTTGGTACCGATTGAAGGCGTGGTCGCGCTGGTGCTGGAGGTCTTCGCTGCGCTGGGGGCCGGCGTAGTGTTGGGGTTGATGGCGTTCGGATTCTTCGGCAAGCGCATCGGCCTGGGAGTCGGCGTGCTTGCGGCGCTGGGGCTGATGCCGTTCATGCTGGGCTTCCTGCGCGACTACACGGTGCTACTGAGTTCGTTGAACGCCTATGGTGTCAGCACGCTGGTATGCACGTTGATCAGCATGCGTAACCCGCACGAGTTTGATTTCGAGCTCATCAAGCAGCGCGTTACCGCCTTCCAGACCGATGACGGCGGCGCGACCCAGACATGAGGACATGGACAACAAGAGAGGTGCGGCATGCGTGACATCCTGATGACGGCGTACGTATTGGCGTGGCCGCTGATCGTGTTGGTGGCGATGGTGGTGATGGGCGTTGGCGTGGTTCGCGATGCGCGCGCGGCGCGACGCAAGGGCCAGGATCTGGTCTGAACCGACGGCCTGAGCCGCAGTTTGAGCCGGTCGACGCCGAGTATCCCGTGAGCGGGATGTTGCTTCCTCTGGATCGGGGTTTAACCGCAGCCCGCAGCCCGCTAACCTGCACCCCACCTGGCGCTACGATCACCGTCACTGGCGCCGCCACCGGAACACGCGTGCAACCAATCATCTCCGTCCGCAACCTCGACAAGACCTACGCCTCCGGCTTCCAGGCGCTGAAGGGCATCAACCTCGATATCCGCAAGGGCGAGATCTTCGCGCTGCTTGGGCCCAATGGCGCCGGCAAGACCACCTTGATCAGCATCATCTGCGGCATCGTCAACCCGACGAGCGGCACGGTGCTGGCCGACGGCCACGACGTGGTCGCCGACTACCGCGCGGCACGCGGCAAGATCGGCCTGGTGCCGCAGGAGCTGTCGACCGACGCGTTCGAGAGCGTGTGGTCGACGGTGCGTTTCAGTCGCGGCCTGTTCGGCAAGGCGCCCGATCCGGCGCACCTGGAGAAGGTGCTGCGCGAATTGTCGTTGTGGGACAAGAAGGACAGCAAGATCCTGGCGCTGTCGGGCGGCATGAAACGCCGGGTGCTGATCGCCAAGGCACTGGCGCATGAGCCACAGATCCTGTTCCTCGACGAGCCGACCGCCGGCGTCGATGTCGAGCTGCGCCACGACATGTGGCAGATGGTTCACCGCCTACGCGAGCAGGGCGTCACCATCATTCTGACCACCCACTACATCGAGGAGGCCGAGCAGATGGCGGACCGCATCGGGGTGATCCTCAAGGGCGAGTTGATCCTGGTCGAGGACAAGGACGCGCTGATGCGCAAGCTTGGCAAGAAACAGCTGACGTTGACCCTGCAGGAGCCGCTGCAACGCATCCCCGAGGGTCTGTCGGCGCTGCCGCTGGAACTGGCGGAGGATGGCGCGTCGCTGGTCTACACCTTCGATGTGCAATCCGAACGCACCGGCATCGCCAGCGTGCTGCGGCAACTGGCCGAGCAGGGCGTCGATTTCAAGGATCTGCATTCCAGCGAGAGCTCGCTGGAGGACATCTTCGTTCACTTGGTGCGGCAGTCGAACCAGCAGGTGCGCGCATGAATATCCACGGCATCCGCGCGATCTACCGCTTCGAGATGGCGCGTACCTTCCGCACCATCACCCAGTCGATCGCCTCACCGGTGCTGTCGACCTCGCTGTACTTCGTGGTGTTCGGTGCCGCGATCGGTTCGCGCATGGGCGACATCGACGGGGTCAGCTACGGCGCCTTCATCATTCCCGGCTTGCTGATGCTGTCGCTGCTCAACGAGAGTATCTCCAACGCCTCGTTCGGGATCTACATGCCCAAATGGGCCGGCACCATCTACGAGCTGCTGTCAGCGCCGGTGTCCTATGTCGAGGTGGTGCTGGGCTATGTCGGCGCGGCGGCGACCAAGTCGGTGCTGGTCGGCATCCTGATCCTGATCACTGCCCGGGTGTTCGTGCCCTACGAGATTGCCCATCCGTTCTGGATGGTGGGTTTCCTGCTGCTGACCTCGGTCACCTTCAGCCTGTTCGGCTTCATCATCGGGCTGTGGGCCGACGACTTCCAGAAGCTGCAGGTGATCCCGCTGATGGTGGTGATGCCGCTGACCTTCCTGGGCGGTGCGTTCTACTCGATCAAGATGCTGCCACCGGTGTGGCAGACGATCACCCTGTTCAATCCGGTGGTGTACCTGGTCAGCGGCTTTCGCTGGAGCTTCTACGGAGCGGGGGACGTTGATGTCGGGATCAGTGTCGCGGTGATCCTGGGGTTCCTGGCGGCGTGCCTGGTTGCGGTGTGGTGGATCTTCAAGACCGGCTGGAAGCTCAAGGCCTGACCGGCGGCTTCGGCAACACCCGCACCATTTGCGCCAACAGGTGCTCGATCGCGACCGCGGCATCGGTGCAGCGGCCCAGGTGCACCGGTGAGGTCTGGATCATCGAGCTGCGCCGCGCGGTGAGCCAGTGGAAGCGTGCGCGCGCCGGCAGCGCACCGATCGGACCGCTGCCCGGCCCGCCGCTGCAGATCGTGGTGAACGCTGACAGGTGGCGCCGCACCGAGGCCAGTTCGATCGACGGGGCCAGTGTGAGCAGGCGGGGCTCGTCCAGCTCGATGCGGGCTTGCAGGAACGCAGTCGCCGGGCACGACAGGACCACGCCGACATTGATGAATTCCTCGCGCTCCACCCGCGGCACTACCCGGATCACCGCGTAGTCGTAGGTGTGCAGGGGCCGCGGCTCCATTGCCGTATGTTCAGCGTCGTGCACGGATGGCCTCCTCGACGAAACGCTGGCGTTGCGCCAGCCGCTGGAGGAAGTGCTCGACGTAGGCGGCCCGGTGCGCATCCGGCTCGGCCAGCCGGCCGTCGCTGATCAGCCAACTGTCGGGGACGGCGGCCAGGATCGCCTCCAGCGCCTCGCGGGTGATGTGGGGCGCGAGCTCGTGATCGGCATGGGCGATCGAGTCGGCCAGCGGCAGCAGCACGTGCTCCTTGATCATCGGGAAGGCGCTGCCGGCATTGGCGTTGGAGCCGTCCCAGCCGTGGTGGAAGTACAGCGCCGCGCCGTGGTCGATCAGCCACAGCCGATCGTGCCAGGTCATCAGGTTGGTGTTGCGCCAGGTGCGGTCGACGTTGCTGGTGAAGGCATCGAACCAGACGATGCGCGAGGCTAGATCGGCCTCCGGCTGATCGGCGACCGGATCGAAGTTGATCGCGCCCGGCAGGTAGTCCAGCGCCAGGTTGAGGCCAGCGCTGGCGCGGATCAGGTGCTGGATCTCGGGATCGGGTTCGGTGCGCGCCAGCTCGGGGTCCAGGTCTACCAGCACGATCTCGGGTATCGGCAACGACAGCAGCTTCGCGATACCGCCGGCCACCAGCTCCGCCACCAATGCCTTGGGACCCTGGCCGGCGCCGCGGAACTTGAGCACATACATGCCCTCGTCGTCGGCTTCGATTACGGCCGGCAGCGAGCCGCCCTCGCGCAACGGGGTGACATAGCGGGTGGTGTTGACGGTTCGCAGCTGCATCGGATTGGTCGGTCCTGGAGGGCAGGATTGCCAGCGTAAAGTACCCGGGCTCCGGAAGCTGGCAGTGTGAACTTTATCCAGCCCGTAAACCGTCGTACGCTGCAGGTTCGCCGGCATCGTTTCAGGCAACCATCGTCGCCGCCATCCGTTGTCGGCTCATCAGCAAGGCGGTCGGGAATGAACCAACGAGGCGACGATGCTCCTGTCCACGCTTGAGGCGAACCCGGTACTCGCGGCGTTCGCGGGCGGCACGGTGGCCGCGGCCGCGACGGCGGTCGGCACGTTGCCGGCGTGGTTCGCGAGCCGGATCGAGCAGCGCACCCAGGATGCCTTGTTGGGCTTCGGCGCCGGGGTGATGCTGGCCGCCAGTGCATTCTCGCTGGTGTTGCCGGGGATCGAGGCCGCGCGTGAAGCCGGCGCGGGCCGTTGGAGCGCCGGATGGATGGTGGGCGCGGCGATCCTGCTGGGCGCCGGACTGATCATGGCGTTGGAGCGGCTGATCCCCCATGAGCACTTCATCAAGGGTCCGGAAGGGCCGGCATCAACGCGGCTCAAGCGTACCTGGCTGTTCGTGTTCGCGATCTGCCTGCACAACCTGCCCGAAGGCCTGGCCATCGGAGCCGCTTATGCGTCTGACTTCCAGCATGGACTGGCGCTGACGACCGGCATCGCGCTGCAGGATATTCCGGAGGGGCTGGTGGTGGCGATCGCGCTGATTGCGGCGGGTTACGACCGCAAGCGTGCGGTGTGGGTCGGCATGGCGTCAGGCTTGATCGAACCGGTTGGCGCGGTGCTGGGAGCCAGCCTGCTGATGAGCATGCCGTTGCTGTTGCCGGTGGGGTTGGGTTTCGCCGCTGGCGCGATGCTGTTCGTGGTCAGCCACGAGATCATCCCCGAATCACACCGGCAGGGTCACGAGAACTTCGCCACCACCGGCTTGATGGTGGGCTTCGTGTTGATGATGGTGCTGGACACCGCGATGGCCTGACGGGGAGCGGTGGGGCCTGACGCTTGATCGGGCGCCGCCCCGGGCCTGTCATTCCGCTGGCGGGGTTTCGGCGTCCAGGAAATACGGCTCGACCGTCCCGTTGAACTTCATCGTCATCGCATTGCCGCGGCGGCCCAGCGATTTGCCGACCGGCAAGCGTACCCAGCCTTCGCTCACGCAGTACTCCTCGACGTTGGTTTTTTCCTCGCCGTTGAAGCGGATGCCGATGCCGCGTTCGAACGGCTCTGCGTCGTAGTAGGGGCTGCGCGGGTTGGCGGCAAGGCGGTCGGGTGGGGTCTGCGGGTCAGTCATGAGGATGGCTCTGGATGGGCGGGTTGACGGCCAGCATGGCGGCCAAGCGTGGTACTGGAGTGATCGCTGGAATGCCATTGTGAACGAAACGCGGCCGGGCCGAACAGGGGTATTGCAATCCGTCGCCAGTGCCGTTACGGTGCGCTTGCTGTTTGTCAGGGTCACCGTGAATCGTGGCCCGATGCTGTAGATCCTTGATCCGCTACATCGTTGCACCTCGCTTACTCCTTGCAATCAGCACAACCGCCGCGAAAGCGGTATTTCAAAAACTGTTCCAAGGAGCAAGAAAATGTCGAACCGTGAAACCGGTACCGTCAAGTGGTTCAACGATGCCAAGGGCTTTGGCTTCATTTCCCGTGAGAATGGCGAGGACGTGTTTGTTCACTTCCGCGCGATCCAGGGTCAGGGCTTCAAGTCCTTGCAGGAAGGCCAGCAGGTCACCTTCACCGTCACCCAGGGCCAGAAGGGCCTGCAGGCTGACGCGGTAGAAGCGGTCTAAGCGTCGATCAACTGTAGTCGCCTCGGCGATCACACGAGATATCAGGAAAACCCGGCCTCGGCCGGGTTTTCTTTTTTGGGAGCGCCCCGGCCTCGGCCGGGTTTTCTTTTGGGAGCGCCCCGACCCGTGCGGAAACCTCGCAGGTCGCACTGATCAGCTTGGCAACACCGGGCATGGGTCGATCCGGTTGATGGACTGGATCCGATCCACCCAGACGTCACGCCAGCCGGCGCGCTCGGGCTGGTACATCCCGGGCTGGACCAGACGGACCATGGCGTTGGTGCCTTCGGTGCCATCGTGATCGAAGAACGCCTGGGCGCTGGGTTGCACCACCACGATACCCAGGACCTCGCTGCCGTCTTCCATCTGCAATGCGACATGTGCGCCGCCGGTCAGCTGCGCGATGAGTTGTTGAAGGCGGGTGATCTCGGCAGGTGCGGTATGGATCCGATGGGCGATGCGGGACATGTTGATAGCTCGAGTGGGGTTCCAGTCCAACCCTAGCTTCGACAGCGCAACGTCGTAGTGAAACGGGCCGCACGAAGCGATTGCCTATGCCTGGCGGGCTCGACACGCGCATCACGCCGGACTTTCAATACTCCATGGCCCACCGTCCGTCGCCACGCAGGAGCCCGTCATGGCCCGCCCCATCTGGTCTGGAACGTTGTCGTTCGGCTTGCTCAACATCCCGGTGTCGCTGATGTCGGGCGAACGCAAGACCGACATCTCGTTCCGCATGCTCGACGCGCGGGACAACACCCCGATCCGCTACGAGCGGGTCAACGCGGACAGCGGCGAGGAGGTTGCCTGGAAGGACATCGTCAAGGCGTTCGAGTACGACAAGGGCAACTACGTTGTGCTGGACCCGGGCGACATCAAGTCGGCGGCACCGGAAAGCCATGACGCCATCGAAGTGGAGGCGTTCGTCGATGTCGCCTCGGTCGGCCCGCAGTACTTCGAGAAACCGTATGTGCTGGTCCCGGCGAAGAAGGCCGAGAAGGGCTACGTGCTGCTGCGCGAAGCGCTGGCCAGCACCGGCAGGATCGGTATTGCGCGGGTCGTGATCCGTACCCGCGAGAGCCTGTGCGCGGTGATGCCGCAGGGCGATGCATTGCTGTTGCTGATGATGCGCTACCCGCAGGAACTGGTCGACATCGACGAGTACCGCATTCCCGAGGGCAAGGCCGGGGATTACCGGATCACGCCCAAGGAGCTGAAGTTCTCCGAGCAGTTGATCGAGACCATGTCGGGCGACTGGGAGCCCGAAAGCTACCAGGACGAATTCCGCCATCGCCTGCACGAGGTCATCGCCAAGCGGATGAAGGACAAGGGCGTGGTCCACCACGGCGACGAGGAACCGGAGGTCGAGGAGCACGCCACCACCAACGTGGTCGACTTCATGGAGTTGCTGCAGCAAAGCATCGACAGGAACAAACGCACCCCGGCGAAGAAGTCGGTGGCGAAGAAGGCCACCGCCAAGACCGCCAAGAAGGCCGCCGCGAAGAAACCGGCGAAGAAGCCGGTGAAGAAGGCCGCGAAGAAGGCGACGAAGAAAACGGTGAAGAAGCGCAGCAAGGCCGCTTAGGCCGCCGTCGGCATGAGCCTGCGCGACTACGCCCGCAAGCGTCGCCTCGACGCCACGCCCGAGCCGGCCGAGGACGCCCGGCGCCAGCGCCAGCGCCGGCGCGGCAAGCGGCCGATCTTCGTCGTCCAGCTGCACCACGCCAGCGTCCGCCACTATGACTTCCGGCTGGAGATGGATGGCGCGTTGAAGAGTTGGGCGGTGCCGAAGGGGCCGTCGCTGCGGGTCGGCGAGAAGCGGCTGGCGGTCGAGGTCGAGGACCACCCGCTGGAGTACGCCTCGTTCGAGGGCGACATCCCCGAGGGCCACTACGGCGCCGGTCACGTCGACGTGTTCGACCACGGCGTCTGGAGTTGCGATGGCAACCCGCTGGAGGCGCTGGCGGTCGGCAAGATCGACTTCGTCCTGCATGGTGGCAAGCTCGGCGGCGGCTGGAAGCTGGTGCGCACCGCCAAGTCGGCAAGCAAGCCGCAGTGGCTGTTGATCAAGCGCGACGACGAGCACGCCGCCGACCTGGAATCCGATGACCTGGTCGAGGGCGAGATCCCGCGGGGCTGGAAGGGACGGCGACCTTCGGCTCCGGCGAAGCCCGCGAAGAAAACGCCCGCGAAGAAGTCCCCCCGCCGACGGAAGGTCGACTGGAGCGCGCGCGCCACCGCGCTGGCCGGCGCCAGGCCGCTGCACGGCGACACCAGGGTCGCCCCGCAACTGGCGACCCTGCGTGAGTCGCCTCCGACCGGCGATGACTGGCTGCACGAGCTGAAATGGGACGGCTATCGCCTGTTGGCCCGGATCAACGCCGGCAAGGCCCGCCTGCGCTCGCGCAACGGCCTGGACTGGACCGCCGACTATCCCGACATCGTCGCCGCGCTGGAGTCGCTCGGCGCGACCGATGCCAGCCTCGATGGCGAGTTGATCGCGCTCGACGCGAAGGGGCACAACAGTTTCAGCGCGCTGCAACACACGATCCAGGGCACCGCCAACGCGACCTTGCGCTACGTGCTGTTCGACCTGCCGACGCTGGCCGGGATCGACCTTTCCGGCACCCGCCTGGAGGATCGCAAGGCATTGCTGGAACAACTGCTGGCCGGCATCGGAACGAACGGAGTGCTCGCCTACAGCCGGCACATCGTCGGCCATGGCGCCGAGGTGTTCGTCGCCAGCAAGGCCCAGCAGATGGAAGGCATCATCAGCAAGGCGATCGATGCGCACTACACGCCGGGGCGCTCGCGCAGCTGGCTCAAGGTCAAGCACGCGCAGACCGACGAGTTCGTCATCGTCGGCTTCACTGCGCCCAAGCGGTCGCGGGTCGGCTTCGGTTCGTTGCTGATGGCGACCCGCGAGTCGGGACGACTGAAGTACGTCGGCCGGGTTGGCACCGGCTTCACCGAGGCGCAGTTGCGCGGGATGACTGCACGCCTGCGCAAGCTTGCACGCAAGGAGCCGACCGTGACCTTGCCCGGCCACATCCCGTTTTCGCCGCGCGAGGTGACCTGGGTCGCACCGCGACTGGTGGCCGAACTGGCATTCCGCGGATGGGGCAAGGAGGGTCTGCTGCGCCAGGCCAGCTTCCTGCGCCTGCGCGAGGACAAAGAGGTGAAGGACATGGAAAAGGGCGTGGAAACCATGGGCACTGGCAGGCTGAGCAGCCCGGATAAGGTGGTCTACCCGGCGGAGAAGATCACCAAGCAACAGGTCGCCGACTACTACCGCGCAGTCGCCGCCCGGCTGTTGCCCGAGGTCGCGCGACGTCCGCTTTCACTGTTGCGTTGCCCCGAAGGCTTGAAACGCCAGTGCTTCTTCCAGAAGCACCACGCCAACGCCCTGGGTGACGCGGTGCACGCGGTGGCGATCAAGGAGAAGGGCGGCGGGCACGACGACTACGTCTACATCGAGGACGCCGACGGCCTGCTCGACCTGGTGCAGATGAACACGCTGGAGCTGCACCCGTGGGGAGCGCGGATCGACGATATCGAACGCCCCGACCGGCTGGTGTTCGACCTCGATCCCGGCGAAGGCGTGGCGTGGGCCGCCGTCCGCGCCGGTGCGCGCGACGTGCGTGACCGGCTGGCGGAGATCGGCATGACCAGCTTCCTGCGACTGACGGGCGGCAAGGGCCTGCACGTGGTGGTGCCGATCGCGCCGGGGCCGGACTGGGCCGAGGTCAAGGGTTTCTGCGGTGCGTTCGCCGATGCGATGGCGACCCGGGCGCCAGGCAAGTACGTCGCCACCGCGTCCAAGGCCAAGCGGCGCGGGGTGATCTTCATCGACTGGCTGCGCAACGGTCGTGGCGCGACCAGCGTCGCCAGCTGGTCGTTGCGCGCACGCCCCGGCGCGGGGGTGGCGATGCCGTTGCGCTGGGAGGAACTCGGCCGCACCCGATCGGGCGCCGACTACACCATGGCGCGCGCCCTGCGGCGTGCGGCGAGCCTGCGCACGGACCCCTGGGACGGCTGGGACAAGGCGGCGAGGCAGAAGCTGGTCGAGCTGGCCTGACGTCGTTCAGCGCCGTTCAGTCGCGTACATGCGTCGGTCGATAAAATGTGAAGGATGAGTTCACGCTCGACCAACCCGGCATCGCCACGCGCGCTGGCCCGGCGCCTGGCATGGCTGCCCGCGGTGCTGCTGGTGGCGTTGTTGCCCGGCTGCACCAGCGCGCCGCCGGTCGCCGCGGTCGCGCCCGCCGTGGTGCCACCGCCTGCGGCGTCCGTGCCCCAGCAACCCACCCTCGCTGAACGCCTCGCGCGCGCCGCGCCGGAAGCCGATCCGCAGGTGCTGGCGCTCGCGGTGCAGGCGCAGCAGTGCGCGGTCGGCAGTGGCACGGTGGACCCCGTCCAGCGGCTGGCGGTGATCGACTATTCGCGGCCATCGACCGAGCCGCGCCTGTGGGTGTTCGCGCTGGCCGATGCGCGCCTGCTGTACGTCGAGCACGTCGCCCACGGCAAGCACAGCGGGGCCAACCTCGCGACCGAGTTCTCCAACATCGAGGGCAGCCTGCAATCCAGCCTGGGCTTGTTCAGTACCGCGGAGACCTACATCGGTGGCCACGGCTACTCGCTGCGGATGGATGGCCTGGAACCGGGCGTCAACGACCACGCGCGTGAGCGTTTGATCGTCATCCACGGCGCCGATTACGTCGACCCGGTGCAGGCGCTGCGGCAGGGTCGGCTGGGTCGCAGCTTCGGTTGCCCCGCGCTGCGCAGCGGCGTTGTCCGCGAGGTGATCGACAGCCTCAAGGGCGGCCAGTTGCTGTTCGCCTACTACCCCGACATGGAGTGGCTCAAAGGCTCGCGCTTCCTCGGCTGTGCGGGTGAGGGTGAGCCGGACGGGGCGATCGCTTCAGTTGCGAGCAAGGCTGGCGATCGGCTTTCACGCAACCGCGAACAAGGCTCCAGCAGGATCGAGGGCACTCGATAACGGAAGATTGCCGTGATTTCAGACCCGCATCCGTCCACCTCCATCCATGTCCACCGGCGCCGATGGTTGGTGCTGACCTGTGCGCTGGCCCTGTCTCCGCTGGTCGCAAGCGCGCAGGACACGCAGGACAACAAGGCGCCGGCAATGGCATCGACAACGTCGGCCACCGAAACCGATCGGCTGGATGCCGCCAGTGTCAACGACGCCACCCTCCAGGCACCCGTGGGATCCGACGTCGACGCCGCCAGCGCGGCAGTGTTGCGTGCGCAGATCCTGCTCGACCGCGCGCACTTCTCGCCGGGCGAGATCGATGGCGGCTTCGGTTCCAACACCCGCCGCGCGATCGAAGGCTTCCAGCGCAGCCGCGAGCTCGATCCGACCGGCACGATCGAT
Organism: Lysobacter sp. A289; assembly: GCF_054072675.1. NCBI lineage: Bacteria > Pseudomonadati > Pseudomonadota > Gammaproteobacteria > Lysobacterales > Lysobacteraceae > Lysobacter > Lysobacter sp. A289. The sequence goes on from NZ_JBSVRN010000002.1 coordinate 165,956, forward strand.
ACCGAGACCTGGGCCGCGCTCAATGCCGACACCGTCGACGCCGTCGTGCGTTACACCCTGGCCGCGGCCGACGTCGCCGGGCCGTTCGTGGCCATCCCGACCGACATGGAAGCCAAGGCCAAACTCGACCACCTCGGCTACGGCTCCGCGCTTGAGGCGCTGGGCGAACGGTTCCACGCCAGCCCGGCATTGCTGCAGCGGCTTAATCCGGGCGCTGCGGTTGAAGCGGGCGTCACCTGGCTGGTGCCGAATGTCACCACGACCGCGTTGCCGGAAGGCGGCAAGGTCGTGGTCGACCAGTCCGACTCGGTAGTGATGCTGGTCGACGACGCCGGCAAGACGCTTGCGCAGTGGCCGGCCACGATGGGCAGCTCGCACGACCCGCTGCCGATCGGCGAGTGGACGATCAAGGGCGTCGCCAAGGATCCTCCGTTCCACTACAACCCCGACCTGTTCTGGGATGCCGACCCGAGCCACCAGAAGGCCGAGATCGCCGCCGGCCCAAACAACCCGGTCGGCGTGGTCTGGATAGACCTGTCGAAGGAGCACTACGGCATCCACGGCACCCCGGTGCCATCGACGATCGGCAAGACCCAGTCGCACGGCTGCATCCGGATGACCAACTGGAGCGCTCGCTCGCTGGCCGAGGCGGTGGCCCCGGGGACGCAGGCGGTGTTGCGCGAATGACCGCGACGATGCGGTCGAGCACCGGACCGAGGGGTGGCCGATGAAAGCGCTGCTGGTGTTCCTCGCCGGGCTGCTGATTGGGGCCAACGCCGTGTATTTCGTGATGACCTGGGACGACGCCGATACGGACGCAGCGGTGATGTTCGAGCGCGAACGCAGCCAGCATGCCGAGCCCGCACCCGCACCCGCGTCCGCGTCATCGACGACGACCATGCAACCGCGCACGGCCGACCCCACGCAGCAACCCGACCCCGCCCGGCAATCGGTCGTACCGCCATCGGTACGAATTGACACGCCGCTGTTGTCGCCGCCGCTCTCCACCGCACCTCCATCGGCATCGGCATCGGTACCGACGGAGGCCACCACCGGCGCCGACCTGATCGTGCCGGTGCGTGGCATCAACCCGACCCAACTCGACAACACTTTCGATGACGCCCGCGGCCAGGGCCGGGTACACGAGGCGATCGACATCATGGCGCCGCGCGGTACCCCGGTGCTGGCGGCGGCCGACGGCAAGGTCGAAAAACTGTTCACCAGCGTCCCGGGCGGGCTGACGATCTACCAGTTCGAACCCAGTGGCCGCTATGCCTACTACTACGCCCACCTGGATCGCTACGCGGCCGGGCTTGAGGAAGACAAGGTGCTGAAGCAGGGCGAGGTGATCGGCTACGTTGGCAGCACCGGCAACGCCAGCGAGGACGCCCCGCACCTGCACTTCGCGATCTTTGTGCTCGGCCCCGAGAAACGCTGGTGGGAAGGCACCGCGATCAACCCCTATCCCATCCTCGCCGGCAAGCAGTCCCTCCAACCGTCTATGTAGGAGCGGCTTCAGCCGCGATCGGATGATCGGTCGCCCGCGCCAACTCCACGATCGCGGTTGAAGCCGCTCCTACGCTGCGCAGCAAGTCCCCTTGGGGGACAAGAGCAACGGATCACTGCCGCTCGAACCGTTCGATCTCGTCGATTCGTGCCTGTGCCCGCAGCAGGCTGCCGCCGGTGACGCTGTCGTCCATCGCCTTGGTCAGTCGCGGTCGGCTGGGGTGGCGCGACCAGCGATGGAACCACCACGTTGCCAGCAAGCCGGCGAAGCCGAACGCGAGGCTGATGTAGACCCACGACTGCAACCACGCCAGTCCCTCGGCATTGCGATCCAGTCCGGCGAGCACCATCAGGAACGGCACCCACAGCACCCACCACGCCAGTCCGACCGCCGCCCCGCTGGCGACGTAGAACCGTCGCAGCTTCGCCAACTGCTTCTGGATGCGGACTACCGGCGCGGCGTAGTCGATCTTTCCGATGAGGCCGAGGGTGACGCCGCCGGCAATCATCGTCGCGATGCCGTAGGCGTGTACCACGATGCCGGCCACCAGCAACGGTGGCTGGTCGGTCTGAAGGTTCCAGCAGGTCGCCCCGAGCAGCACGCAGGCCAGGCCAAACAGCATCTGTGCGACCTGACCCCACCAGAGCGGTCGCAGGTGCTTGCGGGCCCGATCCAGGCCACGTTCCCGCAACAGTTGAAGGCCAAGAGCGTTGTGCTGCTGCAGGCGCTGGTCGAGGGTCTGCCAGGCCAGCTTGAAGTCGTCGAGTTCCATGGAGGATTCCTCGTAGTGGGCATAGCGGCCGTGGCCGTCACGCCGGGTTGTCGGATTCACGCAAGATCGTTGCGGATGCGCTGCTTGAGGCGACCGATCTTGGTCGCGACATTGCTCTCGCTGATGCCGAGGATCTCGGCGATCTCGCGCTGGCTGCGTTCGTCCAGGTACAGCAGCATCAGCGCGCGATTGAGTGGATCGAGCCGGTCGATCACTGCGTACAACGCGCGGATGCCGGCATCGGCTTCGTGCGTGTCGCGCGCCGTGGGGTCGGGCAGGGCGGCGATCGCGTCGTCATCGAGCGATGAATGGTGACGCTGACGCAGGCGGGTGCTGCGCACCTGCGAGATCGCGACGTTCAGCGCAATCCGGTACAGCCAGGTCGAGAACCGGCTGCGCGCCGGGTCGAACGCGGAGAACGCGCGCCAAGTCTGGACGCTGATGTCCTGCACCAGGTCGCGGCGGTCTTCCGGGTCGCGGCAATAGCCGTGGGCGACCTTCAGCACGATCCCGCGGTGCTGGTCGAGCAGCGCGGCAAATCGTTCTTGTGTGGATGCGATTTCGGTGGCTATGACGGGCGGATCCGTTGCGGTGTCCATGCAAGGTGATTCGCGTCGACGCGATAAATATCACACCGTGGATGCCCACGAGCCGGATCGCCGACGATAACTACGTGCGGGGTTCTTCCAGCCGACTGAACGGTCTCCTACAAGGGGACGGTCACATCGCGACGCTAGTCGAGCAACGGCGCGAGCTTGGTCCACACGTGGTCGCGCAGCTTCGGCTGTGCGGCGGCCACCGGGTGCAGGTTGTCGGCCTGGTAGGCGTCGCGATCAAGTGCAATTGGCTCCAGCAGGAACGGCAGCAGGGCGACATCGAAGCGCTCGGCCAGGGTGCGGTAGTTCTGCTCGAATGCCTTGGTATAGGTGGCGCCCAGGTTTGGCGGCATCTGCATGCCGATCAGCAGCACTTTCGCGCCGGCGCCGTGGGCGGCACCGATCATGCGGGCGAGGTTTGCCGCGGTGAGGTTGGTCGGCAGCCCGCGCAGGCCATCATTGGCACCCAGCGCGATAATGACGATCTCGGGGCGATGGCGTACCAGCGCACCGACGATACGTGCCGCGCCACCAGCGCTGGTTTCGCCACTGATGCTGGCGTTGACGACCCGCCAGCCGGGCTTGCGCTCGGCGATGCGTTCGGCGGTCAGGGCGACCCAGCCCTGGGCGGTGGACAGGCCATGAGCGGCCGACAGTGAGTCGCCCATTACCAGCACCGTACGGGCGTCTCCAGGTTCATTGGCGGCGGCCGGAGCGGCCGGGCTGGCATGGGCGGGGGCGACATTTGCGAGGAAAAGCACGGCCAGCAGCACCGAGGTCAAACCGATGGCACATTGAATCGAACCCCACCATGCCGCATATCTGTGCGTCGGGTGGCACGTCACGTTGCTCGCCAAACCATTCATCCATCCGTCTCCTGTCGCTGCCGCCATGCGCGCGGCAAGGGCGCCGCCACAGGATCCATCATGGCCGATCACCGCGTTTCCCAGCTTGCCACCGTATCAATACCAGCCACTTCCGTACCCGCCGCGCTCGACGTTATCGGGCTCGGCAAGCGGGTGCAATTGCCCTCCGGGCCGCTGACCATCCTGGATGGCATCGGCTTTACCATCGGCCAAGGCGACACGGTCGCCATTGTCGGCGCGTCGGGCTCCGGCAAGAGCACTCTACTGTCGTTGATGGCGGGCCTCGACATCCCCAGCAGCGGCAGCGTCACCCTCGACGGCGAGTCGCTGTCGACGCTGGATGAGGATGGACGGGCAAGGGTGCGGGGCGAGAAGGTCGGTTTCGTGTTCCAGAACTTCCAGCTGCTGCCCTCCCTGACGGCATTGGAGAACGTGATGCTGCCGCTGGAGTTGCGCGGCGATGCCGAGGTCGAAGTGCCGGCGCAGACCATCTTGCGCAAGGTCGGCCTGGGTGAGCGGCTGGGCCACTACCCCCGACAACTGTCGGGCGGCGAGCAGCAGCGCGTTGCGCTGGCGCGCGCGTTCGTGACCGAGCCCTCGTTGCTGTTTGCCGACGAACCGACCGGCAACCTCGACAGCCACACCGGGCAGTCGATCATCGACCTGCTGTTCGCGCTCAACGCCGAGGCCGGCACCACCCTGGTGCTGGTCACCCACGACGACCACCTGGCTGCACGTTGCAGCCGCCGGCTGCGGCTGGACGGCGGCGAGTTGGTCGCCGACGAGCGCGTCGTCGCGTGAGCCGGGTTCGCAACGGCGCCTCAATCAATGTCCGCCCTGGCCTGGGGCCGGTCAAGCTGCTGGCGATGGCCTGGCGACAGATGCGCCGTGACCTCAGGTCGGGGAATGTGCGCATCCTGCTGGCCGCGCTGGTGCTGGCGGTACTGGCGGTGACCGCGGTCGGTTTCATCACCGATCGCGCGGACCGGGCCATGGCGATCGAAGCCAACCGCATGCTCGGTGGTGACGCCGTGGTGCGTGGGGATGCGCCGATCGGTGCGGCAATCGAACAGGCGGCGGCCGGACTGCAGCGCACCTACACGGTCGAGCTCAACACCATGATCGGTGTCGGCGACGGCAATGATGCGCGGCTGCGGCTGGGTGACTTGCGTGCGCTCGGCGACGGTTTTCCGTTGCGCGGGACGTTCCGCATCGTCGCTGCCGATGGCATCGAGCGGGATGCGGCGGCGGTGCCCGCGCGTGGCACGGTCTGGCTGAGTCGCGCCGGCGCCAACATCCTCGACGCAGGTATTGGCGACCGGGTCAGCCTCGGCGAACTGCAACTGACCCTGTCGGCACTGGTAGTCGCCGAGCCCGACGCGGCACTGGATTATTTCAACGTTGCGCCCAAGGTGTTCCTCAACCTTGGTGACCTGGCAGCGACTGGGTTGGTGCAGGAAGGCAGCCGGATCGGCTACCGCCTGGTGGTGGCCGGCGAGGCGGGCGAGGTCGAGCGCTTCGTGCGCGAAGCCAAGCCGGCGCTGGCCCGCGGCCAGCGACTCGAAACTGCCGGCGATGCGCGACCGGAGATCCGCTCGGCGCTGGATCGCGCCGGCCGTTTCTTCGGCCTGGCGGCGCTGGTATCGGTGGTGTTGGCTGCCGTTGCGGTGGCGATGGCCGCACGTCAACACAGTGAACGGCACTTGTCGGGCACCGCGGTGATGCGCTGCCTCGGTGCCAGCCAGAGCGTCTTGGCCGGCGTCCACATCGGCGAACTGGTGCTGCTCGGGCTGCTCGCCAGTACCATCGGCGTTGCCGTGGCATTCGCACTTCAATGGGGGGTCGGCTTGTGGCTGGCGCCGGTGCTCGGCATGACCATTCCGCCCGCCAGCTGGCTGCCGGCGTTGCAGGGTTACGGGGTCGGTCTGGTGGTGCTGCTCGCGTTCGGCGCGCCGCCGGTGCTCGCCTTGCGCCGGGTGCCGGCGCTGCGGGTGTTGCGTCGCGACCTCGACCCGACCGAGCCCAGCGCCTGGCTGGTGGCATTGGCCGGGTTGATCGGCCTGGGCGCGCTGCTGTGGTGGAAAGCCGGTTCGGCCGTACTCGGCACCGCGATGCTGGTCGGCATCGTGGTCACCTTCGCGGTGCTGGCGATGTTGGCCTGGGGGCTGATCGTGCTGCTGCGGCGGCTGCGTTCGCGCTTGCGCGGGAGCTTTCGCTATGGCCTGGCCAACGTCAGTCGTCGCCCCGCCACCAGCATCGCCCAGATCGCTTCGCTCGGGCTCGGGTTGATGGCGCTGTTGCTGCTGACCTTCGTGCGCACCGACTTGCTCGACCGCTGGCAACTGCAACTGGCCGCCGAGGCGCCCAACCGCTTCATCATCAACGTGCAGGACAACCAGGTCGATCCGGTGCGTGCATTCATCACCGACCAGGGCCTTGCCGCACCGACGCTGTACCCGATGGTTCGCGGGCGACTGCTTACGCACAACGGCGAACCGGTCTCCGGGGAGGATTACCTTGCCGACAAGTCGAGCGACGATGCAGGCCTCGACACCAGCGAAGCCGCTGACGGTGACCGCGGGCGCTCACGCCGCCGCGCTGATCGCGAGTTCAACCTGTCTACCGCCGCCACGTTGCGCGATGACAACCGCGTCGTCGCCGGCAGCTTCTGGGACGCCACGCCTACTGCCGCGCCGGAGTTGTCGGTGGAGCAGGGTTATGCCGAATCACTGGGTTGGCAGATCGGCGACCAGGTGGCCTTTGACATTGCCGGCCAGCGTCTGGGCGCCACCATCACCAGCTTTCGCGAGGTCGACTGGGAGAGTTTCCGGCCCAATTTCTTCGTGATCGCCTCGCCCGGCGCGCTGGACGGGTTTCCCGCCAGCCACATCACCGCGGTCAGCGTATCGCCGGCGCACCCGCGCTTTACCGCGGAGCTGGTTGCCCGGTTCCCCAACCTGAGCGTGATCGATATCGATGCGGTATTGGCCCAGGTGAGGGACATCGCCGATCAGGTCTCGACCGTGGTCGAGGTGGTGTTCTGGTTCTCGGTGCTGGCGGGCCTGCTGGTATTGATGGCCGCGGTCAGTGCCAGCCAGGACGAGCGCTTGCTCGAAGGCGGGGTGATGCGGGTGCTGGGCGGCAGCCGGCGTCAGTTGCGGCTGGCGCAGGCGTCCGAGTTCGCCGCGATCGGCTTGTTGGCAGGCGTGGTGGCTGCGGTGGCCGCCTCGGTACTGGCCGGCGTGATCGCCGTGCAGGTGTTTGACCTGCCGTGGCAGGCCAACTGGGGCATGGCGGCCGTGGGCGCCCTGTTGGGCATGCTGACGGCGCTGGCGGCCGGCATGTTTGCCACCCGCAAGGTGCTGGACGCACCGCCTTCGGTGACCTTGCGCGAGCTGCAAGGGTGATATTGGTGTCGGCCTGTCCCGATCCCGGCCTCGCTGGCCGGGCTCGGTGGAAGTGACTTTCCGGGGTGGTCGCCGAGGCTACTGCGGCGATATCTGCTCGGTGGCGGAAAAGCGCCTTGCGTAGTCGCGCTCGTCGATGATGCGCTTCACTTCATCGGCGGCCATCTCGGGCGCGGCATAGACCGCATAAGCCACGGCGCCATCGCGCTTTCCGATCTGATGCAGGCGGTAGCGTGGCCGGCCGGCACCGGTGTTTTCCGGGTAATGGATCGGCGGCTCGCCGTCGATGTCCAACTCGCTGTTATCGATGGTGCCGCCAACGAAAAGTGCGCGCATGCGTGCTGCTCCGGTTTGGATCCAGGCTCCAGAGTGGCTGAACGGGTGTTGCGTGGCAATGAACTATCCGTTGCCGTGGGGAAAAATGGGGGTGTGGCGACACCATTGCCTGGCTGGGAGGATCGTGAATGCTTGGGCCGCGCTAGACTGCGCGCCTTCCCCAAGTAGTGAATAAGCGACGTGGCTGCCGACGATCCCGCACTGGAAACCCTGTTGTTGCCGTTCGTGCAAGGTCTGTTGTCGTGGCCGGACAGCGGTGGCGTCTTATTCCTGCGCGCCCGTGATGGCCAGCCCTTGCATCAGCGGCCGTTGCCCGGCCTGGTCTGCGAACAGAGCTTCAAGCCCGACGCCGACGCACTGCAGCACGCGGGTCTGGCACTGGTCGAGCCCGACGATGACACGCGTTACCCATTGGTGCTGGTACTGCCACCCCGCCAGCGAGACGAGGCACGTGCGCTGTACGCGCGCGCGGTCCAGCATGTCGCCCCCGGTGGGCGGGTGGTCGCCTGCGCCAGCAACAACGAGGGTGCGCGCTCCGCCCAGGACGACCTGGGCAAGCTGGCCGGCGCGCTGGGCAACCTGATCAAGAACAAGTGCCGGGTGTTCTGGACCGCGCCGTTGCACGTGGACGATAGCGCCGCGTCGCTCGACACCACGCTGTTGGCGCAATGGCAGGGCCTGGATGCACCACGCCGGATCGCCGGCGACCGCTTCACCAGTCGGCCGGGTGTGTTCGCGTGGGATCGCATCGACCCGGCCTCGGCCTTGCTCGCTGAGCAGTTGCCGGCCAACCTGACCGGTGTTGCCGCCGATCTGGGCGCGGGGTTCGGCTACCTGTCGGCCGAGTTGCTTGTACGTTGCCCGGGGATCACCGCAATCGACCTGTATGAGGCCGAGGGGCGCGCGCTGGACTTGGCCCGCACCAACCTCACCGCAGTAGAAACGACAGCGGCCCTTGGCTTCCATTGGCACGACGTCACCGCCGGCCTGCCGAAGCAGTACGACGTGATCGTGAGCAATCCACCGTTCCACACCCAGGGCCGGGCCGACCGGCCGGACATCGGTCGTCGTTTCATCGCCGTCGCGGCCGAGGCGCTCAAACCCGGAGGCCGGCTGTGGTTGGTTGCCAACCGTCACCTGCCATACGAATCAGTGCTGACCGACAGCTTCGGCAGCGTGCGCACGGTGGCCCAGAACGACGGCTTCAAGATCATCGAGGCGGTCAAGGCACTGCCAGTCAAGCCCGAATCGAAGCCGAAGCCATTCAATCGCGGCGAGTTGCGCAGGCAGTCCCTGTGAAGCTGGTCAAGCTGATCGCGAACCTGGGCTACGGCAGCCGCAAGCAGGTTTCGTTGATGTTCCGCGAGGGACGCATTACCGATGCGGCCGGCGAGGTGCTGTACGCCGACGACAAGGTCGAGCGGGACACGATCCGGGTTGATGATGAGCCGCTCGATCCGCCTGCCGGTCTGGCGCTGATGCTGCACAAGCCGGTCGGCTACACCTGCTCGACCAAGGATCGCGGCCGGGTCATCTACGACCTGCTGCCGCCGCGCTTCCGCCTGCGGGCGCCATCGTTGTCGTCGGTAGGCCGGTTGGACCGTGACACCAGTGGCTTGCTGCTGATGACCGATGACGGCCAGTTGCTGCATCGGATCGTCTCGCCCAAGGCCAGGCTCGGCAAGGTCTACGATGCGACCTTGGCCGAGGACCTGCGTGGCGATGAGGCCACGGTGTTCGCCAGCGGCGAGTTGCTGCTGGAATCGGAAACCACCGCGCTCGCGCCCGCGCTTCTGGAAGTGACCGGCCCGCGAGCCGCACACCTGACGTTGACCGAAGGCCGTTACCACCAGGTACGGCGAATGTTCGCTGCGGTCGGCAACCACGTTGAGGCCTTGCACCGCAGCCGCGTCGGCGGCCTGGAGTTGGCCGGGCTGCCTGCGGGGGAGTGGCGGGTGCTGGGAGCGGACGATCTGGACCGGTTGTTTGGAGCTGCTGGTTGATATCAATGCGGTACGGATAGGCGTCAGCACCGCGCCGGGAAAGATCTCAAGCAACTCGTCTTTTGCTCGTCATTCCCGCGAAGGCGGGAATCCAGAGCCATTTGCTTTTAACGACTTGATTGGCAACAACAGCCAAGAGCGGCTTCGATTGCTTTCGCGGTGCGGGAGGCGGGGCGCGGGGGCAATTGCTACACCCCTCGGTCAGGGCGTCCTGCCCTGACTCGGGGCCGCAGGCCCGCTTCGCGGTCCGGCCCGGCGCAGCGCGCCGGGCGTTCACGTGGCCCGCGCGGCAATGCCGCGCAAACGGGCCCCGCTCACCCATGGCCTGCTTTCCGCAATACCCCCACGTCCCGCCTCCCTTCTGATCGGGCGATGGCTTGGGTGAACGAGCAAGTGCTGGCTGGCGGGCTCTGTCAGCATTTGGGTGGGCACACCAGCGGCGCCCACTTTTTCAGAGAGCTCTGATCGATTCGCTTTTTATCGCCACTACCACGCAGACAGGTCCCACAGGTCGAGCGAAGCGAGCAACCCGGGAACGTTGCAATCAACCCACTTAAAGTCCTTGGATCCCCGCCTTCGCGGGGATGACGACAAACCCCCGCGTCAATCACTGGCCGATGCGGCGTCTTGGATGGGTGTTGCGTAGAGCGGACATGGATGTCCGCGGCGGCGAGTCGGCCATGGATGGCCGACCGAGCCGAGGAGCAATACCCATCCAGGGCGGCGCTCTCTCCGAAGCGAGCTTTTTAGCCCGCACATGACGAGATCCTAAGCCTCCAGCAGCCGCCGGTAGCCGTCGGTGCCCAGCTTTTCCAGCGTCGCGATATTGCGTTCGACAATCGCGTCCGGATCCGGGAATGCGTCCACCGCGCGCTCCACGCTGGCTTCGCGCAACAGGTGCAACATCGGGTAAGGGGAACGGTTGGTGCAGTTCGCGGGATCGTCGAAGTCGCTGCCGGCGAACTGGTAATCGGGATGGAAGCTGGCGACCTGGATCTCGCCTTCCAGACCGAGTGCGTCGATGGCGACGTCGACCTGGTCGAGGAAGTCGTTGTAGTCGTAGAAGTCGGTCAGCACCTGCGGGTGGATCAGCAGGGTCGTATCGACCACATCAGGATCGGTATCGTTGAGCCAGGTCAGCTCCGCCGCCAACTCCTCCAGCAACGCATCGGGCGTGTCCGCCTCACTGAGCACGTAACGGATCTGGTCCTTGACCTGCACCGCCTTGGCGAACGGACACAGGTTCAGACCGATCACCGCGCGTTGCAGCCAGTTGCGGGTCGCGGTGATCGGGTCTTCGTGAGTCATCGCAGGGATGTCGGCGGGCATGGTTGGCGGCGGGCAGCGTCAATTGTGGGCGGGGTCAGCCAAGGGCGACGCCGCCGGTCACGTCAGTCGCGGAAGTTGTCGAACTGCAGCGGGCGTTCGAACTCGGTCCCCTTCAGCAGCGCCATCGCCGCCTGCAGGTCGTCGCGCTTCTTGCCGTTGACGCGCAGCTTCTCGCCGTTGATCTGGCTGTCGACCTTGAGCTTGGCGTCCTTCAGCGTGGTCTGGATCTTCTTCGCCAACTCGCGCTCGATGCCCTGCTTGACGGTGATTTTCTGCCGCGCGGCGGCCAGGTTGGTCTCCACATCCCCAAACTCGAGGCAGCGCGCATCGATGCCGCGGGCGATCAGGCGTGCACGCAGGATGTCGGCCATCTGCTGGAGCTGGAACTCGCTGGGCGCGGTGAGGCTGACCACCTCGTCATCAAGGCTGAAACTGGCATCCACGCCCTTGAAGTCGAAGCGCGTGGTGAGCTCGCGGCTGGCCTGGTCGACGGCGTTGGTGAGTTCGTGGCTGTCGACTTCGGAAATGATGTCGAAGGAGGGCATGGCGGGCTCCGTGGATGGATGATGAGGAAGGGTAGCGCAGGGTTGGAAAACTTGCCGGGCGACGGCCCCGGGCCGGTTATGCTGGCGGCCCGCCGCCGATGAACGTCCCCCATGACCGCCTTGCCGCCCCGCCTGCCGGCGCCGTTGATGATGCTGGTGGCCGTCGCCGCGTTCGCGCTGATGGATGCGGGGTTGAAGCAGCTGGCCGGGATCTATCCGGCAATGCAGGTGGCCTCGTTGCGCGGTGCATCCTCGCTGCCGTTCATCCTGGTCTGGGTATTGGCGACTACCGGGTTGGCGCCGCTGCTGCGGGTGCGCTGGTCGCTGCACCTGCTGCGCGGCGCAATCGGGATCACGATGATGGCGTCGTTCGCGTTCGCCTTGCGCAGCCTGCCGCTGACCACCGCGTACTCGATCTTCTTCGTCGCGCCGCTGCTGATCACGGCCTTGTCGGTGCCGATACTGGGCGAGCACGTCGGCCCACGCCGCTGGACCGCGATCGCGATCGGTCTGGTGGGTATGCTGGTGCTGCTGCGCCCCAGCGGCGAGGGCATGCTCAGCTGGGCGGCATTGGCGGTGCTGTTGGCGGCCACCGGCTATGCGGTCAGCGCGATCACCGTGCGGGTGCTGGCGCGGACCGATTCAAGCGCTTCGATGATCGTCTGGCTGTTGGTGATGCTGGCGCTGGGCGCCGGCGCATTGGCATGGCCGGACTGGGTGCCGCTGCGGCTGGAGGATGGCTGGGTGATCCTGGGGGTCGGAATGGCCGGCGCGATTGGTCAGTACGCGATCACCGAGGCCTTCCGAACCGGCTCAGCGTCGTTGCTGGCGCCGCTGGAATACACCGCGCTGGTCTGGGGCGTGCTGCTCGACGTGAGCATCTGGGGCGTGCTGCCTGACGCGGTGACCTGGTTGGGCGCGGGCATCATCGTCGCCAGCGGTCTGTACATGCTGCGCCGCGAGCGCGTGCACGCTGAAGCCGAGCATCCGTAGGGCGCATTAACAATGCGCCACGAGACTGCATGGGGACCGCGGAGGTGGTTGTTACGCCAGTCAGGTCACGGCTCGTCGGGCTTCGGTTGCGCCGCGGAGGGTGCCGCCTTGGTACCCGTCAGCGGTAAGAGATCGGTCGGGTTGCTGGCCGAGACCTCGGCCGATAGCTCGGGTTGGCTGGAGCCGGGCGGGGCGGAGTTCGCGCTCGCGTTCCTGGGCCCTCGAGGCACGGCATCGTCGGGACCAAGCGTGGGAACCGGGCGGCTGGGCGTCGCTGCCGACGTGCCCGGGTGCGGTGCCGGTGCCGGTTTGCAACCAATCGCCATGGATATGGCCAGCAGCGAAAAGGTTAACGCTGCCATCGATCCAATGCCGGCTTGGCAGCAAGCCAGGGACGAACGGGGTTGAGGGGACGCGATAGGGAGTGGGTTCTGCACGGCTTTCTCCGTGCCGCGACAATTCAGTCCGGCCTTGTCATGTCAACGTAAAAGCGCATTGCAAACAGCCACATCGAACGATGGCTCAGTTGCCGGCGAGGCTTCCCTGCAACGCGGCGGCAATGGCGGCATCGCCATTGACGAGATCCGTCCAGAGCAGCTCCTGGCCCTTGCGATGGCCCTTCTCGACCAACTTCAGACCCAATGGGTCGATGGTCAGGGTGTAGGCGCGATCATCCACGATGATCTCCCGGCGGACGGGCTTTTCGAGTTTGGTGGTCATGGGAGCTCCTGGCGGAGTGTGGATGGAACCGCCTGTGGCTTACCGTAGCGATCCGACGGTAAGGCGCCGTGAATGCGGTGCGACCTTGGCTGGCAGACGGCGTATCAGTGCTGCAGCACGCCAATCCGGTCACGGCCTGGTAGGGCCGCGACCGGAGACGCAGAGTGTCGGCTGACCGACTATTTAGAAGCGCACGCCCAGGCCAAGCCCCGCTACGACCGGGTTCAACTCGGCATTGCCGACCTTCTGGCCATCGAGCATCACGTCCGAATCGCCGTGCAGGTAGCGCACGTCGGCACGGGCAAACCAGCTGGGGCTCAACTTGACGTCGACACCGGCAGTCGCCATGGCGCCCTTGGCGGTTTCCACGCCGATGCGCTGGCCCGCCAGGGCGCCGGTCGGCTCGGCGGTTTCACCGTCGTAATTGGCCTCGTAATAGCCCAGGCCGACGAACGGGCGCACCAACTGCTCGCTGGTACCGAAGTGGTACTGGCCGCTGACCGCATAGGGCTGTGATTCCACGCTGCCGAGCTTGCCGCCGTTGGCGCTGCGTACGCGGTGGTCGAACTTGTCCGCCGCGCCCCAGGCTTCAACCGCGATGTTGTCGGTGACGTAGTAGCTGGCGCTGAGGGTGGCTGCCGTGCCGCCGTCGAGCGTGGTGCGCTCGCCGGCGATGGTCGGGTTGCTGGTCGGCTCGCTCAGCGCGAAACCGCCCACGATCGCCCAAGGCTTCGCGTCGGTATTGGTGGTCTGGGTGGCGTAACTGTCCTGGACAGTTTGCTGGTCCACGTCCTGCGCGAAAGCGACGGCTGGAGCGACGGCCATGGTGCCCAACAGGGCGATGCTCAAATGGCGAAAACGAATCATGTGGTTCTCCAAGTTCTTGTGACTTGTGGGGGAGCCCGGCCGTTTGTCTGGCCAGGCCGCGCCACCCTAGCCAGCCGGGAATGAACATCACTTGGCTTGCCGCGTCGGAGCAGGGGAACTTTCATGGAATCGTGCTGCAACCCATTGGGACAGCGACGTTTTTTTGGCCTGAACCGCCGCTGCAGCGCGTGCTGGCGTCTGCGCAGCAGCCGTTCGGCCCGGGCGTCGGAGTGGCTTGGGGAGTGCGGTGAGGTGTCGCGTGCGGCGGGCCAAACATTGGCGCGTACGGCCCGCAACAGCCACAATAAGGCTTTCGCGCATGGCGGAGCCGAACATGGCTGAGTTGAAGGAAGCACGGGTCCCCGATATCGGTGGTTACGACGGCGTGCCGGTGATCGAGGTGCTGGTTGCCGTCGGCGATACGGTGGAAGTCGACCAGGGTCTGGTCACGCTGGAGTCGGACAAGGCGACGATGGAAGTGCCGTCTCCCTTTGCCGGGATCATCCGTGAGCTGAAGGTCAAGCTGGACGATGAAGTCACCGAAGGGGCCGTGGTGGCGCTGATCGAACCGGTTGCCGAACCAGCTGCCGACAGCGCCAAAGAACCCGATCAAACCGCCGCCAGCAGCGAGCCGCCCCGTGCCGAGCCTGCCGCACCGGAACAGCGCACCAAGGCGGCGGAGACGGCGACCAGCGTCCCGCCCACCGAAGTGGGCACGCCCAACAAGCTGGCGCAACGCGAGATCGCCGACGCGCGCGACACCGAAACGGCGGGACAGGCCACGACGCCGCGCTCTCCGCCGGTGGTGTTTGATGCTGATGAGTTGCTGCCCGACAAAGTCGCGTACGCGAGCCCGGCGGTGCGCCTGTTTGCGCGCGAGCTGGGCGTCGACCTGATGCAGGTGACCGGTAGCCAGCGTGGCGGGCGGATCGGCAAGCAGGACGTGCAGCAGTTCGTCAAGGGCGCGATGCAGGGAGACCGTGCCGCTGGTGTGGCGGCGGGTGGTGGTGGCCTGGATCTGCTGCCGTGGCCGAAGGTGGACTTCAGCAAGTTCGGGGCGACCGAAACCCGTGCGCTGACCCGCATCCAGAAGCTGTCCGGCGCGAACCTGTCGCGCAACTGGGCGATGATCCCGCACGTCACCCAGTTCGACGATGCCGACATCACCGAGCTGGAAGCGCTGCGCGTCAGCCTCAACAAGGAAAACGAAAAAGCCATCGCCAAGGGCAACGCGACCAAGCTGACCATGCTCGCGTTCCTGATGAAGGCCAGCGTCAGTGCATTGAAGAAGTTCCCGGACTTCAACGCCTCGCTTGACGCCAGCGGCGAGAACCTGGTGTTGAAGCAGTACTTCAACATTGGCTTTGCCGCCGACACCCCCAACGGACTGGTGGTACCGGTGGTGCGCGACTGCGACACCAAGGGCGTGATGCAGATCGCCGCCGAGACCGGCGAGCTCGCCGCCAAGGCGCGCGATGGCAAGCTCGGTCCGGCCCAGATGAGCGGCGGCTGCTTCACCATCAGCTCGTTGGGAGGCATCGGCGGCACTGCATTCACCCCGATCGTCAACGCCCCGGAAGTGGCGATCCTCGGTGTCTCGCGCTCGGACATGAAACCGGTCTGGAACGGCAAGGAATTCGTCCCCCGCCTGACCCTGCCGCTGTCGCTGAGCTACGACCACCGCGTGATCGACGGCGCTGCCGCCGCACGCTTCACCAGCTATATGGCGAAGATCCTCGCCGACATGCGCCGGATGCTGCTGTGACCGGGCCCGGGCGATCCGTGCACGAGGCTGGCTGAGCCAGGCCGTGCAAGCCAGCACGCCCGCGGAGCGGATCGAGCACGCCGGTGGCCGCGTGGTCGACTCGGTTGATGCGGCCACGCGGGAGGGCTGGCTGGGCCTGCAACCCATTTTGGAGTATCAGCTGATCAGCCTGTCGAGCTTCCAGCTGACCGTTGGCGGCTTGGTCGCGGCGGTGCTGGCGGTCTTGGGTGCGCTGCTGGTGTCGATGCTGTTGCGACGCACGCTGGTTCGTTACGGCAAGCAGCGCCAGAACGTCAACCACGCTGCGCTGTACACGGTCGCGCGGGTCGCCCACTACCTGCTGTTGCTGATCGGGGTAATGCTGGCGCTGCAACTAGCCGGTGTGCCAGTCGGCGAGTTCGCGGTGTTTGCCGGCGCGCTCGGTATCGGCCTGGGGTTCGGGCTGCGCGAGATCTTCGCCAACTTCATCGGCGGGCTGGTGCTGCTGTTCGACCAGTCGCTGAAGGTCGGCGATTTCATCGAGCTCGATGCCGACGTGCGCGGCACCGTGCGCGACATCAACATGCGCGCGACCCGCATTATCACCAACGACAACATCGACATCATGGTGCCGAACGCCGAGTTCATGACCGGGCGGGTGGTCAACTGGACCCACCGCGACGCCCTGCGCCGCATGCGCGTGCCGTTCAAGGTCGCCTACGGGGTCGACAAGGAACTGGTCAAGAAGGCCGCTCTGGAAGCCGCCGCCAAGGTGCCGTTCACCCTGGCGACGGAGGGCCGCCACCGGCCACAGGTCTGGCTGGCCGATTTTGGCGATGGCGCGGTCGAATACCTGCTGGCAGTGTGGTTGACCGAGGAGGCGACCAAGCGCAACGCCGCGATCAAGGCCGCGTACCTGTGGGAGCTGGATACGTCGTTCAAGAAACATGGCATCGAGATCCCGTTGCCACAGCGCGACCTCAACCTGCGTAGCGTGTTCGGACTCACTGGTGAGGACGCGATTGCGCTGCTGCGGGGGCAGCCGATATCGAGCCCGGACACCCAGGCCCCAGCGGCAAGCGAGCTGAGCGCGGCCGAACGCGAGACGCTGGGAAACAACGACGCGCGGGACTATGCCGCACCCTCCCCCGAATCCCATCAACATCCCGCTGCGCCCGACCCATCGCGCGGCCAATAAGGAGACACAGCCATGGCACAGATTGAAGTGAAGGTTCCCGACATCGGTGATTACGATGGCGTGCCGGTAATCGAGGTGCTGGTCGCTGTCGGCGACACGGTGGTCGTCGATCAGGGCCTGGTCACGCTGGAGTCTGAGAAGGCCACCATGGAGGTGCCATCCAGCGTGGCCGGGGTGGTCAAGGAGCTGCGGGTCAAGGTCGACGATACCGTGGCCGACGGCGCTGTGATCGCGGTGATTGAAACCCAAGCCGAAGGTGGGAGTGAGGCCGCGAGCAACGGCAAGGGCGAAGATGCCAAGGCAGACGCACCACCGAAGGATGCGAAAGCGGTGGCCGCCGACACCGCCGACAAATCACCTCTCCCGCCTGCGGGAGAGGTCGACGCGCGCAGCGTGGCGGGTGAGGGCGCTCCAAAGGCGTCACCGACTGCGCCGACGGCCGCGCCGGCGTCTGGCCGTAAAGCCGATGTCGAGTGCGCAATGCTGGTGCTTGGTGCCGGGCCGGGCGGCTACACAGCCGCGTTCCGGGCCGCTGACCTGGGCCTGGATACCGTGCTGGTCGAGCGGTACGCGCAACTGGGCGGCGTCTGCCTCAACGTGGGCTGCATCCCGTCCAAGGCCTTGCTCCACGCCGCTGCAGTGGTCGACGAGGCCGCGCATGCGGGTGATTTCGGGATTGACTTTGGCAAGCCGAAGATCGCTCTGGACAAGTTGCGCGACTACAAGCAGAACGTCGTCGGCCAGCTGACCAAGGGTTTGGCCGGCATGGCCAAGCAGCGAAAGGTGCGCGTGATCACGGGCGTCGGCACGTTCATTTCCGCCAACGAGCTGGAGATCCAGGGCGAGGATGGGAAGCTGCAGCTGGTGAGTTTCAAACAGTGCATCATTGCCGCCGGCAGCCAGGCGGTGAAGCTGCCGGGATTCCCGTGGGACGACCCGCGCGTGATGGATTCAACCGACGCGCTGGAGTTGGCCGATATCCCGAAACAGCTGCTGGTGGTGGGTGGCGGCATCATCGGCCTGGAAATGGCAACGGTGTATCGCGCGCTGGGCAGCGAAGTCACCGTGGTCGAGTTCATGGACCAGTTGATGCCTGGCACCGACAAGGACCTGGTCAAGCCACTGGCCGACCGGCTGAAGAAGCAGGGCGTACAGATCCATCTGAAGACCAAGGCGGCCAAGGTCGAGGCGCAGAAGAAGGGCCTGAAGGTCAGCTTCGAGCCGGCGGCCGAAGGTGGCAGCGTGCCCGATCCCAGTCTCTACGACCGGGTGCTGGTCGCCGTCGGTCGCGCGCCCAACGGCGGCAAGCTCGATGCGCAGAAGGCCGGGGTCGAGGTGACCGATCGAGGGTTCATTCCCGTCGACCGCCAGATGCGCAGCAGCGCGTCGCACATTTTTGCCATCGGTGACCTGATCGGCAACCCGATGCTCGCCCACAAGGCCACCCACGAGGCCAAGCTGGCCGCGGAAGTGGCCGCGGGCGAAAAGAAGGAATGGGTGGCGCGGGTGATCCCATCGGTGGCGTATACCGACCCGGAGATCGCCTGGGTCGGCCTGACCGAAACCGAGGCCAAGGCCAAGAACCTGAAGATCGGCGTTGGCAAGTTCCCGTGGGCGGCATCCGGGCGTGCGATCGGGATCGGTCGTACCGAGGGCTTCACCAAGTTGCTGTTCGATGAGGCAACCCAGCGTGTGGTCGGCGGCGGCATCGTCGGGGTGCATGCGGGTGAGCTGATCGCCGAGATCGCGCTGGCGATCGAGATGGGCTGTGAAGTCGGCGACATCGGCCACACCATCCATCCGCATCCGACCCTGTCGGAGTCGGTCGCAATGGCGAGCGAGGTATTCGACGGCACCATCACCGATCTGTACATACCGAAGAAGGGCGCGCCGAAGAAGGGCTGAGCGGACCGGCGTTTGCCGGCCCAACCGGGTTAAAAAGAGAAGCCCCGGCGGATCAGGCCGGGGCTTCGAGCCCGTCGCTACTTTTTTGCCTTGACGAGGAGAGAGAGACGACGGGGACGTGCCCCACTATTGACCGGCGTCCTGCGGAAAGGTTCCGCGGCAGCGGCAGCTGATTTCGCCCAGTCGCGGCATGACGCCCTGCCTGCGTTGCTGGATGGGCGTCCAGGCCTTCTCGTGGAAGTGGCAGGCGACGGTGTTGCTCGTATTTGAACCGGCGTTCAATTGCTCTCGGCAAGCCCCGTTCAGGGACGTTTACGTAACGGTGGCTACCGGCAGTTGCCGCAAGCATCCGCGCCCTCTATAATTCGGCGGCTTCATCGGGCGATCTTCTACCCACTCCCGGACGACAGGCAAGCGTGCACGATCCAATGTTCGCAGGTCGCCGACTGGCATCGCGCGTCATCGCCTTCCAGGCTGGCGTGACGGTGTTGGTTGCGCTGATTTTCCTGATGCAGGGTGCGCCATCGGCGCTCGGCGCCCTTGTCGGTGGTGGTGCAGTTGTCGCTGGCAGCGTGGTGGCGGCACTGGTTGCGCTGGGCGGCGGGGTTCAACCGGCTGGCGCGGTCATGGGCCGTTTGCTGGCAGGCGTGTTGTTGAAGTGGGTGGTGGTGTTTGCAGTATTCACGCTCGGCTTGGCCGGGTTGAAGTTACCGCCGCTGCCGATGTTGGCCGGCGTAGTAGCGGCGACGCTGGCCTTCGTGCCGGCCCAAATCCTGAAACGGAAAGGTGTCCTTCGTGAGTGAACAGACCGGCTCTGGCGGCCTGAACGAATACATCCAGCACCATCTCGAGCAGAACACGATCGAGTTGGTAGGCGGCAGCTTCAACATCGACACGTGGGCCGTGTCGTTGGTGCTGGGGCTGATATTCATTGCGTGGTTCGGCTATTTCGCACGCAAGGCGACGTCCGGCGTGCCCACCAAGGGGCAAGCTTTCGTCGAACTGATCCTGGAGTTCGTCGACAACCAGGTCAAAGACAACTTCCACGGTGATCGCAGCTCGCTGACGCCATTGGCGCTGACCATCTTCATGTGGGTCGTGTTGATGAACGCGATGGATCTGCTGCCGCTGGATACCCCCGGCATGGCCATCCAGGTGGTTGCCGGTGCCGAAGTGGCCAGCCACACCTTCTTCCGCTGGGTGCCGACCGCCGACCTGAACACCACCGTGGGTATTTCGCTGGTCGTGTTCTTCCTGATTTTCTACCACTCGATCAAGGCCAAGGGCGGCTTCGGTTTCGGCAAGGAACTGCTGACCTCGCCGTTCCACGCCGAGGGCAAGGTCACCCGGGCGATCCTGGTGCCGGTCAATCTGGGCATGAACGTCATCGAGTACGCGGTCAAGCCGGTATCACTGGCCATGCGACTGTTCGGCAACATGTACGGTGGCGAACTGGTGTTCATGCTGATCGCCGGCATGCTCGGCGGCAGCTTGCTGATGTTCGTGCCCGGCGTACTGTTCAACTTCGCCTGGGCGGTGTTCCACGTCCTGATCGTGCTGCTGCAGGCCTTCATCTTCATGATTCTCTCGGTCGTCTATATCGCCAGCGCCTACGAGAGTCATTGATCCGGTAAACCCCGTTTTTCAGTTCCCGATTTCCCGAGTTCCTCATTGCTTCATCCTTCCGCCAGTTCAAATCACACATTCAAGTAGGAGAAAACCATGGAATTTATCGCCAATTTGCAGGGCATGACCGCGATCGCGATCGGCATGATGGTCGGCCTGGGCTCCATCGGCGCATGCCTCGGCATCGCGCTCATGGGTGGCAAGTTCCTCGAGTCGGCCGCGCGCCAGCCCGAGCTGGTACCGATGCTGCAGGGCCGCATGATCCTGTTGGCCGGCCTGATCGACGCCCCGTTCATCATCGCGTTGGCGGTTGGCTTGCTGTTTGCCTTCGGCAACCCGCTGCTGAGCGCGGTTGGTGCTGCCTGATCCACGGTTTTGACTCATTGAGCCGTCCGGGTTTCCGGGCGGTTCTCCCGGGCATTCATGCCCGCAGCGTCCCTACGGAGCTGTCATGAATATCAACATGACCTTCCTGGGCCAGATGCTCTCGTTCGCGTTGCTCATCTGGTTCACCATGAAGTTCATCTGGCCGCCCCTGAACCGGGCGATCGAAGAACGCCAGAAAAAAATCGCCGAAGGCCTTGCGGCTGCCGAGCGCAGCCAGCACGACCTGGCCGAAGCGCAGCACAGCGTCGACGCTGCCATGCGCGAAGCCCGGACCAAGGCCAACGAGGTGATCGAGCAGGCGCACCATCGCGCCAACCAGATCATCGAGCAGGCCAAGACCGATGCGATGGTCGAGGCCACGCGCCAGAAAGCGCTGGCGGACGCGGAGATCCTTGCGGCGCAGAACCGTGCCCGCGAAGACTTGCGCAAACAGGTCTCGTCGCTGGCGATCAGCGGTGCCGAGAAGCTGTTGCATCGTGAAATCGACGCCAATGCCCACAAGGCGTTGCTCGACGAACTCGCAGCGCAGCTTTGAGCCAGCCAGCTTTGAGCCAGCCACTGACCAGAGGCCACAAGCGATGAGCCAGAACATGACCCTCGCCCGCCCTTATGCGCGTGCCGCCTTCGCGGCGGCGAGCAATGACGGCCACGCCGCCGATTGGTCGCAGGCGCTCGGGCTCGCCGCCCGTGTCGCCGCCGACCCGACGGTAGAGGCACTGTTGAAGCACCCACGCTTGTCGACCGGCGACGCGATCGCGTTGCTGGCCGATGACGGCGCGAACGAGGAGTTCCGGCAGTTCATCGGGCTGCTTGCCGACAACGACCGCTTGCCACTGCTGGCCGAGATCTCCGGGTTGTTCGAGCAGTTGCGCGCGCAGTCGGAGAACCTCGTCAAGGCGCGGATCACCTCGGCCAGCGAAATGCCGGCTGGCGAGCTGGAGTCGATCCGGGTCGCGCTCAAGAAACGTTTCGACTGCGAGGTCGAGCTGGAAACCGCGATCGACGAGTCGCTGATTGGCGGCGCGGTGATCGACGCCGGCGACGTGGTCATCGACGGATCGCTGAAAGGCAAGCTGTCGCGGCTGCAATCGGCCCTGGCCCACTGACCGACCCCAGTCGCATCCACGAATCATCGTTTACTTCCGGCGCTCGCGCCGGGCACAAGGGAAACACCCATGCAAACCACGCTCAACCCGTCCGAAATCAGTGAACTGATCAAGACCCGCATCGAGAAGGTCAAGCTGTCCGCGGAGTCGCGCAACGAAGGCTCGGTCACCTCGGTGGCCGACGGCATCGTGCGCATCCACGGCCTGGCCGACGTGATGCAGGGCGAAATGATCGAGTTGCCGAACAACATCTTCGCGCTGGCCCTGAACCTGGAGCGCGACTCGGTCGGCGCCGTGGTGCTGGGCGGCTACGAGAACCTGCGCGAAGGCGACGTGGCCAAGACCACCGGCCGCATCCTTGAAGTGCCAATCGGCACCGAGCTGCTGGGCCGGGTGGTCAATGCGCTGGGCGATCCGATCGACGGCAAGGGTCCGGTCGACGCCAAGCTGACCGCGCCGGTGGAGCGCGTCGCCCCAGGCGTGATCTGGCGCAAGTCGGTCGACCAGCCGGTGCAGACCGGCTACAAGTCGGTCGACTCGATGATCCCGATCGGCCGCGGCCAACGCGAGCTGGTCATCGGCGACCGCCAGACCGGCAAGACCGCGATGGCGATCGACGCGATCATCAACCAGAAGGGCACCGGCATCAAATGCGTGTACGTCGCGATCGGCCAGAAGGCCAGCTCGGTCGCCAACGTCGTGCGCAAGCTGGAAGAGCAGGGCGCGATGGACCACACCATCGTGGTCGCCGCGACCGCGTCCGAGTCGGCGGCGATGCAGTACATCAGCGCCTACTCGGGCTGCACCATGGGTGAGTACTTCATGGACCGCGGCGAAGACGCGCTGATCGTGTACGACGACCTGTCCAAGCAGGCCGTGGCGTACCGCCAGATCTCGCTGCTGCTGAAGCGCCCGCCGGGCCGCGAAGCGTATCCGGGTGACGTGTTCTACCTGCACTCCCGCCTGCTGGAGCGCGCCGCGCGCGTGTCCGAGGAGTACGTGGAGAAGTTCACCAACGGCGAAGTGAAGGGCAAGACCGGGTCGCTGACCGCGCTGCCGATCATCGAGACCCAGGCCGGTGACGTGTCCGCGTTCGTGCCGACGAACGTCATCTCAATTACAGATGGCCAGATCTTCCTGGAAACCGACCTGTTCAACGCCGGTATCCGTCCAGCCGTGAACGCCGGCATCTCGGTGTCGCGCGTGGGTGGCTCGGCGCAGACCAAGATCATCAAGAAGCTCTCGGGCGGCATCCGCATCGCGCTTGCCCAGTACCGCGAGCTGGCGGCGTTTGCGCAGTTCGCTTCCGATCTGGACGAGGCGACCCGCAAGCAGCTTGAGCGCGGCCAGCGCGTGACCGAGCTGATGAAGCAGAAGCAGTACCTGCCGATGTCGATCGCCAACCAGGCATTGTCGATCTACTCGGTCAACGAGGGTTACCTGGACGACGTCGCGGTGAACAAGCTGTTGGCGTTCGAGGAAGGCCTGCACGCGCACTTTGCCAATACCCAGGGCGAGCTGATCGGCAAGATCAACGCCAGCGGCGCGTGGAACGACGAGATCGAGGCGGCCTTCAAGAAGGGCATCGAAGAGTTCAAGAAAACCGGCACCTGGTAAGGCGGACAAGACGATGGCAGGCGGACGTGAAATCAAAACCAAGATCAAGAGCGTGCAGAACACCCGCAAGGTGACGCGCGCGCTCGAGATGGTCTCGGCTTCCAAGATCCGCAAGGCGCAGGAGCGGATGAAGGTATCGCGGCCGTATGCGCGGGTGATGAAGCAGGTGATCGGGCACCTGGCCCAGGCCAACTCCGATTACCAGCATCCGTACATGACCGAGCGCGCGGATCCCAAGCGCGTCGGTTACATCATCGTGTCGTCCGACCGCGGACTGGCCGGTGGGCTCAACAACAACCTGTTCCGCAAGCTGCTGGGCGAGATCCGCAACTGGCAGCAGCAGGGCGTCGAGGTCGACGTGGTCACCATCGGCCAGAAGGCTTCGGTGTTTTTCCGCCGGGTCAAGGTCAACATGCTGGCCACGGTCACCCACCTGGGCGACCAACCCAAGCTGGAGCAGCTGATCGGCGTGGTCAAGGTGGTGCTGGACGGGTACAGCGGCGGCAACATCGACCGTGTGTTCGTCTGCTACAACGACTTCGTCAACACCATGACCCAGCAGGCGACGTTCGAGCAGTTGTTGCCGCTGCCGCCATCGGACGCGCCGGTGTCCCGGCACGATTGGGACTACCTCTACGAGCCCGATGCGCAGACCGTGCTGGATCACGTGCTGACCCGCTACATCGAGTCGCTGGTGTACCAGGCGGTGCTGGAAAACGTGGCCTCCGAGCACGCTGCTCGCATGGTCGCGATGAAGTCGGCGTCCGACAACGCCAACAAGCTGATCGACGAGTTGCAGCTGGTCTACAACAAGGCGCGGCAGGCGGCGATCACCCAGGAAATTTCCGAAATCGTCAGTGGTGCGGCAGCGGTCTGACCGGCATCACAACGGTTCCAATCCAACATCCCGCGGCCGCGACCTGCGATCCGCAAGCAGCATTTAGAGATACGAGGAAACATCATGAGCCAGGGCAAGATCGTTCAGATCATCGGTGCCGTCGTCGACGTCGAGTTCCCACGCGAATCCGTTCCGCGCGTCTACGACGCGTTGAAGGTAGACAACACCGAGATCACGCTGGAAGTGCAGCAGCAACTGGGTGATGGCGTGGTGCGTGCGATCGCGCTGGGCTCCACCGACGGCTTGAAGCGCAACCTGATGGCGACCAATACCGGCAAGGGCATCACGGTGCCGGTCGGTCTGGGCACGTTGGGCCGGATCATGGACGTGCTGGGTCGCCCGATCGACGAAGCCGGTCCGGTCGAAGCCAACGACCAGTGGGAAATCCACCGCGAGGCGCCTTCGTATGAAGAGCAGGCTGCGGCGAACGACCTGCTGGAAACCGGCATCAAGGTCATCGACCTGATGTGCCCGTTTGCCAAGGGCGGCAAGGTCGGCCTGTTCGGCGGCGCCGGTGTCGGCAAGACCGTCAACATGATGGAGCTGATCAACAACATCGCCAAGGCGCACGAGGGCCTGTCGGTGTTTGCCGGCGTGGGCGAGCGTACCCGTGAGGGCAACGACTTCTACCACGAGATGAAGGACTCCAACGTCCTGGACAAGGTCGCGATGGTCTACGGCCAGATGAACGAGCCGCCGGGCAACCGCCTGCGTGTCGCGCTGACCGGGCTGACCATGGCCGAGTACTTCCGCGACGAGAAGGACGAGAACGGCAAGGGCCGCGACGTGCTGTTCTTCGTCGACAACATCTACCGCTACACCCTGGCCGGTACCGAAGTGTCCGCGCTGCTGGGCCGCATGCCGTCGGCGGTGGGCTACCAGCCGACCCTGGCCGAAGAAATGGGCGTGCTGCAAGAGCGCATTACCTCGACCAAGACCGGCTCGATCACCTCGATCCAGGCCGTCTACGTGCCTGCCGATGACTACACCGATCCGTCGCCGGCGACCACCTTCGCCCACCTGGACTCCACCGTCGCGCTGTCGCGCAGCATCGCCTCGCTGGGTATCTACCCGGCGGTCGACCCGCTCGATTCCACCTCGCGCATGATGGATCCGAACGTGATTGGCAACGAGCATTACGACACCGCCCAGCGCGTCCAGCAGACCTTGCAGAAGTACAAGGAACTGAAGGACATCATCGCGATCCTGGGCATGGACGAGCTGTCCGAAGAAGACAAGCAGGCGGTATCGCGCGCTCGCAAGATCGAGCGCTTCTTCAGCCAGCCGTTCCACGTCGCCGAAGTGTTCACCGGCTCGCCGGGCAAGTACGTGCCGCTGAAGGACACCATCCGTGGCTTCAAGGGGATCGTCGATGGCGAGTACGACCACCTGCCGGAGCAGGCGTTCTACATGGTCGGCAGCATCGAGGACGCGGTCGAGAAGGGCAAGAAGATCATCGGCGAAGCAGCCTGATTCATTGAGCAAAGAGAATGTCCATGAGCAGCACGTTCCGTTGTGACATCGTCAGTGCTGAGGAAGAGATCTTCCGCGGCGAAGCCACCATGCTGGTGGCGACCGGCGAGCTAGGCGAGCTCGGCATCGCGCCCAGGCACGCCCCGCTGATCACCCGGTTGAAACCGGGCAAGGTCGTGGTGACCCTGCCGGGCGGTGAGCAACTGGACTTCGCCGTCACCGGTGGGATCCTGGAAGTCCAGCCGCAAGTGGTTACCGTGCTGGCCGACACCGCCGTGCGCGCCCAGGACATCGACGAAGCTGCCGTGCGCGCCGCCAAGGAAGAGGCCGAGCGGATTCTTTCCGGCCGCGGCGAGCCGATGGAGATTGCCGAGGCACAGGCACGGCTGGCCGAGGTCACCGTCCAGTTGCAGGCGCTGGAGCGGCTGCGCAAGAACATGCAGCACTAGGCAGCGATTCCCGCGACAGCAACGCCCGACGCCGGCCCCGTGCCGGCGTCGTCGTGTCCGGGGCGGTAGGGCGCATCAACGATGCGCCAGACAGCCGCGTCAGCGCCGGTACACCCAATGCCGCGAAAGCAAAAAGCCGACGCCGCCAAGCACGACTTCCACCCCCGGCTTCGCCAACCACGCCCATTTCAGTCCGGCCAGTTGGTTGATCGCGCCGATCGACCAGGTGCTGATCGCGGTGGTCAACAACCACATCAGCAGGAATCGGAAGAACTGGCGCTTGCCGACGGTGGTGTGGTCGCCGGCAAAGGTGATCCGGCCGTTGAGCCAGAACCCCAGCAGCGCGCCGCTGATCCGGCCGGCGACGTTCGCCGGTTCCACCGGCATCCCGAAATGGCTCAGCGCCACCATTACCGCCCAATCGAGCAGCCATTGGACGATGCCGATCATCAGGTAATGCTTGCCTTCGCGCGACAGGCTCATCGGCCAGCGACCGCGCTCGACGTTACGACGGCGCCGCTCCGGCAGCCTGCACGCGGGGTAGAACTGACAGGGAGCAATGAAGGATCGGGCACCGCGGCATCCTAGCAGGCACTACGCGGGCAGGATCATCCCGCCCCCAGGCATCCCGACCCGACTCATCCCGGCTAGAATCCCGGTTGCAAATCACCTCGCACTTTGGAGTCCGCATGTCCCCCCCATTGCACGTCGTCATCCTCGCTGCCGGCGAGGGCAAACGCATGAAGTCGGCACGGCCCAAGGTGTTGCAGCAGGTCGCCGGCAAACCGATGCTGGGTCATGTCATCGATACCGCCCGGGCGTTGAACGCGGAAGGCATCCATGTGGTGTTTGGCCACGGCGGGCAGCAACTGCGCGATGCTTTCGCCCTGCAGTCGGACCTGACCTGGTCAGAGCAATCCCTGCGCCTGGGTACCGGGCATGCATTGCAACAGGCGATGCCGGCGGTGCCGATGGATGCGCGGGTGCTGGTCCTGTACGGCGACGCGCCGTTGATCACCGTGACGACCCTGCGTCGACTGCTTGCGGTGTCTGGCCGGGTGGCGGTCCTGGTGGCCGACCTGGAGGACCCGAACGGATACGGGCGGATCATCCGCGATGCCGAGGGCAACGTGGCGCGGGTCGTGGAGCAGAAAGATGCCGACCAGGAGCAACGCGATATCCACACCGTGAACAGCGGCATCCTGGTGGCCGATGGCGAGCCGCTGCGTCGCTGGCTGGAGCACCTGGACAACGATAATGCACAGGGCGAGTACTACCTGACCGACGTGTTTGCCGCGGCGGCCGAGGAGTTCAGCGCCGCCGAGATGGTCCACGTCCACGATCCGATCGAAGTCGAAGGTGCCAACGATCCGTGGCAGCTGGCGCAACTGGAACGCGCTTACCAATTACGCGCCGCCCGCTCGCTGTGCGTGGCTGGCGCGCGACTGGCCGACCCGGCGCGGGTCGACGTGCGCGGGGAGGTCAGCGTGGGCCGTGACGTCGAGATCGACGTCGACGTGGTGTTCGAGGGGACGGTCGAACTGGCCGATGACGTGCGCATTGGGCCATTTTGTCGCCTGAGCAACGTCAAGCTCGGGCCGGGTACCGAGGTGCGTGCGCATTGCGACCTTGACGGCGTGGTGGTCGAAGGGGCCGCGACGATTGGTCCGTTCGCGCGACTGCGTCCCGGCACGGTACTGGCTGACGGCGCCCACGTCGGCAATTTCGTGGAGATCAAGAACACCTCCATGGGGGTGTCCAGCAAAGCCAACCACCTGAGTTACCTCGGTGACGCGGTCATCGGCAGTGGCGTCAACATCGGTGCGGGCACCATCACCTGCAACTACGACGGGGTGAACAAGTCGCGCACGGTGATCGAGGACGGCGCCTTCATCGGCTCCAACACCTCGCTGGTCGCGCCGGTGACGGTCGGCAAGCAGGCGACGATTGCCGCCGGTTCGGTGATCACGCGCACCGCTCCCGCGGACAAGCTCAGCGTCGCGCGTTCGCGGCAGTCGGTGGTCGAGGGCTGGCAGCGGCCGAAGAAAAAGTAGCGACTTGACTGAAGTCGCGACCCACGGCCTAGGTGCAGATGGGCCATGGGCCGTTACGGACTCCTTGCGTCCGGGATCAGCAACGTCACGCACAGGCCGCCACCTTCGCGGTTCAGCAGCGCGACGCGGCCACCATGGGCTTCGGCGATTTCGCGTGCCAATGCCAGGCCCAGCCCGGTGCCGTGGCGTTTGGTCGAATAGAACGGCAGCAGCGCGTTGGCCAGCACCGCCTCGTTCATGCCACTGCCGCGGTCGAGCACGTCGATGCGCCACGCCTGGGGCATGCGGCGTAGCGACAGGCGGACATCTTCCGGTGCCGAGCCGGACTCGTGGGCGTTCTTCAGCAAGTTCAGCAGGCACTGTTCCAACTGCGCCGCGTCCAAGCGGGCGATGCCGTCGATGCCGCCTTCATCGGTTGCGAAATCCACCTGGCTGCGCAACTGCTCGATGAAGCGCGACCACGCCACCGGCTCGCGTCGGGGCGCGGGCAGCTTGGCGAAGTGGGCGTAATCGCGGATGAACCCTTCCAGGTGGCGGGCCCGCTCCTCGATCGTGGCGAAGGCGGTCGGCAGCCGTTCGTACTGGCCACGCCGCAGCAGCTCGGCGCCCGAGTGGGCGAGCGAAGCGATGGGTGCCAACGAGTTGTTGAGCTCGTGGCTGATGACCCGGATCACCTTCTTCCAGGTCTGCACTTCCTGACGGCGCAGCTCGGCGGTCAGCGCGCGCAACAGCACCAGCTCGTGGCGGCGGCCGTTGAGGCGGAACTCACGCCGGCTCAGGTGATAGATCTCCTCGTTGCCGTTGTCGCTGCCCTGGTTGATGTCGTCCGGGTCATCGCTGACGGTGAATATCCCGTCGCCGCCGCGCTCCAGGGCGTCGCGTAGTGCGTCGGGCATTCGCGACACCAACGCGTCGAACGACTGGCCTTCCAGCTTGTGACCTTCGCCGAGCAGCGTGCGCGCGGCGAGGTTGGCGTGGACGATCCGGCGCGACGGGTCGACCAGCAGCATCGCCACCGGCGTGTTCTGCACCATCGTGTCCAGCAACAGCTCGCGCTCCACCAGCGCCAGCCGCTGGTCACGCAGGGTGTCGCCGAGGTGGTTGTGGGCCTGCACCAGTTCGCCCAGTTCGCCATGCACGTTCGATACCAGGCTGAAGTTGTAGTCGCCGTCGCGGTAGCTGGCGACGGTGCCGGCCAGGGCCCGGAACAGCGAGTTCATTGGCGCGAAGACACGCCGCACGTGGTAAGCCAGCAACGGCAGGTCAATGGCCAGCGACAGCGCCCAGGCCATCCAGGGTTGCGACAGCCAGGGCGTGAACCACAGCGCAAGCGCGGCGACGCCGGCGGCATGCAATAGCGCCAACAAGGTGAAGACAAGGCTGATCGGTAGTCGACGTAGCCAGCTCATGGCGGTTCAGTCGCGCTTGATGCCGAGCCGGTCGAGGCGGCGATACAGCGCCTGCCGCGACAGTCCCAGCTCGCTCGCCGCCTGCGCCAGTACACCGCCATTGCGCTCCAGCGCGGCTTCGATCTGGCTGCGGTCGGGTTCATCGTTCACGATGGCTGCAGTGCCGCGCGCGGTGCTGCCGGCCGCAGGGGGTGGCAGGCCGAGGTCGTTGGCGACAATGCGCTGACCGCGACCCAGCAGCGCGGCACGTTGCAGGGTGTTGCGCAGTTCGCGCACGTTGCCGGGCCAGGCGTGGGCCAACAGGGCATGTTCCGCGCCGGTATCTAGTTGCTTGCCTGGCGGCAAAAAATGGCGCGCCAGCGGCAGGATGTCGTCAGGCCGGTCCGCCAGCGCCGGCAGTTTCAGCTCGATGGCGTTAAGTCGGTAGTACAGGTCCTCACGGAAGCGGCCGTCGGCGATCAGTGCCGGCAGGTCGGCGTTGGTCGCACTGATGATGCGCACCTTGACGCTGCGCTCGCGGTTGCCACCCAAGCGCTCGAAACGGCCGGTTTCCAGCACCCGCAGCAACTTGACCTGGCCAGCCGGGGACAGCGTTCCGATCTCGTCGAGAAACAACGTGCCGCGGTCGGCGGCCTCGAACTTGCCCTCGCGTGAGCGGGTCGCGCCGGTGTACGCGCCGGCTTCGGCACCGAACAGCTCCGCCTCGATCAGTTCGCCTGGCAACGCGCCGCAGTTGAGCGCGACGAACGGCCCATCGCGCACCGACGAATTGGCGTGCACGATCTCGGCGAACTTCTCCTTGCCGGTGCCATTGGGACCGGTGATCAATACCGGCAGGTCGGAGCGTGCGACCTGGCAGGCCAGCGACAGCACGCTCTCGCTGGCGGGGTCGGCGTAGACCAACCCGCACAGGTCGTAGTCGCGTGCCAGCGCATCCCGGCGGCGGCGCTCGCCCTGGCGGTGGCGTTGCAGCTCGCGTCGCGCTTCCGACAGCTCCAGCAGGTTGTTGACCGTGGCCAGCAGCTTGCGGTCGTCCCAGGGTTTGGCGAGGTAATCCGCGGCGCCGGCCTTGACCAGGTCGACCGCCGATTCCAGATGCGTCCACGCGGTCAGCAGGATCACCGGCAGGTCGGGGTGGCGCGCGCGGATCTCGCCGAACAGGGCCATGCCCTCCTCGCCGGAGGTGGTGTCGGCGCGGAAGTTCATGTCCTGCACGACCAGGTCGATATCGCCGCCCGACAGCGCCGCCAGTCCGTCCTCCGGGCTGGTCACCGCGCGGGTGTCGATGTCGTGCAGCGAGAACAGCACGTCCAGCGCGGTGGCGACCGCCGGGTTGTCGTCGATGACGAGGATGGTGGGCATGAAGGCTCGAAGTTGGATGGTGTTGTTCCCTCTACCCGCGGGAGAGGGAACCAAGCGTTCACTCTAAACGCTGCCTGCTCTACACGCTGCGTGTAGCTACCGCCGGCGGCACCGCGGCGGCGCGTCGTGCGGGGCCGAACACGGCGATCTGGCCCAGCACCCACAAGGTAATCGCGCCGACCGGCAGGTACATTGCCGGCAGGCGGGCCAGCTCGTAACGCTCCATCAGCATCAGGTTGATACCGTAGGCCATCGCCATCCCGAGCGCGATGCCGACCGTGGCCAGCAGGAAGTTCTCGGTCTGGAAGTAGCGCAGGATCTGGCCGCGGGTTGCGCCCAGTGCACGGCGCATGCCGATCTGCTTGGTGCGCTGCTGAACCCAGAAGCTGGCCAGTCCGACGATGCCCAGCGCGGTCACCACCAGCAGGCCGGCAATGACGGCCACGAGCAACCAGGCCATTGAGCGCTCGCGCTGGTAGTACTTGCCGCGCAAGGCCTGAAAGGACTTGGACCCCTCTTCGAGCATGATCCGTTCCGGTCCGTTGCCGCGCAGCGCGGCCACCGCGGACGCCAGGACTTCGTCGCGCCGGGCCGGGTCGGTGCGCAGCACGTAGTTGCCGCCAAGGCTGTATGCCGGCCTGAGCGGGAAGATCATCGAATACTCGTGTGCTTCGGGTCCTCCCTGTTGGCCCGGGCGGACCAGGTGCTCAACCACGCCCACTATCCGGATTGGATCGTCGCCCCAGCTGTAGAAGGACTTGCCGATCGCATCGCCATCGGGGAACAGTCTGTCGGCCATGCTGCGGGTGATGATGGTCGAGGGAATCTTTCCTGCCGAGTCGGGTTGTCTGACAACCGAGTAGTCCGCGTATTCATCGGCGGTGAAATCGCGTCCCGCCACCAGCTTCAGGCCGAAGGTTTCCAGGAACGCGCTTTCAGCCATGTACACGGTTGCATTGAGCGTCGGTTGGCTCTGGTCGGCGTGCATCGTGACGCTGCTGTTCCAGGAGGAGTTGACGAACGGAACCTGGTTGACCACGGTCGCGTTCCTGACCCCGGGCAAACCGCGCAACACGGCCAGGTCGGATGCGGTCTGTGCATCGGCGTTCTGGTCCTCGCCAATCCCGGCGAGCTGGACCCGGACCAGCTCGTTCTCGGCCACCCCGCTGACTTCGTTGATCTGGGTGACGCGCGTACCAATCAGGAACAACGCGTTGCAGATGATCGCGCAGCTCAGCGCGATCTCCAGCACGATCAGGCCGGCTGCGGTCTTGTGGCGCAGCAGGGTGGACAGGATGGGGCGGATGTTCATCGGTTTCTCCGTCGGCTCATTGCGACTTGAGTTGCATGGCGGGGGATACCTGCATCGCGCTCCACGCCGGCAACAGGCCTGCCAGCAGGCTTGCGACGATCGCGATCACGAACGTGGTCACCAGCATGGCCGGATCCAGGTGGGCAAGGTCCGCGTAGTCGGTGGGCTGCTGCCGCACAGCCCACAAACCAATCCATGCCAGGACGAGGCCGAGGATGCCGCCGGCCAGACCGACCGCACCGGCTTCGGTCAGGCACTGCAGGAAGATTTCCCGGCGCGATGCACCCAGCGCGCGCCGCACGCCGACCTCGCCACTGCGGCGCATGAACTTGGCCAGCAGCAGGCCAACGGTGTTGACCAGACAGACCAGCAGGAAGCCGAACGCCAGCCAGACCTGCATGACCACGTCGCGGGGCACCACCCGGTTGAACTCGAGCCACTCCATCACGTTGCGAAGCCGGACGTTGGTAGGTCGTTCGAACCGTCCGGCCGCCCGTTGCTGATCGGAATAGTTGGTCAGGTACTGGCGATAGGCGTCCGCTTGCTCGGGAGAGTCCAGCTCCACCCAGTACTGGATCCAGGCACAGGGGGCATTCACGTCGGTTTCGCCTTCGCGACTGTCACCCCAGCAGTTCATGTTGCCGCTGCGGGCCATTTCCAGGTCGCGGGAAGTGGAGAACGGCAGGAACACCTGGTCGGTCTCGCCATAGCCGCTGTTGCCATTCATGTCGTAGAACTTGGGCGTGGGCCGCCACTCGTCCAACACGCCGAGGATCTGGAAGGTGGTCTTGTCGACAAGGATTGTTTTTCCGGTGCTGTTGCTGCCACCGAACAACCTCTCATTGAGCGCCTTGGTGATCACCACGACCCGCGCATTGCCCTCATCCTCCGCGGCGCTCCAACCGCTGCCGTACAGAAACGGCATTGCGAACATCGGGAAAATGTCCGCACTCGAGTAGCGGACGTCAACCCGGAACGGAGGCAGCTGGCTTTGGGTTGGCTCGATCGACACGCTGCCGCCGGTCATCATCGCCTGGCGAGTCCCGCGCTTCTCGCGCAGCAGCGCCTGCGCATCGAAGCGGGTCAGCTGGCCATTCGGTTCCTGGTCCGGTGCGTAGCCATCCATGACTTCGGCATCCAGCTGGGCATGGAACAGGGTCGCGCTTTTGTCGGGTATCGGGTCGCCCGACAGCACGTGAAACACCGTCAGGGTGGTCATGCTGGCGCCGATGCCGAGCGCGATCGCGAGCACCATCAAGGCGGTCAATACCTTGTTGCGCCTGAAGCTGCGTAATGCGAGGTCGACGTAGTAGGTGAACATGTGGCGATCCTTCGAAACAGTTTTTGTAGGAGCGACGTAAGTCGCGATCACCCTGGTGGGTAAGGTTTGGTCGCGACTTACGTCGCTCCTACAGGGGTCAGGCGGTCGCGTTTGTGGGGGCGTGGCGCCGCAGGCTTGGCTCGGCTGCCAGGTCGGTCGCCATGCCGTCGACGATGTGGACGTTGCGGTGCGCGCGTGCGGCCAGTTCCGGGTCGTGGGTGACCATCACGATGGTGGTGCCCTTGGCGTTGATCTCCTCGATCAGCTCAAGCACGCTGCGCGCCATCTGCGAGTCGAGGTTGCCGGTGGGTTCATCGGCCAGCAGCAGGCGCGGGCTGCCGGCCAGCGCCCGCGCAATCGCGGCGCGCTGCTGTTGGCCGCCGGACAGCTCTGCGGGGAAGTGCTTCATGCGCGATGCGAGGCCAACTTTCTCCAGCGCGTCCTCGATCCGTTGCTTGCGTTCGGACGCCGACATCCGGCGATAACGCAGCGGCACGTCGACGTTGTCGAAAAGGTTGAGGTCCGGAATCAGGTTGAAGCTCTGAAAGATGAAACCGATCTTCTGGTTGCGCAGCTTGCTGCGGGCGTCATCGGACAGGCCGGACACATCCTCGCCATCCAGCTTGTAGACGCCGCCGGTGTAGGTTTCCAGCAGTCCGGCGATGTTGAGGAAAGTGGTCTTGCCGGAGCCCGATGGGCCGGTGACGGCCACGAACTCGCCTTCGCTGACGTGCAGGTCAAGTGAGCGCAACGCGTGGGTTTCGACGACTTCGGTGCGGTAGACCTTGGTGACGGCTTGCATGGACAGCATGGTGGGCTCCGGCGGGCGGGATGTTGGTGGGATCAGGAGTGCACGTGGAACAGCGGCGGCCGGTCCGTGGGCAGATAGCTGTGGGGCCAGGCACGGCGTGGCGGCTGGTTGTGGCAATCGCCGAACGCGACACCCATCAAGCTGGCGTCAACTGCGAACTGTTCGAACAGGCGCGGCGGGATGGCGTCAGCCAGATCCTGCGAGATCCAGTTGCGTTGGTCGGGAAAATGCGAGTGGGTGTTCATGCTTACTCTCCAGTGATCCGGACTTGGGGGGCATCGCCAAACTGGTCGCTGCCGGAGACGACCACGCGGTCACCTGCCTGCGCGCCTTCGAGTATCTCGACCGCACCGAGGCTGCTGACGCCGGTGCGGATCTGGGTCAGCACCGCGATGTCGCCGTCCATCACGTAGGCGCGGGTGCCGCCGCCCTGCTCAAGGAACGGTCCGCGCTCGACCTGCAACACGTTGTCGCGGGTGTCGAGCAGGATCCGTGCGCGCATGCGCTGGTTCTGGCGCAGGCCCGGTGGCTGCTGGTCGGTGAAGCGCAGGCGACCGGTAACCTCGCCGTTGACCACTTCAGGCGACACCGACGACACCTTGGCCGGGTACTCGCCGCGACCGCCGGACAGTTGTGCCGGCATGCCGATGGCCAGATCGCGGGCGAAGCTTTCCGGCACCTTGATCTCCACTTCGAACCGGGTCAGGTCGACCACGCCCAGCACCGGTGCATTCGCGGCGACGTTGGCGCGCTGGTCCACCAGCACCTGCCCGACCTGGCCATCGAACGGCGCCCGCAAGGTCAGCAGATCCACTTGGCGCTGCAACTCGGATACGACCGCGCGCTGGCGGTCGGCAAGCAGTTGCTTGTTGCGACTGTCCAGGCCGGCGCCCTTGCCTTGCAGCGTGAACTCGCGACGCGCATGGGCCAGGCCGATCTCGGCCTTCTTGAGGTCGTCCTGCGCCCGTGCGACATCGATCTGCGCGACCGCACCGCCCTCGTAACCGTGCTGGTTGCGCTGCAGATCGCGCTCGGCGGCCTGACGATCAATACCGGCCTGGTCAAGACTTTGGCGCGCGGCGGAGCGTGCGATCTGAGTATCCAGCGTGGCGCGGCTGGCTTCTGCCTCAAGGCTCGCCAGTGTCGCCTCCTCCTGGGCCAGCTTGCTGAGCAGTTCGGGGCTGTCGATCACCGCCAGCACGGCACCCTTCTTCACCACATCGCCGGCGACCACGTCCAGGGTGACGGTGCCGCCGGCAATCGCGTACAGGGTTGGGCTGTTGGCGGCGATCACCCGGCCATCGGCGGAGATGTCGCGCACCAGGTCGCCGCGGGTGACCTCGGCGATACGCACGCGGCCGGCGTCGTACGACCGGCTGCCCGCACTCCAGCTCAGTACCAGCCAGACGGCCAGCAACACGAGGGCAATTGCGGAGGCGACGGCCAGTAGCCGGTTGCGACGCCTGCGCGCCTGTCCGGAGGCGCTGGAAACGGGTTGGTCCTGTGCGGAGGTGTCGCGAATGCTCATGGGTTCCCCTTGGGTGGTTACCAACAGTCAAGCAGGTTCCATGCCAACGCGTAACCAATTGATATCAAATGAAATGCATCGTCGTGTGGCGTCCGGCGGACGGTCTTCCGCGTCCGGCCGGACGGCCACTCCGGGAAAAAATCCCGACAAATATTCCCCCTCGATCCCGGCTAAACTGTGCTGCTACCTGCAGGAGTTCTAGTCATGTGTGGAATTGTCGGTGCGATCGCGGATCGTGATGTGGTTCCGGTCCTGATCGAAGGCCTGAAGCGGTTGGAGTACCGCGGCTACGACTCGGCCGGCATTGCCGTGATCGACGGTCAGGACGTGCGCCGGGTGCGCCGTACCGGCCGGGTCGCACAGATGGAAGGTGCCGCGCTGGCCGAGGGCTTCCACGCCCAGCTCGGCATCGGCCACACCCGATGGGCCACCCACGGCGGAGTGACCGAAGCCAACGCACACCCACACGTCAGTCACGGCGTCGCGCTGGTGCACAACGGCATCATCGAGAACCACGACCAGCAGCGCGAAAAACTCATCGCGATGGGCTACGAGTTCGAGTCCCAGACCGACACCGAGGTCATCGCCCATTTGATCCATTCCTTCCTCACCCAAGGCAAGGATCTGCTGCACGCGGTGCAGGCCGCGGTGCAGGAATTGCGCGGTGCGTACGCGTTGGCCGTGGTGAGCCGCAAGGAGCCGCACCGCCTGATCGCCGCACGCATGGGTTGCCCGCTGCTGATCGGGGTGGGCGAGGGCGAGAACTTCATCGCCAGCGACGTTTCCGCGATCCTGCAGGCGACCCGCAAGGTTATCTTCCTGGAAGAAGGCGACACCGCCGAGATCACCCGCGATGCGGTGCAGGTATTTGGCCCCGACCACGCCCCGGTCGAACGTGAGGTGCACCTGTCGGACGTGTCGCTGGCGTCGCTGGAGCTTGGGCCCTACAGCCACTTCATGCAGAAGGAGATCCACGAGCAGCCGCGCGCGATCGCCGACACCATCGAAGGCGTGATCGATATCGACGGGTTCTCGCCGGAGTTGTTTGGCGCGGACGCGGCTCAGGTGCTGGCCGGCGTCGAAGGCGTGCAGATCCTCGCCTGCGGCACCAGCTACTACGCCGGCCTGACCGCGCGTTACTGGATCGAGGCGATCGCCGGGCTGCCGTGCTCGGTAGAGATTGCCAGCGAGTACCGCTACCGCGACGCGGTCGCCAACCCGAAGCACCTGGTCGTCACCCTGTCGCAGTCGGGTGAGACGCTGGACACGATGGAGGCGCTGAAATACGCCAAGTCGCTTGGCCACGACAAGACCCTGTCGATCTGCAACGTCCCCGAGAGCGCCATCCCGCGCGCCAGCCGTCTGGTCTATTACACCCGCGCCGGCGCCGAGATCGGCGTCGCCTCGACCAAGGCCTTCACCACTCAGCTGGTGGCGTTGTTCACGCTCACCGCAACCTTGGCCAAGCTGCACGGGCGCCTCGACGCGGCGCGCGAAGCCGAGTACCTCGACGCCCTGCGCCACCTTCCCGGCAGTGTCCAGCACGCGCTCAACCTGGAACCGCAGATCATCGCCTGGTCCGAGCGCTTTGCCCCCAAGGAGCACGCGCTGTTCCTCGGCCGCGGCGTGCACTACCCGATCGCCCTGGAAGGCGCGCTCAAGCTCAAGGAAATCTCCTACATCCACGCCGAGGCCTACCCCGCCGGCGAGCTCAAGCACGGCCCCCTGGCACTGGTGACCGCGGACATGCCGGTGGTGGTGATCGCCCCCAACGACAGCCTGCTGGAGAAGGTGAAATCCAACATGCAGGAAGTCCGCGCCCGCGGCGGCGAGCTGTTCGTGTTCACCGACGAGGACAGCCAGTTCGGCCCCTCCGAAGGTGTCCACGTCATCCGCGCCCCCCGCCACGTCGGCGTGCTCTCGCCGGTGATCCACACCATCCCCGTGCAACTGCTCGCCTACCACGTGGCATTGGCGCGCGGCACCGACGTGGACAAGCCGAGGAACCTGGCGAAATCGGTGACGGTGGAGTAATTAGCTGCGCTCAGATCACCACGCGGTAGATCGATCCGGTCGCGAACGGCGGCGCCACACGCGGGAACTGGTCATGGAGTTGTCGACACTGCCTGTACAGAGCGGATTCCGCTTACGCCGCGAGACTGTGACCCGGCTGGATACGTTCGTCGATGCCGCGTTCGCGTTCGCCGTGACCCTGCTGGTGGTGTCGTTCGGGGCAATGCCCGATAGCTTTGCCGAGTTGTACGACGCGCTGCGCCGGTTCCCGGCCTTTGTCGCGGGCTTCGCGCTCATCGGCATGTTCTGGGGCGCACACTACCGCTTCAGCCGGCGTTTTGGACTGGAAGACGGCACCGTGACGGTATTGAGCCTCGCATTGGTCGCGGGGACGTTGTTCTATGTCTACCCACTGCGGATGGTGATGTCGGCAGGCATGAATTTCCTCACCCTGGGCTGGGCGCCGAGTGAGTTCGAGGTGCGCAGCTTCTACGAGTTCCGGTTGATCTTCGTGATCTACGGGATCGGCTTCGGTGTGCTGGCAGCGGTCATCGGGTGGCTCAACGTGCACGCCTTGCGACAGGCCGACCGGCTGCGACTGGATGCCGCCGAACGGCTGCTCACGCGAACCGAGATCGGCTTCCAGTTGATCATCATCGGGTGCGCGACCTTGTCGATTCTTCTGGCGCTGCTGCTGCCACCCGGTCGCGACTGGATGATGGCGCTACCGGGGATGGCGTACGCGTTGATGGGCCTTCTGCTGACCCTGTACGGCGTGCGCATGAGGTCGCGCGTTCATGCATTGGCTGCACACCGCGACGGGGGATTAGGGGAACTAGGGAATCCCCCAGGGGATCCCCACATCGAGCCGGATCCCGTCGCGCAGGCGACTTACTCCGCCGGCGCGTAACGCAAGGTCACGAACCACTCGCGCCCCGGCTGGTTGTAGAACGACACGGTCTCGTAGTCGCGGTCGAACACGTTGGCCAACCGGCCCTGCAGGGTCAGCGAATCGCTCAACGCGTACTCCGCGCGCAGGTCGAGGGTCGCGTAGCCGGGCAGGCGGCGGGTGTTGGCGACGTCGTCGAAGCGCGCGCCTTCGGCGACGCCGGTCAGGCCGATGCGGAAGTCGCCGAACGCGCGGTCGAGTTCCAGCCGGGCGCTCTCGCGGGCACGGCGTGGCAGGTCGTTGCCGGCCTGGAAACCGGTCAGGCTCTCGGTGTCCAGGAAGCTAACGCTGGCGGCAACCTGCCACTGTGCGAGTTCGGTGTCGATGCCGAGTTCGGCGCCGCGCATGCGCGCGCGATCAATGTTGTTGGGCAAGCCGATCGCGGCATCGAACGCGATCAGGTCGTCGACGGTGGTCTGGAACGCGTCGAGGCGGACATCGAAGCGGTCGCCGTTCCAGCCCAGGCCCAGTTCGGCGCTCTTCGATTCCTCTGGACGCAGCTCGGCATTGCCGAAGAACGGGTAGTACAACTCGTTGAAGGTCGGCGCCTTGAAAGCGGTGCCGTAGCCGGCACTGAGCCGCCAGTTATCGGCGAAATCGATGCCCCAGGCCGCGCTGCCGGTGGTGTGGCCGCCGAACTGGTCGTTGTCGTCGCGGCGCACGCTGGCCTGCAGCGACTGCGCGCCGAAGCGTCCCTGGTACTGCGCGAACGCGGCGCGGTTGCTGCGCTCGCTCTCGTCGTACGTGGTGCTGCCGGCGACCCGGTCGCGCAGCCAGTCGACGCCCGCGCTGATCATTTGCTGGTCGCCGATGCCAAAGTCGCCCTGCAGGCTGGCACTGTCGCGGTCGGTGTCGAAATTGCCGAGGTTGGCGCCGTCCTTGAACTGCTCGGAGGCATCGACGTTGCGGCCGGCAGTCAACTTCAACTGCAGGGTGTCTGAC
This sequence comes from Lysobacter sp. A289, assembly GCF_054072675.1. Classification (NCBI taxonomy): domain Bacteria; kingdom Pseudomonadati; phylum Pseudomonadota; class Gammaproteobacteria; order Lysobacterales; family Lysobacteraceae; genus Lysobacter; species Lysobacter sp. A289. Next base: position 206,001 of record NZ_JBSVRN010000002.1, read on the forward strand.
GGCCGCCAGCGCACGCTGCCCCCGACCACCTGCTGCACGGTCTCGGAGCGGTTGGTGAAGTCGCCATCGAAGTCGTTCTCACCCTCGCTGCGCAAGGCCACCGCGCTGAGCTGCCAGGCGTCGTTGAGGTCGATGCCGCCGCGCAATGCCAGTGCGTTCTGGATGTAACCGTCCAGGTCGGGTTCCGGCGTGGCGATGAAGCAGCCGCCGGCGAACGGATCCGGGGTAGCGACGTCACAGGCATTGAAGCCCTCGGTACGCTGGAACTCGTAGTCGACACCGAACCAGGTGCGCTCGTTGCGTCCGCCGAAACCGACGCCGTACTCATGCGCGCCGTGGCTGCCGCCGCCGACGTGCAGGCGCGGCGCGTAGCCCGGGGCATCGCCAACCCGACGGGTAAAGATCTGGATCACTCCGCCGATCGCCTCGCTGCCGTACAGGCTGGAGCGCGGCCCGCGGACGATCTCGACCCGTTCGACCAGTGCCAGCGGCAGGTTCTGCAACGAGACCAGGCCAGAGGTGGCAGAACCGATCCGGATGCCGTCGATCAGCACCACGACGTGGTCGGACTCGCTGCCGCGCAGGAATAGCGTAGTCAGCTTTCCAGTACCGCCCTGGTTGGACATCGACACGCCGGCGCGGCCGCGCAGCAGGTCCGGCAGCGAGCGCGCCTGGCTGCGCTCGATCTCGGCGCGGTCGATCACTTCGACCGGCGCAAGCGCGGTGTCGACGTCGATCGCGGTACGGGTGGCGGTGACCGCGACGCCGTCGAGGTCGGTGGCCGATTGCGGAGCGCCTTCGGGCAGGGGTCCGGCGGCGTGGGCCAGCCCCGTCAGGGCAGCAACAGGCAGGACAAGAACGGCCGCAACGGCCAGGGACAGCGAACGGGACTGCATCGATGGTTCTCCAACGCGCACGGAAATCGCCGTGCCGGGCTTGGGGAAGCTGCGTGGAGGGGAACTGTTGCGAAAACGGTCGGACAGGCACCGGCGTTGTCGCCGCAATGCCCGCCGCATCGCAACCAATAGTGGGTCGAAACCCTGCATCCAGGCCGGTCTCCGGACTCGCGAGTGGCGTCGTTGTCGACACCGGCCGTGGCGCCTTCCCATGCAGCATTCTTGATGAATGCCTGCAAGTCCCAGGGGACTTGCCACACAGTGGCGGTGAGCCGCGGCTTGGGCTCGCTTACCGTTGCGGGGGCAGTGCCGGAATGACCGTGTTGACGGCGTCACCGGCTTCCCGTTTCAACCCCTTGGCAGGACGCCGCCGGGTCACCTCGAAGCGGCGCCAGTCTAAGCGATCGGTGGCTACCGGCGCAAAGGGTGTTGGTGATAACGCGGCAGCTCAGTAGCGCCGGTAGGGCTCATCCGGGTCGGGCTTGACGGGCACGGTGTCGGCGGTCAACACGGTCGTGGTGACCGGGCCGGCCGCTGGACTGTGCCGTGGCGGCGGCAGTTGCTCGATGGCCGCTTCGGCGGCGGCGACCAGCTCGTTGCGACGCTGCTCGGGAACGTCCTGCCAATGGCAATCCAGCAACGCGCCCTCGATCGAATACAGCAGGTTGAGGGTCGGCTTGAAGCCAGCGCGCTTGACCCGCATGAACGCTTCCACGGCACCGAGTTCGAGCAGCTCGTCGCGGCTGTGCAGGCCGACCTGCCGCAACCAGGCACTGGATTTTGGACCGATATTGCGCAGCTTTTCCTTCATTCCAGCGACTCCACAAATATCTGCGCAATCGCTTCCATCCCGCTTTGGTCGTCCGCGTCGAAGCGGCCCGTCTGCGGGCTGTCGATATCGAACACGCCGATCAGCTCATCGCCGCGAAACAGCGGGACCACCAGTTCCGATCGCGAGGCCGAGTCGCAGGCCACATGGCCTTCGAACTCATTGACGTCGGCAACGCGTTGGGTCTTGCGAGTGGTTGCCGCCGCGCCACAGACGCCCCTGTCGAGCGCGATGCGCACGCAGGCCGGCTGGCCCTGGAATGGACCGACCACCAGTTCGCGGCCATCGAAAAAATAAAATCCGACCCAGTTCAGCGCCGGCAGCGCGTGATACACCAGCGCCGACAAATTGGCCGCATTGGCGATCCGGTCGCGCTCGCCAGCGAGCAGGGCGCGGACCTGGGCCGCAAGGTCGGCATATTGTTCCGGCTTGCTGCCGGACAGAGGGGTGGGATTGAACATTGTTCCAGTCTAGCAGCGGTGATGTCGGTGGGCCGGGACTACCATGTGGCCATGGCTATCCGCAGTTTCTATGTCACCGGTACCGACACCGGTGTGGGCAAATCCGTCGCCAGCGCGAGCTTGCTGCACGCCCTGCGCGCAAGCGGCCAGCGCGCGGTCGGGATGAAACCGGTGGCCAGCGGTTGTGGGTTCATTGACGGTGCCTGGCGCAACGAGGACGCCTTGTTGTTACAGGCCGCCAGTGACCCGCGACCGGCATATGCCGACATCAATCCGTTTGCACTGCAATCGCCGATTGCGCCCGAACTGGCGTTGCGCGATGAGGGCGTCGAGTTGCAACTTGCACCGTTGCTGGCCGCCCATGTGCGGCTGGCGGCGCAGGCCGATACGGTGGTGGTCGAAGGCGTCGGCGGCTGGGCCGCGCCGTTGTCGGCACGGCTGGATCAGCTCGACCTGATCCGCGCGCTGGACTTGCCGGTCGTGCTGGTCGTGGGTCTGCGGCTGGGTTGCATCAACCATGCGCGGCTGAGCGCGCGTGCGATCCAGGCCGATGGCGTGCCACTGCTGGGCTGGATCGCCAATGAAGTGGACCCGGCGATGGCGCGTATCAACGACAACTTCCAGATGTTGTGCGATCGCCTGCCAGTGCCGTGCTGGGGACGGTTGCCCCATCGACCCCAGCCTGATCCCGCTGCCCTGGCCGGGCACCTGCAACTGCCCGACACCGTGCTCCCGGCCTGATCGGCGGGCAACAAAAAACCCGGAAGCCTGCGCTTCCGGGTTTCGTGTTCCGGCCGTAGCTGGAGAGAGAGACTTACTTGGACTTGGAAGCCTTGGTCGCACCCTTGGTGAACGACTCGGCCTTCTCGGTCACGGCCTTGGCGACCTGCTCGGCATTGGCCTGGGTGGTCTTGGCGGTGGCTTCCAGCTGCGACTTGGTGATGTCGCTGATCTGCTCGTTGGCCTTGGTGGTGCGGCCGATCACTTCCTGGCTGATGGCGACGCCGCGCTCGACGTTCTCGCGGGCGACCTGCACGCCCTTCGGCCAGATCTTCTTGAGGCCGTCGGCGTCGCGCACTTCGGCGGCTTCACCGAGGAACGCAAAGGTGGCATTGGCGCGGTCTTCGATCGCGGCCATCTGCAGGCCGAATACGGCTTCGACATTTTCGATCGCGAGGCGGTTGACCTGGGCCGCGGCATCCGCGAACTGACGCGTGGCGGCGGCGAACTGCTCGTTGAACTGCTGGTACATGGCGGGAGGCTCCTGCTGGCGTCGACAAGAGATTTGTCGATTTGTGCGTTGCAGCATAACCGTGCTTATGGTGCGACGCAACATCCAGCAAACGCTAAGCTGAATATCGTTCAGCTTTCAACCCCGGTAACGGCAGCCGGACGTGCAGGTCTCGTGCACCACCACTTCACTCAATAGCGGCAAGACGGGCTTGAGTCGCTCCCAGATCCATATTGCGATGCGCTCGCTGGTTGGGTTGTCGAGTCCCTCGATGTCGTTGAGGTAGTTGTGGTCGAGCCGGTCGTACAGCGGTTGGAAGGCGGCTTTGACGTCGGCAAAGTCGACCACCCAGCCGGTTTCCACACCGGGCTCGCCTTCCAGGTGGATCTCGACCCGGAAGGAGTGACCGTGCAGGCGCGCGCACTTGTGTCCTTCGGGAACGTTGGGCAGCCGATGCGCGGCTTCCAGGGTAAAAATCTTGAAGATGTCCATGCGCCATTGTATCGCCGTGGCCGGTGGTCGAGCGGCATTGACGCGACTCAGACCGGGCGCGGCAGGCAACCCAGTGCCGCGAGCAGGCCATGCATCGCCGGCACCTGCATCAGCCACGGCGAGGCCAGGGTCAGCAATCCGGCCGCGAGCACCAGTAAACCGGCCGCGGCACGCCAGCCGCCACGTTGCAGGCGCTGGCCCAGCCGCGCCCCGGACCAGGTCAGCGACACCATCAACGGCAGTGTGCCAAGGCCAAATGCGGCCATCGTCAACGCACCGTTGCGAGCATCGGCCTGGAGCCACGCTGCGGCCAGCATGGTGGTGCTCAGGCCGCATGGCATCCAGCCCCACAACATGCCCAGCCCGATCCGCTTCGCGCTGGTGTTGGCGGGTAGCAGGCGGCGTTGCAACGGTCGCAGTTTCGACCACAACGCGCCGGTGCCCGGCCCGGACAGGAACGCCAGCCGGCCCTTGCGATCCAGCAGCCGCACCGCGACCACGATCAAGACCAACCCGACCGCAGCGCGCAACCCCCACGCCAGCCAATCCAGCCGGGCCAGGTCGACGATGCCGTGACCGATGCCGCCGGCAATCGCGCCGGCCGCGGTGTAGCCAAGCACCCGGCCCAGATTGGGTTCGATCGCGTACTTCCAGCTCGCCTTCGGCCCCATCGCCGAGAACCCGGTGGCGATGCCGCCGCACATCGCCGCGCAATGCACGCCGCCCATGAGACCGGTGAGCAGGGCGGCGCCGAGGGTGAGCCAGTCAATCGGCATGCTCAATCAGCTTGCCGGTCTTCGCCGGTTCGGCTGCCGTCTGCCGGCGCGACAGCATCGATGTCGACATCATCAGCGTTGCCAGTGACCGAAGGCGCCAAGGGAGCGACGCGGTCGTGCTCGTCCTCGCGCAGGATATCCAGTGCCGGGGTATCGAGGTCTTCGAACTGGCCGCGCTTGACCGCCCAGATGAAGGCCCACAGCGCCAGGCCCAGGGCCAACATGCTGACGGGGATCAGGAACAGCAGGATGTTCATGGGTGCAGATCCGCGGTGGCGAGGGCAGGTGCTGGCGCGTCGCCCGGAGCAGGCGACCGGGTCAGCCGCAAGGCGTTGGCGGTGACGATCAGTGATGACACCGCCATCCCCAGCGCGGCGATCCACGGCGTGACCATGCCGGCGGCGGCCAATGGCAGTGCCAGGATGTTGTAGCCCAATGCCCAGCTGATGTTCTGGCGGATGACCCGACGGGTGCGGCGGGCAATCGCGATCGCCTCGGGCACGCGTGTCAGCGAGTGCCCCGTCAGCACCAGGTCGGCGGCACGTTGGGCGAGTGCCGCGCCTTCGCCGATCGCCAGCGATACATCCGCACCGGCCAATACCGGTGCGTCGTTGAGCCCGTCGCCGACCATCGCCACTACCCGGCCACGTTGTTGCAGCTCGCGAACGAAGGCGAGCTTGTCCTCCGGGGCCTGCCGCGCATGCGCCTGGTCGATCCCCACCCGTTGCGCGAAACCCCGCACCGGCTCGGCGGCGTCGCCGCTGGACAGGTGCACCGCGAGTCCCTGGTTGCCCAGCAGCGACACGGCGGCGCGCGCATCGGTACGCTCGGACTCCGCCAGCTGGAACCGTGCCGCCGCGCGTTTGCCGTTGCCGAGCCACAGCCGCCCATCATCCTCGGCGCCGGCAGCAAAGCCGGCCTGGCCCAGCAGCCAGCGTTCGCCATCGACGACGCCTTCAATGCCCTGGCCCGGAACCGCCTGCACGTCGCGGGCATGCGGCGCATCGGCGACCGCGGCAAACGCCAATGCGATCGGATGGCCGCTGTCGCGTTCCAGCGCGGCGGCGATGCGCATGGCGTGGTCACGATCGATGCCGCCGAAGGCCTCGATGCCCGCCAGTACCGGGCGCCCATCGCTGAGCGTGCCGGTCTTGTCGAACACGATGTCGGTGACCTTGGCGAGTCGGTCCAGGGCGTTTTCGCGCACCGCCAGCACGCCGATCCGGGCCAGCGCACCATGGGCGGCGGTCAGCGCCGTTGGCACCGCGAGCGACAACGCGCACGGGCAGCTGATCACCAACAGGGCGAGGGTGACCTCGAACGCGCGCGAGGGGTCGTAGGCGTGCCAACCGAAGTAGACGAGCACGGCCGCCAGCAACAATCCGGCGACAAAATAATGGGCGATGCGCTCGGCGGCACGTGCGAGTGCCGGTCGCTGCGACTGGGCCTGTTCGACCAGCCGCGCCAGTTGCGACAGGCGGGTGGCGCTGCCGGTCCGGGTCACCCGCAACCGCGCCGGCCGTTCGCGGCAGACGGTGCCGGCGTACACGGTTGCGCCGGCCTGTTTGTCGACCGGGCTGGATTCGCCTGTCAGCAGCGCTTCCTCGAAGCGGGCGTGGCCATCAAGCAGCTCGCCATCGGCCGGCACCACTTCGCCGGCCGCCACGCAGGCGACATCATCGACCACCAGCGCGGCCAGCGGAATCGATTCGCGGCGCCCGTCGGCCAACTCGCGGGTCGCGAAGGCGGGACGTGCCCGAGCCAATGCATCGACCTGGGCACTGGCAATCCGGCGCGCACGCTGCTCCAGCATCCGCGCGACCAGCAACAGGAATACGAACATCACCGCCGCGTCGTACCAGACATGCTCGCTGCCGCGGATGGTGCCGACCACGCTGGCGAAGTAGGCCAGCAGGGTGGAGCCGGCGATCAGTGTGTCCATGCCCAACTGGCGATGGCGCAACTCGCGCCAGGCGCCGGCGATGAACGGCCAGCCGGCGTAGAACACCACCGGGGTGGACACCAGGAAGGTCAGCCAGCGGAAGAAGTCGCGGGTCGGCACCGGCATGCTGCCGTTGGTGTCCAGGTACAGCGAGCCGGCCAGCATCATGGCCTGCATCGAACCCAGTCCGGCGACGCCGATCCGGATCAGATCACGGTTGCGTTGTGTCCGCTGGGCACGCTCGCGCGCCTCGCCGCTGGCCAGGTAGGGCCGATAGCCCAGGGTGACCAGGCGCTGCAACGGTTGCGACAGGTTGGTGAGCCGTGGATCCCAGGCCAACCGGATGCGACCGGTGACGGCGTTGGCGCCGGCCTCCAGCACGCCGGGCTCGCGCGCCAGCACACGGTCGATCAACCACGCGCAGGCCGCGCAGCGCATGCCGTCGGTAAGCAGGGTGATCTCGCGCCCGCCGTCGATGTCGTGGGCATGCTCGGACAGCAGCTCGTCGCGGTCCCACACCGACAGGTCGACCGGCTCGACACCAACCCGGCCGGCGTGTTCGCTGCGCAGCCGGTAGTAGTCGCCCAAGTCGGCTTCGCGGATCCACTGTGCGGCGGCGGCGCAACCGTCGCAGCAGAACCTGCGTGTTGCGCCGTCCAGCTCGACCCGTGCGGGGCCGGCAGGCAAGACCTCACCACAGTGATAGCAGCCGTCAGTGTCGGCCAGTAGCGCTTCGTTGCGTGCTGGCACGCCGGGAGTCAGTGCCACCGCCATTGCATGACCTATGGTGCCTGCAGCGACGGGTGCAGGTTCGCCGCCAGTTGGCCTTTCGGCAGGCGGCCTTTCAGTCGCCAGCGTGCGTCCTGGGGCTCCAACTGGAGCTTCCAGTCGTGACTGGCATCAATGGCGGCCGGGAGGCGCCAGCCCAGCTCGCCCGGTTGCAACAGCAGCACCTGGTCGACGGCGGCACGCGTGGGGTGGATCAGGGTCAGCTGCAACGGTGCGGCACGGTCGAAGTCGCCACTGACCGGCAGCACCTCGATGAATGCCTGCTCGGTGTCGATGCGCACGATCGCGCTGAGCTTCTCCTGTTGCGCGATCGCATCCGGCCCCAGGTCGGCGGTCTGGATCTGCGCGGTACGCGATACGGTATCGATGACCTGGTCGCTGTAGCCCTCGCCACTGGCGATGAAAATCATCACCACGCTGGCCAACACGACCACGGTTGGCAACGCAATCACCAACCAGACGATCGGTTGGCGCCAGGGCGACCGGCTGCCCTCGGTTGGTTCGTCGGTGCCGGGTTTGTTGCGGGGAGGCTTATTCGGTTGGGAATCGGGAGTGCTCATTACTGGGGTCCAAAGAAACTGCTGTCTACGGTTTCACGGGTACTGCCGTCGGCCGATTCGATGACGAATCGGAGGTCGTGGCGACCGGTGATGGTGGCCGGTGCGGTGACGGCCAGCGGTAGTGACACCACCTCGGCGGCGCCGGCTTTCACGCTCTGCGGGCCGCTGCGCAAGACCATTCCGCCGGTGGCCGCATCCAGGCTCACACGGTACTCCTGCGGCTGGTTGGTCTTGTTGACCAGCTTGAGCGTGTAGCCGTTCTCGATGCCATCGCTGACCTCGCGGTACAGCGCGTTGCGGTCGCGCAATACGTCGGCGATCAAGGGGCTGCGGGTGGCAACGCCCCAGCCCCAGCCGACCACCAGCACCAGCAGCAGCGCCGCATACACGAACACCCGCGGGCGCAGGATCCGGGTCGGCTTGCCATCAATGGCGTTCTGGGTGGAATAGCGGATCAGGCCACGCGGGTAGCCCATCTTGTCCATGACATCGTCGCAGGCGTCGATGCACGCACCGCAGGCGATGCAGTCGTATTGCAGGCCGTTGCGGATGTCGATGCCGGTTGGGCAGACCTGCACGCACATGGTGCAGTCGATGCAGTCGCCGGCGGTGTCAATTTCCGGCCGGGTCAACGGGTGATCCAGGCTGGCGGTAAATGCCGCGTCGTTGGCCAGGCCCGCGTCTTCGCGCGCCTCCACCATGGCGTTTCCGGCCGCGTCGTGGCCGCTGGCGCGGAATACCAGCTCATAGGCAAGCGCCTTGTCGAGCAGGCCGCGGCCGCGGGAGATGACATCGCCCAATCCGCGCCGGCGCGGGCCACGCGGCTCGCCGCGCATCGGGTCGTACGCGATGATCATCGTGTCGCGATCGAACATCGCACTTTGGAAGCGCGCGTACGGACACATGTACTTGCACACCTGCTCGCGCAGGAAGCCCGCATTGCCCAGGGTGGCTCCGGCGTAGAACAGCACCCAGAAGGTCTCCCAGCCATTCCAGTCGAACGGCATGGTCCGTTCTGCCAGGCTGGCGATCGGGGTGAAGAAGCCGACGAAGGTGAAGCCCGTCCAGAGTGCGAAAGTCACCCACAGCACGTGCTTGGAGCCCTTGCGCAGGATCTTGTCGCGGTTCCACGGGCCGGCGTCGAGCTTGATCCGCTTGGCGCGGTCGCCCTCGGTCCAGCGCTCCATCCACAGGAACACCTCCGTCCACACCGTCTGCGGGCACGCATAGCCGCACCAGACCCGGCCGGCAAGCGCGGTCACGAAGAACAACACCAGCGCCAGGATGATCAGCAGCATCGCCAGGAAGGTGAAGTCCTGCGGCCAGAAGGTCAGCCCGAAGATATGGAACTGGCGCGCGGGCAAGTCGAACAGCACGGCCTGGCGGCCATCCCATTGCAGCCACGGAAAGACGTAATACATCCCCAGCAGCCAGAACACCGAGATCTTGCGCAACCGGTCGAGTGGACCCGATACATCCCGCGGGTACACCTTGCTGTCCTTGGAGTAGAGCGAAAAACTCTCACCATCCAGCAGGTCGATGTCAATTTTCTTGCTCACCGCGAAATCCCTACTCCCGGGGTAACGACTTGTTGAAGCGACTGGGCGGACGCAGCAGCAGCCAGGTGAACAGGCTGGACGATGCCGTCGCCAGCCAGAACATCAGGCCACCGATCGTGTAGCCCAGACCGCGGTTGATCGTCAGGTGCGGGAAGGTCATCTCACACAGTTCCAACGGGTCGACGAAGGCGAAAAACACCATCGTCGCCACGCAGGCGGCAAAGAAGCTGGGCCAGAGAATGGCGCCGACCCGCTGCACCATCGGACGCGGCGGGTGGTCGATCGGTGGCGGCGCCGGCACCTTCACAATGGCGCCTCGCTTGACGCCGGGGCGGAGTCGCCGGCAGTTGCGGGCGGGTTGGACAACGACCAGACATAGCTGGCTACCAGACGCGTGCGGGTTTCACCCAGCAAGTCGCGGTGCGCCGGCATGACGCCATGGCGTCCGTTGACGATGGTCTCGCGCAGGCTGGCGTTGCTGTCGCCGTACATCCAGTAGTTGTCGGTCAGGTCCGGGGACCCCAGCTCGATATTGCCCCTGCCTTCCACGCCATGGCAGGCGACACAGACGCCGTCGTAGAGCTTCTTGCCTTGCGCGGCCAGATAGTTGTTCTGCACCGACTGGTCGGGCGTGCCAAGTACGCGCACGTAGGCGATCACGTAGTCGACCGCGTTGTCCCCGCCCATGCCGGTCAATACCTTGCCCCATGGCGGCATCACCCCGTCGCGACCATCCAGCACGGTCTGCAGGACCTGCTCCGGCGCTCCGCCCCAGTGCCAGATGTCGTCACTCAGGTTGGGGTAGCCGATGGCGCCCCGCGCGGACGAGCCGTGGCAGGTGGCGCAGGTGTTGGCGAAGATCGACCGACCAAGCTCCCGCGCGACCGGGTCGGCGGCGAGCTGGTCGATCGGCAGGCCGTTGTAGGGACGGAAAGTCTCGTCAAGCGTCGCATCCCAGACCTTCTTGTCCTGGGCATGCTCGCCCTGCGAGCTCCAGCCGCTGATGCCCTCGTAGTTGCCCAGCCCGCCGTACCAGATCAGGTAACCGATACCGAAGGCGATGGAGATGAAAAAGCCCTGGATCCACCAACGCGGCATCGGCTTGTTGTATTCGGTGATGTCCTCGTCCCAGTAATGACTGGTCTCCTCCGGCTTGGGGTCGCCGGGCCGACGTTTGGACGTCCACCACAGCAACCAGGCCACGCCAAGGATGTTGAGCGCCGTAAGGGCGATGAGGTACCACGACCAGCCAGTGCTCATGGGCGCGGCTCCACTGGGTTTTCGTTCTCGTCGTTGCCGTCAGCGTCGTGGCTGGTATCGCCGGGCGTGTCGTCCAGCGCCAGGCGTGCGGTGGCGTCGAATGCCTGCTTGTGCTCCGGTAGCCACGCCCAGTAGCAGATGGCCAGGAACAGCAGCATCAGTGCGACGGTGATGATTCCAGAAAGCATGGCTCAGCCTCCCTTCGGGCCGTGGATGCCCAGGCCCTGCAGATAGGCCACCACGGCGTCCAGCTCGTTCTTGCCGGCAACGTCTTGTGCGGCCTGCTCGATCTGCTCATCGGTGTAGGGATCGCCCAGTCGCTGCAGGGTCTTCATGCGGCCGGCGATCTCCGCACCATCCACGGCGGTTTCCTCCAGCCACGGGAACGCCGGCATGTTGGACTCGGGCACGACCGCACGCGGGTCAGTCAGGTGGACGCGGTGCCAGTCGTCGGAGTAACGCCCGCCGATCCGGGCCAGATCCGGGCCGGTGCGCTTGGAGCCCCACTGGAACGGGCGGTCGTAGACCGACTCGCCAGCCAGCGAATAGTGGCCGTAGCGTTCGGTCTCGAAACGCAGCGTACGGATCATCTGCGAGTGGCAGTTGTAGCAACCTTCGCGGACATAGACATCGCGTCCGGCCAGTGCCAGTGCCGGATACGGCTCGACACCGGGCAGCGGTTCGATCGCTTCGGCCTGGTACATCATCGGCACGATCTCGGCCAGGCCGCCCAATGACACGGCAACCGCGGTCAAGATGGCCAGCAGGGCGATGTTTTTTTCTACTTTTTCGTGACCAAAACTCATTTCTTCGTCCTCAGCCGCGCGCCGCGGTCGGGTGCGGTGCCAGCACCGGATGGTTTGCCAGCGCACGCACGCTCTGATGGGTGCGCCACAGGTTCCAGGCCATCAGGCAGGTGCCGGCCAGGATCATCAGTCCGCCCAGCAGGCGGCCCAGGTAGTACGGGTAGGTCGCGCTGAGCGCTTCCACGAAGCTGTAGGTCAAGGTGCCGTCGGCGTTGGTGGCGCGCCACATCAGGCCCTGGGTGATGCCGGCGATCCACATCGAGGCGATGTAGAACACCACGCCCATGGTGTGCAACCAGAAATGGCCGTCGATCATCTTGGTCGAGTACATCTTGGTGGCACCGATCAGCCTCGGGTACAGGCAGTAGACCGAGCCGAACGAGATCATTGCCACCCAGCCCAGGGTGCCGGCGTGGACGTGGCCGATGGTCCAGTCGGTGTAGTGGCTGAGCGAGTTGACGGTCTTGATCGACAGCAACGGGCCTTCGAAGGTCGCGATCATGTAGAAACTGATGGCGACGATCAGGAATTTCAGGATCGGGTCGGTGCGCAGCTTGTGCCACACCCCCGACATGGTCAGCAGCCCGTTCATCGCGCCGCCCCAACTGGGGGCCAGCAGGATCACCGAGAACACCATGCCGACCGACTGCGCCCAGTCGGGCAGGGCGGTGTAGTGCAGATGGTGCGGGCCGGCCCACATGTAGACCGAAATCAGCGCCCAGAAATGCACGATCGACAGCCGGTAGGAGTAGATCGGCCGCTGTGCCTGCTTGGGCACGAAGTAGTACATCATTGCCAGGTAGCCGACGGTCAGCAGGAATGCCACCGCGTTGTGGCCGTACCACCACTGCGCCATCGCATCGACCGCGCCACTGTAGATGGGGTAGGACTTGGTCAGGCTGGCCGGCAGCACCAGGTTGTTGACCACGTGCAGGAAGCCCACGCCGATGATGTAGGCGCCGTAGAACCAGTTGGCGACATAGATGTGCTTGACCCGGCGCTTGGCGATGGTGCGGAAGAACAGCCAGCCGTAAGCGACCCAGACCAGAGCGATCAGGATGTCCAGCGGCCATTCCAGCTCGGCGTATTCCTTGCTCTGGGTGATGCCCAGCGGCAGGGTGATCACCGCGCCAACCATCGCCGCCTGCCAGCCCCAGAACACGAAGCTGGCCAGCTTGTCGGAGACCAGCCGGACATGGCAGGTGCGCTGGACGACGTACAGGCTTGTGGCGAACAGCACCGAGCCGCCGAACGCGAAGATCACCCCATTTGTGTGCAGCGGCCGCAGCCGGCCGTAGCTCAGCCAGGGGGTGTCGAAGTTCAGCGCCGGCCAGTACAGCTGGGCGGCGATGAACACACCGACCGCCATGCCGACAATGCCCCAGACCATGGTCGCGACCACGAACTGGTGGACCACCTTGTCGTTGTAGTAACCGCGGGGCGCGGCCAGCGCGGAATCACCGGTGTCAGCCGGCATTGCCACGGCATCGTCATGCACAGACATTCAGGAAACCTTCCATTTTATAAGCATGTATTTTCCCCGGGATCAGCGTGTGGATAGTTGATCTGGGTCAATTGGGTGGGGCGGGACTACGGTCATGGCTGTGCAGGCGATCACGTTCGATCCGTGTGGATCGATGACGGGAATGCCTGCTCAGCGCGTTGGCCATGTGTTTGCCGTCCAGTTCAGACGGGCTCGAGCCAAGGGTTGGCACCACGATTGTAGATGATCACACCGGGGGAAGCCGAGGATATGGGGGCGCTTCATGGCGTCGGCTCCCGCACGGCAGCCGGTGCCCGTGCCGGTTCTGGCTGCCGCGACCCACCGAGGCGAATGCGCCGCAGCCAGCGATGGCGCAGCCATACCGCGACGGTCATCACCACCAAGAACATGGTGTAGGCGCACATGGTGGCGACCACCTGCTTCCACATGCCGCCGTGAATCGCAGTGGCATCGTTGAAGCCCCAATACATGCCGTACGCGGCCAAGCCGGTGGCGATTACCAGGCTGGAGGTATCGAACAGTTTTCGCGCCCGTGTGCGCGGCTGCCGGGGGTAGACCCAGAACAGCACCGCGAGAATCGAAAACCACGGCACAAACAGGATCAGGGCAAGGTTGAGTTCGACTAGCGGGTTCATCGGCGGTCGTCCCCCGTCGGGGCTCCAGTCATGGGACATCAGTTCAGCGGGTCTCAGGATAGGGCGACCGGATCAGTTGGCGTAGACTCAAAAATCGACCAAATGACCGTATCAGATGGCTCCGTTCAGTTCCGCGAGCTTTGCCGGAATTTTGGCCAGGGCCACCGGGAGTTACGATGACGCTGTATCAGACGCTTGCCGACGACATTGCCGAATCGATCCACGAGGGCCTGCTGAAACCTGGCGACCGGCTGCAGTCGGTGCGCCAGGCCAGTGCGGCGCGCAAGGTCAGTCCAGCGACCGTCTTCCAGGCCTATTACCTCCTCGAAGCCCGTGGCCTGGTGGAGTCGCGGCCGCGTTCGGGCTACTACGTCACTCGCGCCGCCGTCATGCGGCCGCCGGAGGCGGACTTGTCTTCGCAGCCGGATGGCGAGTCGCGCGCGGTGGACGTCAGCGATCTGGTGTTCCAGGTGCTGGAATCCTCGATGACCCGCGACGTCGTGCCCTTGGGGTCGGCGTTCCCCAGCCCACTGCTGTTTCCGCTGGATCGTATCGGCCGGCTGCTGGCGTCCGCCGCGACCCACCTGGACCCGTGGAGCACGGTCGACGACCTGACCCCGGGCAACGCCGAGCTGCGGCGGCAGATCGCGTTGCGCTACCTGCTGGCCGACATGCACGTGGGCGCCGACGAGATCGTGATCACCAACGGCGCGATGGAAGCGCTGAACCTCTGCATCGGCGCGGTGACCGAACCCGGCGATGCGGTGCTGGTTGAATCGCCGTGTTTCTACGCGACCTTGCAGATGCTGCAACGGATGCGCCTGCGCGCGATCGAGGTGCCGACCCATCCGCGTGAAGGCATCGACCTGGCGGCGATGGAGGTGGCGATCGCCCGCCATTCGCCGAGCGCATGCTGCCTGATGAGCAGCTTCCAGAACCCGCTTGGGGCGAGCATGCCGGAGGATCACAAGCGCGCGCTGGTGGAGTTGCTCGCCCGCCACCGGATCCCGCTGGTCGAGGACGACGTCTACGCCGAGTTGTACTTCGACCCGCAGCGGCCGCTGCCGGCCAAGGCCTTCGACCGGGAAGGGCTGGTGTTGCATTGCTCCTCGTTCTCCAAGAGTCTGGCACCGGGTTACCGGATCGGCTGGGCCGCGCCGGGCCGCTTTGCCCGGCGTGTCGCCCGGCGCAAGCTGACCACCACCTTGAACACCAACGTGCCCACCCAGGCCGCGCTGGCGCAGTATCTGCAACGCGGTGGTTTTGATCGCCACCTGCGGCGCCTGCGCAAGACCCTGGCGGAGCAGCAGGCGGACTACCTGGAGGCGATAGCGCGGCATTTCCCGCGCGGCACGCGGGTGCCGCGACCGGCTGGCGGATATTTCCTGTGGTTGGAATTGCCCCAGGGTGCGGACGCGCTGGCGATCCAGCAACGCGCCGCCGCACTGGGCATCAGCATCGCACCGGGGCCGATGTTTTCCGCCAGCCGCGGCTTCGGCCACTGCCTGCGGCTCAACTGCGGCCACCCGCTGGATGCGCGGGTGCACTCGGCGCTGGCGACGTTGGGGCGACTGGCAGGTTGAGCGCGAGCGCGCGCACTGAGCACGGCCGGAACAGTGTCTCGGACAGTCGACCGAGCAGCTTGAGCCGTCCCAACATTACGGCCATCCGCCGCCGGGCCGGGGTTACGGCATAGATACGCATCCGTATGGAAATCAGTCATTGATGCGCGTCAATACATTTTTTACGCCAAACCGGCAAAATCCATGGTTTCCCCTGTTGCGTGAACACATGACTCGACCTTCTTCGTTCGATTATGAGCAGTTGCTGGCCTGCGGCCGTGGCGAGATGTTCGGCCCCGGCAACGCGCGCCTGCCTGCTCCGCCGATGCTCATGTTCGATCGCATCACCCAGATCACCACCGACGGCGGCAAGTACGGCAAGGGCTTCGTCCGCGCCGAGATGGATATTCGCCCCGACCTGTGGTTTTTCCCCTGCCATTTCGAGAACGATCCGGTCATGCCCGGCTGCCTCGGTCTGGACGCGATGTGGCAACTGTGCGGTTTCTACCTGCCGTGGCTGGGTGCGCCGGGCCGCGGCCGTGCGCTGGGCGTGGGCCAGGTCAAGTTCAGTGGCCAGGTGCTGCCGGACGCAAAACTGGTGACGTACGAGCTGGATATCCGCCGGGTCATGCGCGGTAAGCTGGAGCTGGTCATCGCCGACGGACGGACGCTGGTCGACGGCCGCGAGATCTATAATGCGTCCGACCTGCGGGTTGGATTGTTTACCTCAACGGAGGGTTTCTGAGCATGGCGCATGCATCCGACCGACGCGTAGTCGTCACCGGGATGGGCGTGGTTTCGTGCCTGGGCAATGACTTGGCCAGCGTTTCCGATTCGCTGCGCGACAGCCGTCCGGGCATCCGTTTCATCCCCGAATATGCCGAGCTGGGATTGCGCAGCCAGGTGGCTGGCGAGCCGCAGATCGACCTGACCGAACACATCGACCGCAAGCTCAAGCGCTTCATGGGCGATGCCGCCGGTTTCGCCTACGTCGCGATGCGCGATGCGATTGCCCAGGCCGGCCTGAGCGACGAGCAGGTACACGACGTGCGCACCGGCCTGATTGCCGGTTCCGGTGGCGGCTCGCCGCAATGGCAGATTGAAACCGGCGACCTGCTGCGCAACCGCGGCGTGCGCAAGGTCGGCCCGTACATGGTGCCGCGCACGATGGGCTCCACGGTGTCAGCGACCTTGTCGACGGCGTTCGGCATCCGTGGCCTGAGCTATTCGATTTCTGCCGCTTGCGCGACTTCGGCCCATTGCATCGGCGCCGGCGCCGACCTGATCCGCCATGGCGCGCAGGACGTGATCATTGCCGGCGGCGGCGAGGAGCTGCATTGGGGCATGACCGCCCAGTTCGACGCGATGGGCGCACTGTCGACCAAGCACAACGAGACACCGCTGACCGCATCGCGCCCGTACGATATCGCCCGCGACGGCTTCGTCATCGCCGGCGGTGGCGGCATGCTGGTGCTGGAGGAGTACGAGCACGCCAAGGCGCGCGGCGCGAACATCCTTGCCGAGCTGGTCGGTTACGGCGTGACCTCCGACGGCGTCGACATGGTGGCCCCGTCCGGCGAAGGCGCGGTGCGCTGCATGCAGATGGCGCTGGCAGGCTTCGGCGGCCGTGAGGTTGGCACGATCGACTACCTCAACACCCACGGCACCTCGACCCCGCTGGGGGATGTGGTCGAGCTGCAATCGGTGCGCAACGTCTTTGGCGACAAGGTGCCGCCATTGTCCTCGACCAAGGCGCTCAGCGGTCACTCACTCGGTGCGGCCAGCGTGCACGAGGCGATCTACTGTCTGTTGATGATGCAGGGCGGCTTCATGGCCGGCTCCGCCAACATCGAGAACCTGGACCCGAAGGTCGAAGGCTTCCCGATCGTGCGCGAGAGCCGCGCAGCGACGCTGGACACGGTGATGTCCAACAGCTTCGGCTTCGGCGGCACCAACGGCACCCTGGTGTTCGCGCGGGTGTGAGGAAGAGCCGCTGCGGCGGCTGCGACTGATGATTGATGCAGGCGCGTCGTCCGGAAGGGCGGCGCGTTTTGCTTTGGGGAGGGGAGCCGGCAAGTCCTGGAGCGTTGCTTCAGACCGTTGGGTGCCAGTCGCCGGTCGCCAGCGTCGTACGCAATGCGGCCTCGGATGGCGCCGGGTCCAGCCCGTTGTGGGCCAACCACGCGGGGTCATACAGGGTCTGCTCGTAACGCTCGCCGGGATCGCACAGCAGGCTGACGATGCTGCCGCACTGGTCGGCGGCGCGCATTTGCGTGGCCAGTTGCAGGCAGGCGACCAGGTTGGTGCCCGAGGAGCCACCGTAACGACGACCCAGTTGCTCTTCCAGGATCCCCATCGCGGCGATAGAGGCGACATCGGGTACCTCCACCACGTCATCAACGACTTCGAACAGGAATCCCGGTTCCACGCGTGGCCGGCCGATGCCCTCGATGACGGTCGGCTGGCTGCCAACAACCGTGCGGTCGCGAGTGCGCCAGCCATGCACGAACGCGCTGCCGGTGGGTTCGGCCACGCACAGGCGGGTGGGCAGGGCGCGGTAGCGCAGGTAGCGGCCGATCGTCGCCGAGGTGCCGCCGGTGCCGACCCCGCAGACGATCCATGCCGGCTCGGGGTGGGGTTCCTGCGCCAGCTGGCCGATGATCGACTCGGCGATGTTGTTGTTGCCGCGCCAGTCCGTCGCGCGCTCGGCGAGGCCGAACTGGTCGAGGTGACAGGCGCCGTTGGCGGCATGCCAGGCGGCGCGTTCGTAGACCTGTGACGGATCGTCGACCAGATCGCACTGGCCACCCAACGCCTGCACATCGGCGATCTTGCGCGGAGCGGTGGCGGCCGGCATCACGGCGGTAAACGGCAGGCCCAGCAATCGCGCGAACCACGCCTCGGAGATCGCGGTGCTGCCCGAGGACGCATCCACCACTGGCTGCTCCGGATGCAGCCGGCCGTTGCACAGCGCGTAGAGGTACAGCGAGCGGGCGAGGCGATGTTTCAGGCTGCCGGTCGGATGCGCGGCCTCGTCCTTGAAGTAGAACTCGATGCCTGGGAAGCCGGGAAATCCCAGCCGTAGCAGGTGGGTGTCGGCCGAACGCGCGGCCTCCTGGCGCAACCGCGCCAGCGATTGGCCGGTCCATGAGCGCAGGGTGGCGGCAGTCACGCTCTCGCCACGGGCGGCGTCAAACGCCGTGATGTCAGCCGACAAACTCATACAGGAACCCCCATGGGCTATGCGCGCGGGCAATCGAATAGACCATCGCGAAGGTCAGCAGTGCGGCCACGTAGAACCCGGCCTTGGCCGCCCGCGTGCGCCCGCGCTTGATCGCGAACGTGCCCAGCACGACGTACACCACCAACAGCAGCAGTTTCGCGGTCAGCCAGCCATTGGCGAACATCGCTCCCGGCAGGATCGTCAGCAGCATCAGCGCCGCGGTCAGCAACGCGGTATCGACGGTGTAGCTGGTCCAGCGCACCGCCAGCCAGTGAGGCCAGCGCATCCCGGCCAGCACCCCGGCGCCGCGCAACGCGAAAATCGCGCCGCTGGTCAGTGCCATGGCGATGTGGACGCTTTTGATCTGTGGGTAGAACTCGATCATCAATGATCCTCGGAATTGCCGGGCGGGACCGTCATCCGGGCCTGCCATCCGCGCGCGGCATCAGGTAGATGCGACCGATCCGTATCACCCACGGCGCGAACGCGACCAGCCAGCCCAGTGCCGCCAATGCCTGCCAGGCGCCCGCATCGGGCAGGGCCTCGGCCACCACCCGCATGGTTGCCACGATCTGGATCGCGATGAAGGCAAACCACGCCACGCCCGGCATCACCAGCGCGCGGCCGGCATGGCCCTGGGTGACCCGGGTCACCATGGCGATCAGCACACTGCCGAAGAAGCCGACGAACAACGCATGCGCCGGGCCGCGACCCAGCCAGTAGACGTCGGTCATCGCGTAAACGATGCTTTGCGCTGAGTACAGCGCGAATGCCAATGGCAGCCAGGCCATGCCGATGAACAGTACTGTCAGCAGTCCGGGAGGCTTCGACCGAGCTTGTGCTTGCGGCACCTGGGCATCCATGCCTCTCGGCCACCAGCGCCACAACATCGTCGCGGTCAACGCCAGCAGCGGCAGGTCGACCAGCCACAGCCACTGGTAAGCGTGCAGCAGCTCCAGCACCAGGTGGCCCAGGCACAACGGCCAGAACACGCCGAGCAGCCACATCGGTCGCCACGGCTGGTAGCCCGGCACGACGCGGCTGGCAAAGAACGGGAACATCCGGTGGGCAACGGTCAGGTACACCGGCAGCAGCAACCCGAAACTGCCGATCTTGATGCTGGCGAACAGCCATGTCGGCGATGCGCCAAGCAGGAACGCACCCCACGCCAATACGCCGAAAAAGCCCAGCGCCAAAGCCGCGAAGCACGAACGTGCATGCCAGGTGACCCCCTTCTCCCGCCATAGCAGCGGCCCCAGGGTCAGCAGGCCAGCCAGCCAGCCAGCTGCGGTCATCCACATACCGATGACGACCCCGGCCTCCCAGCCCAGTGCGCCCAGCAGGGTCGCGATTTGGCCACCGAAGAGGCCCAGGCCAACCGGGACATACCGCCAGCGATCGATGTCCGGCAGGCCGAGCCATTTCGGGAAGGTGGTCAGCAGGAAGCCGAAGAAAAAGCTCGGTAGCACCTGGTATTGCATGACGAATGCGTGGATCCAGCCGGCATACGGCTGCGACTGCGGCATCGTCCACGCCGGCCAGCGCACCGCCAGCAGCCACCCGGCCCACCACGCCATTGCGATCAGCACGTTGGTGGCACCAATGAAGAACATCATTCGATGCGGCGCGGTTGCCAGCAGGCGCGCGGACATGGGCGCGGCTGGGGAGGGGGCGGGTCGAGTATCCATGGGTGACAGTGTGGGCCGGTACGTTGGCGCGGACATTGACCTGGATCATATGAGCAAAAAAGGGGACGGCCGAAGCCGCCCCCTTTTCCGGGTCATTGCAGGATGACGACGGCTTAGCGCCTTCCGGTCTCCTTCATCCGGGCGGGGGCCGGCTTCTGCACTGGACGCGGGCCCAACCACAGCGAGACAACGAACAGTGCGATCAGGAATGCACCGATCGCGAACACCGTGTCACCCGGCACCCGCAGCCATACCAGCAGGTCGATGATCGGGCGGTTCATGAACTCCGCCGAGCGTGCATACCAGTAGCCGTGCTCCAGATTGGCTTCCAGTTGCAGCACGCCCATCGGCAGCAGGGTCAGGAGGGTCATCAGGGCCAGTCCGATATTCAGCGACCAGAAGCCGCTGCGGATCAGTCCTTCCATCCACACCCGCTCGGGCCGCAGGCCGCGCAGGCAGTACAGCATCAGGCCGATACCCAGCATGCCGTACACGCCGAACAGCGCGGTATGACCGTGGGCGGCGGTGATGTTGGTGCCCTGCATGTAGAACAGCGCCAGCGGGGTGTTGATCAGGAAGCCCAGCAGGCCGGCACCGATCAGGTTCCAGAAGCTGACCGCGAGGAAGAACATGATCGGCCACTTGTAGCGTTGCATCCATGGCGTGGCGCGGCTGTTCCTCCAGGTCTCGTGGGCTTCCAGTCCGATCAACGCCAGCGGCACCACTTCCAGCGCCGAGATGCTGGCGCCCAGTGCGATGACGCCGGTAGTGACACCGGCGAAGTACAGATGGTGGAACATGCCCAGCACGCCGCCGGACATGAACACGATGGTGGCGAACAGCACGTTGATCGTCGCCGACTTGCCGCGCACCAGCCCCAGCTTGACGAAGATGAAGCTGATCACCGCGACCGCGAACACCTCGAAGAACCCTTCCACCCACAGGTGGACGATCCAGAAACGCCAGTAGGTGACGATCGAGATATGGGTGTCCTCGCGCCACATCAGGCCGGCGGCATATAACAGCCCGATTGCCACCGTGGACAGGAACAGCAAGCCGGCAATCGAGGACGTCTGGTCCTTGCGACGCATCGCCGGCCACAGGGCGCGGCCCAGCAGGACTACCCACAACATCAGCCCGATGAACAGGTAGATCTGCCAGAAGCGGCCGATATCGGTGTATTCCCAGCCCTGGTGGCCGAACCAGAAATTGTTGGCCAGGCCGAGCTTTTGCATCACCGCGAACCACTGGCCGGCAAAGGCCCCCACCACGATGATGATCAGGCTGATGAACAGGAAGTTGACCCCGAGCTTCTGATACTTGGGTTCATGTCCGGAGATGGCCGGCCCCAGGTACAAGCCGGTGGCCAGCCACGCCGTCGCGATCCACAGGATTGCCAGTTGCGTGTGCCAGCTTCGGGTCACCGCGTAAGGCAGGTAATTCGCAAGTTCGAAGCCGTAGGCCTGCTGGCCTTCGATCTGGTAATGCGCGGTGGTCGCGCCCATCAGGATCTGGAACAGGAACAACGCCATCACCAGCCAGAAGTACTTGGCCGTGGCGCGCATTGATGGGGTGACCACGATCTTGGCGACCGGATCCTCGACGGGCGGCACCAGTGGTTTTTCCTTGCCGTGATAGGCCGCGTAATGCCAGGCCAGCAACGCGATTCCGGCAATCATGAACAGGATCGAGAACATCGACCACATGAAACTGCTGGAGGTCGGTTTGTTACCCACCAGCGGTTCGTGTGGGAAGTTGTTGGTATACGACTTCACGTCATCGGGACGGTTGGTCACCGTCGCCCAGGATGCCCAGAAGAAGAACCCGGTCATCAAGCGGCGGTGCTCTTCATCGGGGATCGGGTTCTCGCGCAGCGCGTAGGCTTCGCGCAGATGCGCGGTTGCCGGATCTGCGGAGAACACGCTGATGTAGTGCGCGGCGACCTGCGAGATTGCCTGCGCACGCTCGTCGGAGATGACGATGTTGCCGGTCTCGGGATCGTAGGTATTGCGACGGATCTCCGGTTTGATCTCTGCCTGCAGCTTGGCCTTGTTGCTGTCGTCGAGGTCCTCGTAGGACATCCCGAGCTCGGACTGCGCGCGCAACTCCAGCCACGCCATGACCTCCAGGTGCAGCCATTCGGCCGACCAGTCCGGTGCAATCAACGCGCCGTGGCCCCAGATCGAACCGTTCTGTTGCCCACCTATGCTTTGCCACACGTGACGGCCGGTCAGGATCTCGTCGCGGGTGTAAACCACCTCGCCACTTTCGGTCACGACTTGTTCCGGCATCGGCGGTGCCGTCTGGTACAGATCCTTGCCGATCCACAACATGATGCCGAAGCTGACGACCAACAGGGCCCCCAGGCCCCACCAGAGTCGCCTGGTGACTAGCACGCTTTTTGGTTCCATAGCATTCGTTCTCCGGACAGGTGCCGCATCTTCGCCGGTTGCCGGTGCGGGCACGTTGATTTGAGTCAAGCTTGGAACGCCATCCCCTTCGGCGTGTCTTGCTTATACCAGTCCGGCGGCAGTTTGTTGCTGCGACGCCGGATATCACCGGCGGCAAAGGCAACTGGCCGTCAGCGATGCAGTATGGGATCGGCCAGTGCGTCGAGCCGGTCGCGATCAAGCAATTCCAGCTCGCGCCGATCAACCAGCAACAATCCATCCTTCTGGAACCGGCGCAACACCCGGCTCACCGTTTCCGGTGCCAGGCGCAGGTAGTTGGCGATATCGGTGCGCGCCATCGTCAACTGGAACCGGTGGGCGGAAAACCCGCGCGCGGCCAGTCGCCGCGACAGGCCGATCAGGAATGCGGCCATGCGCTGGTCGGCCGTCCAGTCGCCGGCCAGCATCGCCGCACGACCGATGTCGCGGCTGAGCAGCCGGAACAGGTGGTGTTGCAGGCCGGGCAGCTTGGTTGCCAATACCGCGATCTTGGGGAACGAGAACCGGCACAACATCGCCGTGTCCAGTGCGACCGCATTGCACGGGTAGGTCTCGCCGTCGATCGCGTCCAGGCCGATGACCTCGCCGGGCAGGTGGAAGCCCAACACGTGTTCGCGCCCATCGCGATCGATCATGTAGGTCTTGACCGTGCCCGCCCGGACCGCCGCGATGGCCTCGAACGGGTCGCCCTCGCGGAAGATGTGGTCGCCGGCGTGGTACGGGCCGACATGCTCCACCAGCACGTGAAGATCCTTCAGCGAGCGCTTGTCCATGCCCTCGGAGAGGCAGGCCTGGGAGAATGCGCAGGTCGAGCAGAATGTCAGCTCGTCGCCGTCATCGGCCAGCGTGTTTGCATCCTGCCGCGGAAATGCGGTCGGGGTCACCCGCGCCTCCGTGTCGCGCTCAGATGGCGCGGGAGAAGCGGGGCGAGGTGGTGGGCCGGGTCAGGTAATGGTCGAAGCACATGGCTATGTTACGCAGCAAAAGCCGGCCGCGCGACGTTGCGACGATGCGTCGTGGCTCGACCCGCACCAGGCCATCGTCAATCAGCGGTTGCAACTGTTCCAATGCATCGGCGAAGTACTCGTGGAAGTCGATCAGGTACCGCCGTTCCAGCGCGTCGATCGGGATCTCGCCCTGGCACATCAGGCGCTGGATCACATCGGCACGCAATTGGTCGTCCTCGCTCAGGCGCATGCCGCGGAACACCGGTAGCCGGCCTTCGTCGAGCGCGATCTGCCAGCTCGGCAGGTCGCGCGGGTTCTGGCTGAAGCTGTCGCCGACATGGCTGATCGCGCTGACGCCCAGGCCGATCAGGTCGGTGTCGGAATGGGTGGTGTAGCCCATGAAGTTGCGGTGCAGGCCGCCGCGATCCTGCGCTGTGGCGAGGTCGTCGTCGGGCAGGGCGAAATGATCCATGCCGACATAGCAGTAGCCGGCATCGGTGAGCTTTTCGATCGCCAGTTGCAGCAGTCCCAGCTTGACGTCGGCCGAGGGCAGGTCGGCGGCGTTGATCTGTCCCTGAGCCTTGAACAGTTCCGGCAGGTGCGCGTAGCTGTACACCGCCAGCCGGTCCGGTCGCACTTGGATCACCGTGTCCAGAGTGCGTGAGAAACCTGCGAGGTTCTGCCTGGGCAGGCCGTAGATCAGGTCGACATTGACCGAGCGCAAGCCGTGTTGGCGGCAGGCCTCGATGATCGCCACCGTCTCGGCGACCGACTGGATGCGGTTGACCGCCTCCTGCACCGCCGGGTCGAAGTCCTGCACGCCCAGGCTGGCCCGGTTGAATCCGATCGCCGCCAGTTCGCCGACATCCGCCGGCGAGATGAAGCGCGGGTCCAACTCGATCGACAGGTCGCGCTTGGGTGAGTTGGAGAAATGGAAATGGCTGCGCAGCGAGTCCACCACATCGCCCAGTTGCGCCGGCGACAGGAAGTTCGGGGTGCCACCACCGAAGTGCAACTGGATTACTTCGCGGTCGCGGTCGAACAGCGCCGCGGTCATCGCGATTTCCCGATACAGCCGTACTAGATAGGTTTCGCCACGGGCGAGGTCGCGGGTGATGATCCGGTTGCAGCCGCAGTAGAAGCACGGACTCATGCAGAACGGCACGTGCACGTACAGCGACAACCGGCGCGGGATCGGGTCGCCATTGCTGGCCATCACCGCCTCGCGCAGCGCCTCCTCACCGAAAGCGGAGGAGAACTGCGGCGCGGTCGGGTACGAGGTGTACCGCGGCCCGGGCCGGTCATAGCGTTGCAGGAGCGCCGCATCGAAGAGGAGAGGGCTGGACATGCGGTCAGGCTATCCAGCCTTTCCCGGCAACGCCTTGATCGGCGTCAAATGACTGGGGATGAGTGGGAGGAGCAGCTACAGTCGGTTAAGTGGCCAACGCGCGCGGCCCCCGTCCTGCGTGCTGGATCCCAGGGCCCGCACTAGATATCAACCCCAAGCTCCGTGAAACCAACACAGGAATCGTGATGATGGATAGGCAGCCGAACGCAGGCTACACGGATCTCTCCGCAGTCTTCATCAATACGTCGCTGAAGAAGGACGGGGCCGGTTCCCATACCCGCGCCCTGATGAGCGTGTCGGAGAAGATCATGGAAAAAAATGGCGTCCAGGTGGAGCACATCCATTTTCTGGATCATCAGGTCGCCTTTGGCGTCCAGCCGGACATGACCGAGCATGGCTGGGACCGGGACGATTGGCCAAAGCTCTGGGAAAAAATATCCAAAGCCGAAATCCTGATTGTCGGAACACCCATCTGGCTGGGCGAAGAAAGCTCGGTTTGTCGCGTCCTGATCGAGCGTCTGTATGCGATGTCTGGACTGCTCAATGCCAAGGGCCAGAGCATCTTTTACGGAAAGACCGGCGGAGCTGTGGTGACCGGTAACGAGGATGGGATCAAGCATTCATCGATGACGATCCTGTACGCGCTGCAGCACCTGGGCTACACGATTCCCCCACAGGCGGATTGCGGCTGGATCGGCGAGGCCGGTCCGGGGCCATCGTATGGCGACAAGTCGGAACAGGGGCCCATCGGATTTGACAACGAGTTCACCCAGCGCAACACGACGATCATGACCTGGAACCTGCTCCACATGGCGCGCATGCTCAAGGACGCCGGAGGGTTTCCGAACCACGGCAACGACCGCGAGGCCTGGGAGGCGGGCAGCAGGTTCGACCACGAGAATCCCGAGTAGCGAAACTGATCCTTGGAGCAGTGACCTGATTTCGCGTGGGTAAGTCGTTCGCCAGCCGCATGGTCGCTGCACGCCACCGGGCACAAAAAACCCCGCAATTACGCGGGGTTGGCTGTTTCCCTAGTCTCGCTCCAGGGTGATCATCACGTGGTGGCAGCATTATGAGAGCTAGGACGGAGCGATACGTTTAGTGGTGTAAGAAAGCATCGACGTACATAAAGCTACCTTGAAGCGTAATGGTTATAAGGGCTTCCGTTTCACCAAGCACAGGCATTGCCGGTCAACTAGGTGCATCAATGCCGCTTAAAAAGTATAAGATTGAGGGCACCTACAGGCACGCGGATCAGCAGCTTCATGACCCCAGCACTTCGTGCCGTCGACCCAGATCGCGTACTTCAGACCATCGGCTCGACCCCAATTGGCGAGCAACTGCTCCGGCCGCTACTCGTTCTGTTCCCACTGCCGGGGCCAGCGCACGCCGTGCTGCTGGTTCGTGCAGTGGGCAGGGTCTCTAAGTCTGTTCGCTGGTTCGAGGACGCGCTCGGCATTCCGGATCTTGCAAATGAAATTGCAGAACTGGACCGGCAACTCATGCGCGCGTATGGCTCATGCCCGAACGAGGCTGCGACCCACCTGACTGGCGATTTCCTGTTAGCCAGATCTCTGGTCGGGAAGGATCTGGCTCCCGCACCGGGCCCCGAGGCGCTTCGCGCCTCACTGGTGCTTTGTAGTCTGAGGTGGCTGGAAGAGGATTCGGCACGTGCAACTGCGACAGAAACACTTGCTGCTGCGATTCGGGGGGTAACAGAGCAACGTAGGAGCCACGGTGCAAGCGTTCAGCTCCGCCCCCACCTTCGGCTGCTGGGGGATGCGGACACCCTCACGACTTTCATACAAGCAGCGCAGGCCATCGCGGCTCTTGGTGATCGGTGGTTGCCTGACGCATGGAGGCGGCATTTTGGTCCGACACTAGCCCAGATAGATGACGGGATTTCGGCAAAGAGGCGCAATCAGGCAGCCGAGGCCACTGACCCTTCGTTTCGCAAGCCACCACCCCTTGCTGATGAGGAAGAGCCTCCGGCACCAGCGGTAAGGGTCAGGTCTTCACCTCCTGGCGCAGATCGCGAGCCCTATGAGCCGGGAGACGAAGCTTCAACGCCGGACTTCATCGCCGTTCTTCCGGGCGCGCGCGGCAATCCGGACGCGAAACGGGTATCCCACTATCTCGCCCGCCAGGCGATCTGGAGCAGCAACCATCTGTTGGTGACGCAACATGCCGACGTGCTTCCGCCTGTCCAGTACCGCCGTGTGCTCCGGACCATTGTCGAGCAATTAAGTACTAACGCCCTGACATCAGACGTTGCGGTGGGACTGGCTGGGCTGCTACTGCAAGCCGTCACCGGCCGCACGTCTCGCCTGCTGCCGCCTATGGTCGCCGACGGACAGCATTCTTCCTCCGGCCAGTGCCGGCTACTCGTCACACACGGCTGCCTCGAACTTGGTGTGGCCTGGCGACTGCGCCCTGAGGGCGAAACGGGCGCTACCGGCTACTTTCAACCGTTGCCGCCGATCGCGCACCTGTTCGAGCAGGTCGCCCCCAATTTCAGGTTGCCCCTCGCTCCATCCCTTGTCACAGCCTTGGCCCATAACGAAGCGCTGCGCATTCTTGGTGGTGCCGCCGTGCCGAAGGTCGATGACTGTCTGAGAGCGGCCGCTCGCCATATCTCGCCGATGGTTGGATTCACAGTCACACCTGGCCAGGTTCGCCGTTCGTTTTCCACGCACCTTTACGAGAGCTGCCGCGATCTCGCAATGACCCAATTGATAAGCGGCGATAGCTTGGGGCAATCGGAGGCGCCGCTGCACTACTACAGCCCTCGAAGAGGCGAGGTAGCCAAAGCCTATTACCGCTTCTTGCGCGAGCTTCTAGAGCTGGACGCCGGATTGATCTCCGACCGAAAAGACTCGACGCGAATCGGCGCAGCAAGCCTGCTCGTGGAGGAGCGAGCCAAGCGCCTTGCAGCAGTCTCCGGGGCGCTTCTCAATGCGGGCATTGATGGCTTGGTCGAAGCAGGCAAGTGGAGGGAGGTCCACGATGCCATGGTGACGCATCTGGCTTGCATGCTCATGGGAGTAGCGGGGCACCGTCCTGTGCAAGCACTCTTCGACCTAACGATTGCGGATCTGCATTTGACCAGCGGAAAAGGGGCTGGCCTCTTCTGTGACAAGAGGCACGATCCCGCCCACAACCCACGCTTTGCAGCGCTACCTTCATGCGTATCGCAGCAGCTCAAGGCGTATCTCCTTCATCTACAAGGTGTCGCCGCTCTTGAGCCAGCCATGGCGTCGCATGTGCGTGCAGTTCTTGTGGGAAGTGCCCCTCTGCTATTTGGGGTCGGCGATGGTGGTGTCGTCAGCGCCATCACATTGGCCGACTGGCGTAAGACGCTTCCGCCCGAGTGGCAGGAGGTGCCCCTCAACTGGGGCCGCACCTGGATACGCACCCGAGCCGTCGAAGCAGGTCTCGCGGCGGAGTGGGCCGCCGTGCAGCTGGGTCACTTGGAGGCGGTGGGTTATCCGTTCTCCAATGCTAGCCCCACGATACCCGCACACTCAGTCAGCCTGATTGCGCCACACTTGGAAGCCATGGCGCGCAAACTGGGATGGAGAGTGCGGACCGGCGTTCCATGTGCTGAGCCTGTGAGGCAACTGCCTCTTCCCGGGCTCCGGCTGTGGCGCGGTCAGGTTGCGGAGCATGAGTCGCAGATGCGTGAGCAGATGCGGCAAGCGCGTGGGACCCGGACGGCAGCCATAGCCGCCTACAAGGTCCGAGCTGAAACCATGGTGCTTGAGCATCCCGTACTGCGCCGCAGAAATTTGGACGTCGTTTTTCGGGGTGAGGCCGTTTCCCTGTCGGCAAAACCCCTCTCGCGCGCCGAGGCAGAGACGCTGAGAGACGCGATGGTGGAATCGGCGGGGGACGATCTGGCGTTGGCGATTTCCTACGCACGCGCCTTACGGCGAATTCTCGCCCGGGTGAACAAGCGGTTGGGTATCGCGGGTCAGGACCCTGCAGCATTGGATCACTTTCGGCGGCCACTGGACAACGCATTCGTCCCTGGAATGATGGTGGCGGTTCGTCAGGTCGAAGCGCTTCGAGCTTACGCGGCATTCTTGGGCTCTCAACCGCCGGGAGATAGGAAAGACTTTGTACGTGAGTGCGCACGAGTTGCGTATGTGCTTACGGTGTTTGGGTTCATTGACGATCCGGAACAGGTCTTCGGGCTGATTAAGCACCGTGAGGGATTGATGGCCCCCGCTCGCCTTTCCGATACCGTCCTTGTTCCCTGGGGAGAAGATCAGGGTCAAGTGCTCGCTCTGCGCAATTTAGCTGCGGTGTGTGTCGCCCGTTTCGCGACACGGAACCCAGGGTCGTCGGTGCCGGAGCGCGCAGCTCTGGATGTGGCGCTCAACTCGCTGTTGCCCCAGTGGGCCAATCCCGCAGAGAAGGGGGATGTACTTCAGCGGCTGTGCGAGACGGTCGGTGTAGCCAACCGCTACGAAGTGTCACCCGCTGCGCGTTTTGCACTGGATCTTGCGGAGGGCGCTGTCAGTGCGAGCATGGCTGATCAGCTCGCATTGATTGACGGAGACCCCGTTGGCACGGTTGCACGTATTCCAGGTGACGCACGTGCCCGCGATCGAGCCAACATCACTGTCATGCCATCAATGGGTACGGGGAATGCACGCTCGCAGTACGTGGATTTGTGCAGGGTTCTTCCGCGATCCAATCATGCGTTGGTGCTCCGTCGGACAGGACTGCGCATCGCGGCGGAGCAGCTCTTTACTGCAGTTACCCGGCGGGCTGTGGTTGCGGAGGTCGACGCGCTCTTGGCGGACCAGAAGCCCGAAACGGTGCTGCGTCCAGTAGTACGGCTGCTGGCAACATGGGTTCGGCACATGCTGGTCGAAGGGACATCGGCCACGACCAACCCAGCGGACAGCACAATCGGAACCTACTTGACGAGGATCGGTGGAACGCTCGTTGAGCTGTTAGGAGGCGGATCCCTTGATGACCTGGACGAGGTAGAACTGGAGGAGGCCTATCTGGCGGCCATCCTCACGGGCAATTCCAATCGTGCTCAAGCTGCCGCCGCGGTCTTGGCATTCGACGCATGCGCCCGCGAACACCTTGATCTGCCCGACACAGATCTCAGTGAGGTACGAGCTTACCTGCGTGGCTCGATTCGGACGGTAGATGCGGAACTGATCCTGCCTCAGGAGCGGTTCGCGATGCTTGAACTCGCGAGACAACGTGACAAGGCCGCTGATACCGCGAATCCTGCGGACGCGCGTGTTCTCCGCCAAGCGTCGGCTGCGTTACCCGTATATGCATGGGGCGGAGCCCGTAGGGCAGAGATTCTAGGAATACGCGCACGCGATGTATGGACGCGCGATGGTGTTGCAATCGTTCGAGTGAGCCGCAACAGATCTCGTCGTCTGAAAACCGCGGCCGCTCGCCGGATGCTCGTGCTAGATGACAGTTATCCAGGTCTGGATGGATTCACGTCCTGGGTGGCCAGTGATCTACAGCGAAGTCCGGAATGGCGGCATTCGTCGACATATGCGTTTTCACCCCTTGCGCGGCCGGAGGGTGCTGAGGGACGCAACGCAATCGCGACAGCATGCGCGGAGATCATGCGAGAGGTCACCGGCCGCTCCCGTGAGAGGCTGCACCGGCTCAGGCATCTGGTGGCTCTCGAGAGAACATTGCCGGTCGTCCTAGCTCCCGAGGATCTGGCTTGGATGGAGGAATCCGGGTTGGTGGTAAGTCCGGCACAACACTGCGGCGTCGCACTTCCTCGGGATCTAATGGAGCGCGTTTCACCACTCGGGCACTCGGACTGGCGGACCACCTTACGCAGCTATGTACATGTGCCGTGGCTTTGGCGGTCTTGCTCCGATAAACGAATCGTGATGGACCACATGGCCCGGCGCGAGGTGGCATTCGCGATGGGCGTAACTCTCCAAGCTGCCGACAAGGTTGTCCAGCAGGGCAAACCAAACAGCGCTCGGACAGCGTGGCTTCAGCACGCTCGTACACCTAGGGCAGTGCCTAGCTTGGATGTGGAGCAGACCGAGCCCCCGCTGCCGCGGGCGCATGCCTGGTCAGCGCTAGAGCTTGATGAGTTATTTCAGACCGCGGATCGGGTTGGTAGCTTGGAGGCGGCAGTTCGGCTATCGGGAGGCAGCGGCGCGGACTTCTGCAACATCGCTGAGCTGGTGCAGATCATGGAGCTGCGAATTGGAGGCAGGATATATAGACGGCGGGACAAAGAGCGTTTCGCCAAGGGGCCGAGCCGCACGCTGCGGCGGCTCGACCAGACACTTAGGCTGGAACTACTGGGGTGGCTGGATGCACCCACGCTCAACGGTGATCCGGTGACGGCAGGGCTGGTCGAGGCTATTGTCGGCGCGATGAGTCCCTACAACCGTCCGCATGTGTTGGGTGGATCTGGCGCGATCAATCGGTTGGCGTTAGAGCTAGCGCGACTCACAGCGAACCGCGTCGTTGCGAAAGTGGGCCCTGGAGAAGGTGGGCTTTTGCAAGCGACCTTCCATGATGAGAAGGGCTCGACTGTGGTCGGCGATGTAAAGCGATCCTTCGCCACGGCATGGATCTCGTCGCAACTGCGGGCCGTGGCGTACAAAGCCGCTTAGCGCCCATCGTTTGCGGCCTCGACGAACAGATCCAGTTCCTCGACGACGGTACCCCGCGCCCGCCGTATCACTGTGAGTTCTCTAAGGCGGCCCGGTGGAATGACGTCGCCGACGGCTATACTCCCAGCCCGGTCAAAGGGCACGAGAAACGCCCCTTGCGGGTAGTACGTGATCAGTGCCATTTTGCGAACCGCTCGGACGACGTGGGGTGTAGCGGGGCGTCCAGCGGCGCGGGCGCCTAACGGTCTTGGTTTGATGCGCACACGCGGATTGTTTTCGACAACGATCTCCACGGTGCGACCACGTTTCACAGACTCGCAAACATCATCTATGGAAACGCCGAGTCGATCGATAAATTCCGCATCGCACGAATCGCCGTATCCCCCGTTGGGCCCCTGGAAACGCTGGGCCACAAGTTGAAAAAAGCGATTGATATCCATCTGGTCCATCGATTGAGCCAAACCCGTGGCGACGTGATGTACGCAGAGAATGAAAGTGCCGGGTTCAAAATGCGGTTGTGGGTCGAGCGTGCAAGCGTGCAAATGAGTAAATAGAGCTTGTATCGTCTGATACGTTTTCAGTACCTCACCGTGAGCTTCCAGGGACATCTCTACCACGCCATCCACTGTCCTAACTCCGTCGCACGTAATGCGTAGCGTGAAGATCCGAGGGGGTGGGTCGTGGGGACGATTAGGATCCGTGCTACGCCGAGTTGCGGAGTTATTCACCATTTGCTCCTGTATTTGTGTCCCAATGCTCGCCCCAACCGAACGGCTGGGCAGGGCGCATGTTGATTACGACGTGCTGCGCAGGCTGAAGGCCTTCGCCGCCGACGACGAGCACTCCGAGTCCGTCTTCACACAGCACTTCAGTGACGGCATCGACTTGCTGCACCACCGGCGCATCCTGCGACTTTAATGGTGCATTGCGGCCCCGCTGGGTGTAGAGACTCAACTGGGTTCGATGCGGGAGACGAACCTCCACTGACGAGTCCCCGATATGTGCCTGCAGTTGGCGTGACTGCGCACGCACAACGCTGTCTAGTGCATTACAAAGCGACTTCAGGGCGGCGGGGTCGAAAGCGGACTCCGCCTCCCTCAGCTCGTTCGCTTTTGTGGACGACGGATCCAGTGCGTGTGCCTCAATGGCCCCGGTCAGCCTGCCAATAGACGTAAGCTGCGCATGTAAATTCTCATTTGGTACCAACCCGCTGAACACCAGGAAGGTGCCGTCTTTGGAGAACCGCAGACGGGTACGAACGAAAGGGCTGGAGAGCGTGCTCTGCAGAGCTGTAATTGCAGTCGCAGCGGCGTGGATGTCGGCATGTTGGGCCATGGTTAGTCGTGAGCGCCCCTGTTCGTCCAGACCGATGGGGTAGAGCCTGATGGTGTGGTTCATTGGTCTTTCCAGTTGAGCCGACCTCCAGCGTATCGACTGAACGCAGACAAATTAGCCTCTAACCGGCGCTGTTCTAGGGGGGGTTAGGGACCCGCCCACGAGGTACGGAGCAGCAAGTTTCGTCGAACCGGTTTGCATGGCTTTCATAAGGCCCGGGATCTCCCCGAGTCTGCGCAAATCCTTCTACGCCAATCAACTGGCTTATCGGACGCGCGCCCTCAACGAACGTGAAACAGTAGAAGAGCCGGCTTTCGCGATGTTTACGTGTCGTCATGTGCGGGTCCGGCCAAGTGAACTGTTGGAAGGATCTCACCCAACAAGACCGAACCAAGGGCGTAACCGACCCTCGTAAAGCGGTGGTTAGCCTCTATGAAGGTTGATTTCGGATTGCGCACCCTCTATCCGGAGGTAGGGAGCCGGACCCCAGTCGGCCGATCCGGGCTTTTCCTCGCTCGCTCGGCTTGGTAGTGATAGAACGTCGCTTACAGCGAAGGTCTTCATGGAACCTCCTCGGGAAAGTCTGTGAGCAAATTTCACTTCAGGCGTCAGCTAACCTGTGGGGGGATTACCGTGCGAACCCATCAGCACATCAGAAGCCCCGAATGAACCTGTCAATCAGATTTGGCCGTTTAGATAGTGCTTACGCGATCATGTGCTATCGTCAAACGATGGAAGCGATTCCCGCCCTCGTTATACGCAGCATTGCCGAAGCCACTCGAGACTTCTTTGCGCCAATCGTTCTGGTAGGCAAGGTCGTTTGGTGGACCTTGTCAGGCGGCCCCCGGCGCTAACCCATCACCGCTGGTGGGTTAAGGTCTTTCGCCTGTGGCAGAGATCCGGGACACTGCCAACCAATCAGCGATGTTGGTCTTTCGTTCGCCAGAGCTCGCTCAACATCGACTCGACGAACGTCCGCCATGTTGGAAGCGGATGATCTGGAAACCGCGATCCCTTGCGCGCAGCAGAACTTTCTGGGCTACAAGCTACAGACCAAGTGCGCGGCTGAGCAGCTTGTCAAGGCCCTCGTTGGACCGATTGAGTAAAGCGGCCCTCATTCCAAATGCGACCGGTCCTTCTACGTCAGCTCGTGGACTGTCGCCTACAAAAAGTACGTGTTTAGGCTGAACCGCCAGCGCTTCGGTGACAGCGCGGCATATGACCGGAGCAGGTTTGCAAGCACCGACCTCGCAACTCAACACGTAGGCGTCGAGGCCTGGAAGCAGTTTCCTGATGGCAGGAGCATAGGCAGCCGCAACGTTGTGTCAACGGTCTTCATACTTCCTTACCGTGGTCATCGATCCCTTGGGGTGCGTTGTGCGGTTCTGTTGACCAAGCGCCGCTACCGCTCACGGAATCGCGCTTGTGGCCTGCCAGGCGAGTTCCACTACTTGCTTGGTGGGTCGTTGAAGCCGTCCGGCTCGCCCTCGAATGCTTCATCGTCGTCGTCTTCTGGAAAATATACATTAGGAGAACCGATGACGCCGATCAGGCGCGGGCGTTCCCCTTGGTCAGGCACATCCTCGTAGAGAGTTTCCATTTCCTCGACGACGTGCGCCCGGGCACTTTCGGACTGAAAGCAATCCAGATAGTCCTCGACAAGTCCTGGATCGAATGGCAGCGGTTCGATGCCGCGAAGGAAGTTTAGGTATCCCGATGTCTCCTTCGTGTTCATGAAGAAGACAAGCAATTCTTTCCAGAGGATGTCTTCGGTAGGGATGTTCGCTTCGCCGAGAAAAACGGTCTCGGCTTTCGATCCGCTGCGCAGCTCGTGAGTGTAGAGACCGAGGGATCTGGTGCGTTCCTCAATGATGCCGTACAAGCCGCTTGCAATCTTGACGACAATCTTGCGAATGAATTTCTTGTACTGGTCGGTGTTCTGATGGCCGAATATCGAGTTCCGGTCCTCGAACTTGACCTGCAGGTGTCCTTCGAGGAAATCGAACAACTCATGCTTCTCTTTCCCAAGAGTCAATGGCGACTTTAGCGAGAATCGGTCGTAGCGCAGGTTCTCGTAGAAGCTAGTGAGGAGGTGCAGGAAGGCATTGTCCGAATTGGAAAGCTTGAGGTCGACGTGCTTCTGGATCCTCCCAAGAAGCGCCTGATGGTTGTGGGTGGAAAGCGACTTCTCGAAGGTATCCTGATTGTTCGCGTCATCATGCTCCAGCAGGACAATGGCAATCTTCATCAGGCGCTCGATGCCGACGGAAAGCTGATAGAAGACCTCGAACAGGTCCGCGCTGTAATCGAGCTTTCGTTGCTCGTGGAATCGGCGCAGGCCGTTGTAAATGAAGGTGCCGGATACGTCCAGTTCCTCGCCCAGCCGGAAGTTCTTCCAGAGTTCGGACCGATTCATCTGCATTGATACGAGTCTCCCGGCGTTCGGTTGAATGTGCCTACAAAGGCGTGTTCACGGAGGGAATAGCAAGCCGCGCGAAGGCCCGGTGGGTAGTCCTCACGCCGGTGCCGCTGTGAAGCCGCGAGCGAGCAGTAGGGGGCGCAGCTCTTCCAGCGCGTTGGCGGGTACGCCGAGCCACAGGAGATTGCGGGCACGGGTTACGGCAACATAGCCAATGCGTCCCACTTCGGTGTCCACGCCGGCGAGCAATGCATTCACGTGGTCCCGGTTTGCGAGGTACAGCACCGCGTCCAGGCTTTCTCCTTTAGCCTGATGGACCGTATCCACGCGGATGCGCGGCGGATCATTTTTGGCAGCGAGGTCTGCAGCGGCGATCAGCGGAGCATTGGTCAAGCCTCTCTTGGCCAGCTTGTTGCCCAGATTGTCAGCGCTCGCCAAGCCCTGAACCCGTTCGATCACGGTCAGTAGCGCTCTTGTCCTTTCCAGCAACTGCGGGTGCCAATGCGTGTCTCCTGGCAACGTGGCCGCCGGCAAGCCCGAGTTGGGGTTGCGGGTGAATGCCCAGATTAGTCGGCGCAGCGGCCGGTCATCGGGATAGCGTGCAGGGTGAGTGATCCTGGTGACGAGTCCCTGCGGCGGATCGGCCAGCAGGCCGACGATACAGGTGGCAGCGAGCTTGTACGCGCCGAGGAAATCTATTTTGTGGTCCCGGAGGATTGCCGCTTGGGCCAGACCCTTTACGATTCCCTGGCCGGGGGCACCTTGGTTGCCTGCGAGCCGATCGGCCATATCGCGGCCGCGGCACAACACTGCCGATCGCTCGGGGTTCAGATCAGCCGCCGCTATCGCGGCCTGGAACGCGGCAACGAGGTTTTCCCGATCTGCATTCCGGTACGGTACGAAGAAGGCGCCATGCATTGTGCCGGGCGCGACCCGGTCTGCCGTGTCCGCGCGCGCCGACAGTCGGTTGGCCAGGCCCAGTAGCGCCGGCACGGATCGGTAGTTCCTGGTGAGGCCGAGGTTGTTCACTCCCGCCTGTTGGCCGTATTGAGTCAGGAAGGCACCGTTTGCGCCGGCGAACTCGTAGATGCCCTGGTTTGGGTCGCCGATCAGCGATACATGGCAGCCGGCGCCGACAAGCAACTCGATGATGGCCTGATGCACCGTGCCGACGTCCTGCGCTTCGTCGATCAGGATATGCGGGTAGCGGCGGACGAGGGCGCGAAGGATGCCGGGCTGGTCCGTCAGCGTCCGATGGCACCAGTAGCGTCCGAGGTTATGGGTATAGGCGCCCACCTCGCCAAGGCGATTGACAATGCGTGTCGCATACGCTGGATCCAGTCTGTGCGTTCTGTTGTTGTCCGAGTAGCAGAAATAGGCCGCGCCGTTTTCGATGCCGACCTGCATCTGGGTGATTTCCCGCGGGTAGGTGCCAGTGTTGAATTTGAACCCGTTCAGGAATGCCTCGCCACCGGTCACAAGGAAGGCCGCCTGCTGGGCGCCCATCGTTCGATAGGCGTGCGGGCGCAATACGTTGCCGGTGATGCAACCGTCCAGAGTGTCGATTTCGACGCGGTCGTGGGCAGTGCCGGCAGATGCGCTCTGAACCAGGTTCTGGTACTCCCGCCTGAAGGTGTCTACGGCGACGTTGGAGAACGACAGTAGGGCGACGCGGCCGCGATGATCCCCCAACTGCTGGCGCATTTCCGCGAGCCGCCGTACTGCGGTATACGTCTTGCCGCTACCGGCGCAGGCGATCACGGACATTGGCGCGATCGGTGCGCCGATGATCTGCAACTGTTCGGTGGATGCTTGGGTCATTGTTCGGCAGGCTCGGCCTGTTCGGGCTGCGCGGCATTGCCGGCCTGACAGGCATGGGCGACCGCATTGCCGATGTAGTCGGGTACCACGCAGGCGGCGCCATCGGCGAATACCTGCGCGAGCGCTTGAGCGAAGCGACCCTTCTGCACGTTGTTCTGGGGGCGCTCGAACATGCCGCTGAACAACGCACGCGCCTTGGCCGCATCGTCCTGAGCAGCTTCGACCGCGGCGGCGACGGTTTCGCCGATCCTAGGGTGCAGTTCCTTGAGCGCCGCCAGCATCGCCGCGCGGTTGTCCGCATGCAGGGCCAAGTCGTATTCGAGCGTCTTGAGCCCGTGGAAGACCTTGACGAAGGCGTCCTCGCTTTCCTTCATCTTCGACGTGTTGGCCGACACCTGCACCGCGTCTCCGAGAGCCGGATACAGCGCCCGTGGCTCCTCGCCGTCGGCCGCAGCAGCCACCGGATCCGCATCGGTGATGACGGCTACCGGGATCTTCAACGCCTTTGCGCCGAACAGCGGAATGAACGAGTCGAAGTTCAGTCCTTCGACGCTTATCACGCTGACGCCGTGCTCGCGCAGCTTGTGGCCGCCCTTCTCAGCCAGCACGCTCACCAGCATCAGTTCGGCAGCGCCCTCGACGAAGACCACCCTGCGGGCGAAGAACAGTTCGGCACGGGTCACGTCGAGGTAGCGCTCCAGCTTCTCGCGCTTGCCCTTGCCAAAAGTGATCGCGCGTGGAAAGAAGGTCTCCACGCCGGCCTCGGTGTCGACGAGGCAGGCCAGGCTGTCGAGGTCGGCGATGCTGGCGAAATTCGGCGAGTGGCTGGTGACGAACAGCTGCACGGGCTTCTCGCCTTCGACGGCCTTGATCGCTTCGAGGTAGCTGAGCAATACCACCTGGAGCTGCGGATGCAGGTGGGCCTCCGGCTCCTCGATGATGAGGCCGCGGTAGCTGGCCTCTGGATTCTTGGCCAATTCGCTGAGCACTACGGCCATGAAAATCAGGTTGTTGAAGCCCAGGCCATTCTGTTCGATCTCGAAAGAATCCACCATCAGCGACAGGCGTGACGCCAAGCGCTGGAAATCGCTGCCGCTTAGGCCGAGGTCCAGCGCTTGTACCAGCTGCGGTCCGAGCATGGCGCCGTGCCGCCCCTTGATCGCCATGTGGGTGCTGATGACCGGCTGGTGTTTCTTCAGTTCTTCGTCAAGTTCCTTCAATGCGTTGTTAATGCCCTCCTTGCCGGCGTCGTCGGCAAGGAGCTGGAACAGGTGCGACAGCCGGCTGGTGCGGTTGGGCTTCAACCCCTGCGAGGCATCGCGCAGCGGCGGTAAATATACGCCGCGGAGGTTCTCCATCACGTCCGAGGTCAGACCCACGTCCTCGTGGTCGCCGCACCAGCGCTTGGCGCGCAGCCGCCCGGTCTTATCCGCTTCCGAGTAGCGGATGGTGATGTGTGCTTCCATCTTGCCGTCTCCGGCGGGCTTCAGCGCCGCCAGGAAGTCGGCCTCGTCGTCCGGGTCGAGGTCGCGGAAGACGTAGTGGAGGAAGATGTCGCCATCCGGGTTGCCACCCTTGGGTCGGTGGATGTCCTCGGCGTCTAGGCGCGGGAAGGGTTCGTCGTGTCCTGCGAGCAGGGCGCGCAGCGCGTCGACGACTGCGGTCTTGCCTGCATTGTTAGCGCCGACCAGTACGTTGAGACCCTTCTGAAAGTGCAATTCGGCTTTCTTGAGCTTCCGGAAATTGGTGATGTTGAGCTGCGCCAGATACATCGATCGCCCCTTTTTTCCGTTGTTGTTGATGCGCCATTCCCCGATATGGCCATCGTAGCGGATCGGGTTGGAGCGGAAACGGGAGTGATCGGCGAAACAGGGATTCCTTGATTCTCGGAGGACGGGTCGGACGGCATAGCAGGGGCAAAACTAGCGACTGCGGGGCCCAATGCGGCCAGATCAAAGACCGCTTCTGGCCGAGAGCGGCCGTTGGATAGGATGGCGCATCCTCACCTTCGTCGGTGCTAGTTGCTACGCGAAGTCAGCGGATGGAACGGGCGGGAGGCACTGGCTAAAACGACGCTGCATCTCCCCGATCTTTCCTGTTGGGCCACCGCAGGTCATTTGAAGAACATTGGTTGCGAAAATGAAGAAGCCATTTCCATTGAGGACAATGGCAACTTTCTGACGTTCTGGGCAGCCAAGCAGAGCCTGCAGAACGGGCCGAATTCCGCCATGCACGTAGGAGTGCATTGGCTTCCAAGTAGCGTCCTTGAGCGCAGCGAGCGACTGATGCACCCATAACGGATGGTGCCTCTCGATCGTCACCAGCATGGAATCTACTGGAGGCCCCTTGATGGTCTCATCTCTAACATCCGCCTCAGGAGATGGTGGGGTGAGAAACTGCCGGATCCAGTCTTCACTAGCTCCTTGCAGACTCCAGATTGCCCGCACAAGCGATTCAAATGAAGGGCGCACCAAGGTCATGGCAGTAACGTCGAAACCAAGCGACAGCAACCGCTGCTGGCTTAGTACATGCTCACGTACGATGGAACAGTAGCCCGCGACCACGCTCCCGCGTTGCGAGGTGGGGGGCAGGAAGTTTTCCCACAGATCATCGAGCTCCGAGTGAAGCGCTGCCGACTGCTGGAGTACTAGTTCAAGGTTCTGCATGGAACGCAGCATAGCCGGATGTTTTCGGGCGGGGCTTAGCACCGTTGATTCGCAAGGCCTTCGCTCTTGCACGCTCTGCGTCTGGTCGGGCGCGGCCGTTCGTTCAAGTGGCCGCTTCCGACCCGAAGCGGACATCGGCGTCCGTATCCGCGACTCGTTAGAGCATGTCGAGTCTGTCCAACGGGCTGACAGTTCGTCGGGCGGCATGCTCCACGTGGGTGTACATCATCGTCGTTTTCAGATTGCGGTGGCCCAGTAGCAGCTGGATGGTGCGGATGTCTGTCCCCGCTGCCAAGAGGTGGGTGGCGAAGGAATGTCGCAAGGTATGCACCGACGCATGCTTGTGTATCCCCGCCTGTTCCAGCGCGACCTTGAAGGCGGCCTGCACCCCGGTTTCGGACGCATGCCAGCGCAGCCGCCGCGCCGTTTGCGGGCAGGTTCGAGCCAGGCGGGAGGGAAATAGGAACTGCCAGGTCAGGCTTTGGCTAGCGCTTGGGTACCTTCGATGGAGGGCGTTTGGCAACGGCGCGTACCCCCAGCCTTGGGCAGTATCCCGACGGTGGAGGGTGGCCACGCGAAGTAATTGTCGCTGCAGCGGCTGGACGAGGCGTTCGGGCAACAGCGTGGATCGATCCTTACCTCCCTTGCCTGCCCGCACTTGGATCAACCGCGTTTTCAGGTCCACGTCCTTGACGCGCAAGGTCATGCATTCGGTGACGCGCAGCCCGGCGCCGTACAACAGCTCCGCCATTAGCCGGCGCGGTCCATCGATGCCGTTTAGAACCGCCGCCACCTCTTCGGTGGACAGCACCACGGGCAGTCGGTCCCGGCGCTGGACACGCTTGAGTCCCGCCAAATGGCCGACCTCGATAGCCAGGACGTCCCGGTAGAGGAAGAGCAGCGCATTGAGTGCCTGCGACTGAGTGGAGGCCGCAACCTGTCGGGCGGTGTCCAGATGGTTTACAAACGGGGCGATGCCCCCTGGGCCCACTTCACGGGGATGCTGCTTAGCGTGAAAAAAAATATAGCGACGGATCCAAAAGCGATACGCCTCCTCGGTCCTCGGGCTCAAGTGTCGTCGACGGCACACCGTCGCCACTTGCTCCATTAAGCGGGGCGGCGGGTTGGGCCCGGGGAAAGGTAGCTCACCCCATTACGGTCACTCCTGTTGTGGCAAATAGCTGCAGTTTGCCAAAACAAGCTCCTCGTTTGGGTCCGGTTATGCTTCCACTTGTTAGCCGGACCCCGGTGGAATAGGATCGAATGGAGTCAAGGGGATAGGCTCATCGTTCCGTCCCTGTGGGTAAGTCGTATAACCGGACCCTAGGGTCCGGCTATTAGGTAGTTAGGCGCTATATGAAATCTTTCGCAATCGGAAGCAGTGAAGATGAGACGGTCTCGCTTACCGTGCTCAACTACATGCAGCCTCTGGCAGGCAATTTCTACGACGATAATTGGCTGCTTTGCCAGGTTGCAATTCGGGCTGGCGCGTTTAGGGGTACATTCCAAGCCAATTTCTTGACCTCTGAGTTAGAGGGGCTCCGGCAAGGACTTGAGAATCTGCACAAGGAACTACGCGGTGACTACGTCTTTGACCCCATGGAAGGCCAGCTTGTTCTTCGCGCAGCGTGCGACAGCCTTGGCCACATTCACATCGCCGGCAAGGCCATGGACCAGGCAGGCATCGGTCATGGCCTTAGCTTCAAGCTGTCCGTGGACCAAACGTACATGGCAGAGACCCTGCGCGAGCTGTCTAGTGTGGTGCGGACGTTCCCGGTACGCGCCTAACAATTCATTCAAGCCGACGCCGCTTCGCGGCGCGGCTTAATTCAGGCGTTAGGCGGCATGGAAATAGATCAGGTTGCCACTGTTGAGATTGACCAAGAGGGTCGGTTGCATATCGTGCCAGCCACCCAAGAATTTCCGTACGTCTATCGCGAGGCCATGGAGGTTTCGTGGGATCCGGCCAGGCGCACACTCAACTCCCCTGTCCCGCGCGAGTGGAGTTATGGCCGCTGGTTCCGGCAGATCCTGGCAGCCTCTTCTGCGCAAGGCGTGCAACTGGCCATTGGTCCTGGTACGCAATGGGTCAATGTTCCCGACAGCGTACGGGTTGAGGTCTTGGAGGCGGCGGCTCATGCTGCCTAACAATTCATTCAAGCCGAACTTGCTTCGTTACAGCAAAAGCGTGGCACAAAAAGCCTGCCACGCTTTTGCCTCCACTACGCAAGTCGGCTTAATTCAGGCGTTAGGCCTCATGACAGTGTTCTGGAAGAAGCCCACATTTCAGGATCCCCAGCTCGGGCTCTTGTCCCACTCCGGGAACGTATGGCAATCCAAGTCAATTCGTACTGTGTCAGGTGAGGTGCTCGTCAGCCTGGAGGGCGGTCCTGCATCTCCTGACCCAATCGCGTTGGCTATGGCGCACGACGTTCTGCCAAATACAGAGCCGGTCGTAAAGTCGGCCATGGCCTTCGCGCTGGCCCATCCTGATTTCCAAGAGTTCATGGCTGGCAACGGAGACATCGCTCTCGATGGCTTCTCGTTCAAATCTTCACCTGACACGTTCGATGTAGAGTTGGCGCTGTCGGAGTGGCCGGACGCAATGATCACGGTTGTGTGCAAGGGCGGCATTCCTTGCGGCATTCTGCTTGCGGACTGAGGCCTAACAATTCATTCAAGCCGAACCCGCTTCGCGGGTCGGCTTAATTCAGGCGTTAGGCACCATGGAAGCTCTCCTTATTCTCTTACTCAGCGCCGCTGCAGCTGACGGCCCAGCGTCAGAGCGACCGGTCGTGGCGGCCCCGGTGACACTTCCACCTCACACCCCTGCCCACGCGCGGTCAGTGAGCCTCAAAGTTAGCTTCGTCGTCCTGCCGTCGGGCGCTACAAGCGATGTTCGCTTAGAGGGTTCATCCGGCCAGCGCCCCTGCGATCGAGCGCTTCTGGAGGCAGTCAAGCGCTGGAAGTATGCTCCGCGCAGTGAGCCGCTTCATGTCACGGAGACGGTTGAGACTTGTTCGTACTAATGGTGCCTAACAATGCGTTCAAGCCGAAGCCGCTTCGTTCCACCAACCACATGGCAGGTAAAGCTTGCCATGTGGTTGGCTCCACTACGCGTCTCGGCTTAACTTAGGTGTTAGGCTGCACTGGAGACTATGGACAGGACTCGTAACAATTTCCTCATAGTTGGCGCGGCGCTCAGTGCCCTTGCTGCTCTGCTGCACCTAGGGTGCATTGCGTTCGGTGCGCCTTGGTATCGCTTTCTCGGTGCCGGCGAGCAAATGGCACAAATGGACCTGGCTGGGCATTGGTATCCCACTGTTGCAACCTTGGTCATCACCGCCATCTTGCTTGTCTTGTCGCTCTACGCGCTGTCCGGCGCCGGGGTTATCCGCAAGCTCCCGGTTACTCGGCTGGCACTGTGCGCTATCACCGGTGTGTACTTGCTACGTGGGGTAGCCTTTACTCCGCTTATGGCCTACTTTCCCGGCAACAGCACAGCATTCTGGTTCTGGAGCTCGGCCATCTGCCTATCTTTCGGCGTTGTCCATCTCGTTGGGCTTCGGCAAGTCTGGGCGCGCTTGTGAGTCGGGCGCAGCCTAACAATTCGTTCAAGCCGAACCTACTTCGCTACACCAGCAACATGGCAGGTAAAGCTTGCCATGTTGTCGGCTACGCTCCGTAGGTCGGCTTAACTCAGGCGTTAGGCGCGGGGACCAATGGACAACCTGTTTCGAGTAATTTCTGCAGCGGAATTAGCATTGGCAACGGCATCTGGGTTGGTTCCGCGCTGCCCGTCTGATGAGCGGAGCAACTGCGTGAATTTGAACCACCGGATTGATGTTGAGACCGTGGCCAACTTGTACTTCGAGCCAGACGAAGCGCCGGTGGCCCTGGAGATCCGACGCTCAGACATAGAAGAAGATTTGGCCTTTGCGCCTCCTACTGAGGGAAAGCCTTTCGGTCAGGTCACACTGGCTCGGCCGAACATCTTGCTTACGTCAGTGGTCGCAGTGCATCCACTTGATGTTGTTCAATTCAACAGCTTGCCTACGTTCAAGTTCGCTGCAGGCGCCTAACAATTCATTCAAGCCGAACCCGCTTCGTCGCTTCGTTCAAATGTGTCGCAGGTGTTGTAATGTCAGCTCACGGCCAGCGCGTTGCGGGTCGGCTTAATTCAGGCGTTAGGGCTCACAGGAAACAACGTCGTGGCTGATAATTTTGACGTAGAGCAGTTCGTGTACATCAAGATTCCCGACGCGATCCAACCTGTTGATCGGGCTCGCCTGCTCGAGGATCCAATTGACGCTGCCCTTGATCCGAAAGGGCTCGGTCATGTGTCAGGCGGTGGATCGCTCCTAGGTGACAAAAAGCCGGACGGAACCCGTGCCATTGAGTTCTGTGGCATTGACGTCGATACCACTGACCGGGACGCTGTCCTTGGGATACTTCGTAGCCTTCTGCCAGAGCTTGGCATCCCATCCGCTACTGAGCTGCACTACACTGCCAGTGACGCAAAGCTCCAAGACCGCTTCCTCGGCTCCGGTTGGGCTGTTGGGGAGCCTC
Source organism: Lysobacter sp. A289 (assembly GCF_054072675.1). Classification (NCBI taxonomy): domain Bacteria; kingdom Pseudomonadati; phylum Pseudomonadota; class Gammaproteobacteria; order Lysobacterales; family Lysobacteraceae; genus Lysobacter; species Lysobacter sp. A289. The sequence continues at coordinate 250,401 of NZ_JBSVRN010000002.1, forward strand.
GGGAGTTCCTGCATCCTGGGTTTGACATCTAATGGGGCGTGAGCCCTAACAATTCGTTCAAGCCGAACTTGCTTCGTTACACCAAAGCTATGGCAGAAAAAGCTTGCCATGGCTTTGGCTCCACTACGCAAGTCGGCTTAACTCAGGCGTTAGGCCGCATGCCAAACATCACCGCAGATTGGCCAGATGATGCAGATGGCGGAGTCTTCCGCAATCTCGCAGCAGACGGCTTCGACTTCTCCAAACCTCACTCTGTCGATTACAACGTTGACTTTAAGAGCTGGCCTCCTCAAGCGGCAGCGCTCGAGTGGCTCCGCACTCGCTACGGCGAGCTCGGGCTGTATCCGTCAAATCACGGAGATGGCTACGTCCAGTTCCAGGTCATAGATCGGGTCACCTATGAGGGTGTCACGGCTATCCAGCGGCGCGTGAGCACGGCAATGGAGCCATTTGGCGGCGTTTGCGAGTCGTGGGGAGTCATGCACAATGTGGCCTAACAAATCGTTCAAGCCGAACTTGCTTCGTTCCACCAAAGCCATGGCCAAAAAGCTTGCCATGGCTTTGGCTCCACTACGCAAGTCGGCTTAACTCAGGCGTTAGCCGCCATGAGAGGTACACGTGTGAACTGTCGGATTTGGTTTCTCGCTGCCCTAACTGCTCTGGCGTTAACTGGCTGCTCAAGCTTGTCCAATACGAGCGAAAGGGCTCATCCCTCGCCGGATGGCTCGTGGAGTGGATCCCTGCCATTCACGGATTCGTCTTCCGAGCACTTGGATCTGCGGCTCTCAATCAACGGAGAGCATGCCCAAGTTTGGGTCGTTCATGACGGGAGCTGGACTGAGGTCAAGCCTGGAACGTTCCAAGTACGACGTCATCTCAGCAACGCGATCGTCCATTCAATGGATTCTGGAGAAGATGATGACGGGACTTGGGTAGAGAGCTGGGCTCTTGTCCTGACGCCGATGGCACCAGAGAAGCTGCTGGTTGCGTGGACACGTGTCGTGAACAACATCGACATGGAGGCTGAGTCCAGCAAATTTGTTGTGCAAGCCACTGGTATAGCGCACCGTGTGCCGCGTGGCGGCTAACAATTCATTCAAGCCGAAGCCGCTTCGCGGCTCGGCTTAATTCAGGCGTTAGACCTACAGACATGACTACGCGGACACTTGCAGCCATCGCCGCCGTCTCGCTGAGCGTGTTGACTCACTCGGCACATGCGAGCCCGAGCACCGATCCTTTCGTCAAAATCTTCCTATCAGCCTGTGTCGTCAGCCACGCCCAACCTGCCGCCGTCTCCGAAGAAGCTCAGCGACTAGGCCTGAAGGAAATCGAAGATGAGGTTGCTGATCGCTACCTAGTCGAACTACCTGGGAGGGCATGGCGCGGCGACGTGGACGGCAATACCTACGCCGTTGCCGTTCGATTTGACGGCTCTTGCTCTGTCTTTGTGCAAGAAGGAAACGTCGAGCAGCTGCAAGAAGCTATTGAATCTTGGCTGCCACCTGCTGGGAGCGGAATCTCGATAGCTAGAGATCAGCCGAGTGCGCCACAAGGGCTGCAGTCATTCCGCTACGTCATGCAGGGTCGCAGAGTCCATGAGGAGTGGTTGCTAACGGTTTCTCACGTTGACCTACCTCTGCCACTAAGAGCGATAGTCACTTATCGTGGGCTATAGGTCTAACAATTCGTTCAAGCCGAACCTGCTTCGCTACACCAACAACATGGCAGGTAAAGCTTGCCATGTTGTCGGCTACGCTACGCAGGTCGGCTTAACTCAGGCGTTAGGCCTACTAATCAATGTCACTTGCACTCCAGACAATCTTTCTCCTGTCGCTGCCGCTCACGTTTGGCGCTGCGATCATGTACTACTCCACCCTGTTTGATCTCCACCGCAGCCTGGAGACGCATCACCCAGATGCACTTGCTCTAGTGCGCTCCGAGAAGCTCTTGCCTATGTCAAGGTTTCAGGCGGCGTATCAGGCGCTCCGCGGGGTCAAGGGCGGCGCCTTTCGCGGCACTCAGCTCTCGCCAGACACGGTTCGTATTTCGTCTTCGGCAAACCGATTGCTGCATGTCGCAATGTTCTCGTTCATGGCTTTGCTGTTCTCAGGTCTCGCGTCAGAGTGGTTCTCGTGAGCCACCCGGCACGTAGGCCTAACAATTCATTCAAGCCGAACCCGCTTCGCGGGTCGGCTTAATTCAGGCGTTAGGGTGTTTTATGAAATGGCGTGAGCCGTGGGCGGTTTCCCTTAAGCAACAGCGCCCGTTTAACCTCTTCGGTCGCGAAGCGCTGAAGGGAATGGCCGTGTGGACTGCTGTTCTTGCCGCAGTTGGCCTAATCGCCAACCTCGGCGAAGACCTACCAACGCAGTTGGACCGCGCGGCCAACTTGTGGATTGCGCCGGCAATCGGAGTACCGCTCGCGGTGTTTATCTACGTCACCGGCTGGCTCAGCCCCAGGAGCATCGATTCGGGGCCAAATGGGATCGTGGTCGTGAAGGGCGACCAGATCGCACTCGTCCCTTGGCCGGGCATCGAGAGCTATGGCTTCGCCCGCAGCGGAGGCCACAACGTGCTGCACATCGAGGACCAGTGGGGCGGCGGTCATTCGCTCTACCTAGCCGATAAGGTGCACCCCAAAGAGGTGGAGCGAGAGCTCGTGAAGATGACTGGAAAACACCCTAACAATTCGTTCAAGCCGAACTTGCTTCGCTCCACCAACAACATGGCAGGTTAAGATTGCCATGTTGCCGGCTCCGCTACGCAAGTCGGCTTAACTCAGGCGTTAGGTCGCACAATGAGCAAACGAAACTACGACGCGATCGGAGCTTGGTGCAAAGACGCGCATTCCATCTTGGCGATCGACCTTCCCGAGCCCATTGCAGCACTTAGGTCTGAAATAATTCAGCGCTATTCCGGACGCCCGCCAATCCTGGACGTGGCTAGAGACTTGGCTGAGGGCTTGAGCCACCTGCCCAGCGAAGTACGCGCATCTGCTAACGACTTTCTCAAGACCAAGCACGGCTTCGGCGACGAGTACTTCACCGACCGCACTCGCAGTCGCCTCAACCGGATACTCGCCCGAGGCATCATCCGCACGGAGAAAGAGCATCGTATGGTCGCAGATGCCCTCACCGACACCACCCTGGATCCCGGGTTGGGTGCCGCGCTGAGCCAACTTGTCCTCGAGCGCGAGAGGCAGATGGGTGCAACCTAACAATGCGTTCAAGCCGAAATTGCATCGCTACGCCGTCAACATGGCAGAAAAAGCTTGCCATGTTGCCAGCTACGCGCTGCAATTCGGCTTAACTTGAGCGTTAGGCTTGCAGAGACACATCACATGAGGTCGAAGATTCTTGTCTTGCTTGCCCTTGCTGTAGCGGCCTTTATTTCTGGCGCCGCAGACCAATACTTCTATCCGGGTGTAATTACTCCGCCCTCTGCATTTGCATTCGCCGTTGTCGGAGGGCTGCTGATATTTGCCTGGTATCGCCTAGACTCGGATCAGCTCGGGTATCGCCGCTCACCTTGGCTCAACGTCGGCGTGGTTGGTCTATCGCTGCTGGCACTGCCCTACTACTTCTTTCGCTCGCGCGGCGTCAAGCGCGGCACAGTCGCATCCGTTGTATTTATTGCAGCGCTCCTGCTACTGGGCGTCATCGGCAGTGCAGGTCAGTATGCGACGTACTACGGGCTGCAAGCCTAACAATTCGTTCAAGCCGAACTTGCTTCGCTACACCAACAACGTGGCAGGTAAAGCTTGCCACGTTGTCGGCTACGCTACGCAAGTCGGCTTAACTCAGGCGTTAGGCCGTGCAACCAACTTTCCCAGCAGTCTTCATATCTTCAAGCCAAAGCAGTAAGCAATTCCTGCTTGCGTGCAGCGACGCACCGACCGTTCAGTTCATCCACTACTTCACTCGGCCATTGCACTCCGCTCTACTTGTGGATGCAGACGGTTGCGTGTATCAGATCAAAGATACCTCCATATCTGGCATCAACTGGCAATGGATCTTTATGGGCGGATCAATCGCTGGTCTTCTTGGCCTCCTCGTTAGCGCACTCACACTCAGCGTGCCGATTCGCGTAAAAGTCTGTTACACGCCACACTCAGCAATGGAGCTCAAAGAATTCAAATCTGCGGTGCTCTCCCGCATTGCTGCATCAACCAGCAATTTCATGGGCGGCGGCGGTGCAACCGAGTGGCGGGGGCCAGTGCATACTGCAGTATCCTTCCGCCAGGTAATAATGCGGCTGTGCTTACGTGCGTGAGCACGGCCTAACAATTCGTTCAAGCCGAACTTGCTTCGTTACACCAAAGCCATGGCAAAAAAAGCTTGCCATGGCTTTGCCTCCACTACGCAAGTCGGCTTAACTCAGGCGTTAGGCGGCAAGGGGCAGTACTCGTATCTCCATTCTTAAAAAGGGGGCAGAGTCATGAGCACAGAGCTTCTGTATTTGACGTTGGTCGCTGCGTTCACCGCAGTGCTGTGGGTTCCATACATCCTGAACCGTTTTGCTGTCTGGGGTCTCTCCGACACCGTCGGATACCCGTCCAATCCGAAGCCCCAGTCTTCCTGGGCAGTTCGCCTACTTAAAGCACATGCCAATGCCGTGGAGAACCTGGTGGTCTTCGCCGCCCTAGTGCTCATCGCGGATGCTGCCGGCGTCAGTAACTCCATTACTGCCGGCGCATGCGTGGTGTACTTCTGGGCCCGGGTAGTACACGCAATCGCCTATGCGTTTGCACTGCCATGGCTTCGCACCCTAGCCTTCGTTGCCGGGTTCTTTGCACAGGTGGCAATTGCATGGCAGTTACTCGCTGCAGCGTGAGTTGCCGCCTAACAATTCGTTCAAGCCGAACTTGCTTCGCTACACCAACAACGTGGCAGGTAAAGCTTGCCACGTTGTCGGCTACGCTACGCAAGTCGGCTTAACTCAGGCGTTAGGCCCCTTGTTTAGCAGAATCGCCACCTTTGTAGATAGCAGACTCATTCGGGGCGCCTTCGTGGCCGTGTTGGTTGTCGCATGCGTCTTGCTTGGGCCACTGGCGGCATTACTTGTCGCTGTCGGACCGCGAGAGCCTGCGCTTATGGCATTGGGGCTCGGCGGCCTTGCTGGTCTTGTGGGTGCATGTGTCCGCCTTTGGCTTGGTCCACGCTTCTCGCCGCTCTAGATTCTTGGTAGCAAGTTCCCTGGCGCTCGGGTCGGGTGCAGCCATCCTTGCTGCGTTCGCCCTTCCTTGGCATGTTTATCTCGCTACTCTTATGCCAATAGTCGCAGTGTTTGGCATAGTGCTTCTTGCGGGCTCCATCAGGCCGGGGCCTAACAATTCATTCAAGCCGAACCCGCTTCGCGGGTCGGCTTAATTCCGGCGTTAGACGGCAACAGGGGGAATCATGCCGAAGGAAGCTCTGTACAGAACGTTCATCGCTCGCATGAAGTCAGCGTATGAGGCATCAATGTACTTGGAGGCATCTTGGTATGCCTATGCGGTACTGGAGGATCGGCTGGTTTCGCTACTCCAAAATTCTGGCGGCGTTGGAGAGAAAGCCGGAGGAGCCAATGGAAAGCCCATAAAAATGATGGGGCCAAAACTCAAAGAGTTGTCTAGACGCACTAAGCAGGACAAGCTCCTTAAGGAGAACTTCGAGCACGACAAACTCAATACCTGGAAGGAATCGCGGAACAATCTCATGCACGCCATGGGTGACGCTACGATGCCCATCGCTGATATTGATGCAGCAGCAAAGAAGCTCGCCGAGGACGGTCAAGAATTGATGCGTGAGTATGCAGCATCTTGCCGCCGACTCAAGAAGCATCGCGACAAAGTCGCCGTCTAACAATTCATTCAAGCCGAACCCGCTTCGCGGGTCGGCTTAATTCAGGCGTTAGGCCGCTGGGGAGCAACATGGCCAGTCCAACCAACAAGCTTCTGGTAGTCGGCGCCGCCCTCAGCGGCCTCGCCGCGCTGATGCATTTAGCGTGCCTGGTGGTGGGCGCTCCGCTGTTTCGGCTCTTGGGGGCTGGAGAGCAAATGGCGCAGCTGCACTTGGCCGGCCACTGGTACCCGACCGTCGTTACCCTGGTCATTGCCAGCGTTCTCACTGGGTGGAGCGCCTACGCTCTCTCCGGCGCCGGTCTGATTCGCAAGTTGCCGTTGCGGCGTACCGCTCTCTCCGCGATCACGACCATCTACATTGTGCGTGGCGTCGCATTCGTGCCGGCCATGGCGTACTTTCCAGGGAACAGCATGACGTTCTGGGCCGTGAGTTCTTCAATCTGCCTACTGATCGGCATCGTCCATCTTGTGGGGCTTCGACAGTCTTGGGTCAGGCTTTCTGGCGGCGCGGCCTAACAATGCGTTCAAGCCGAAGCCGCTTCGTTCCGCAAAGCACATGGCAGATAAAGCTTGCCATGTGCTTTCCTCCACTACGCGTCTCGGCTTAACTTAGGCGTTAGGCGCCAACCGGAGATACGTCGCAAATGGAAGCAGTCATTTTCGCGCTGAGCTTTGCTGCAATTGCCTTTCTGGTCTTTCTTGCGTTCAAGCACTTCGACAAGCGCTTGACCTTTGCCTTTGGGGTGTTGTTCGCAGCCTACCTAGGACTCGATGATCTGGTCACCGGGTTGCCGTCCGGCTCGTCTGCATTTAGCTTTATCGGCGGAGAGTGGAATTGGTCTGGAAAGATCTACAGCCTACTGTTGTCCGTCGTGGTGGTGCTCGGGCTGGGGATCAAGCCCGAGGCACTTGGCCTTACCTTGTCGCAAAGAAACCTCAGAGCATCTCTAATCGCTCTGTTCCTTTTCATCCTCTGGGGTCTCTCACTCGGGCTGCTCTTCAAACCCTCAGTCCCGTCTGTAGAGACGTTTGCGTTCCAGGCGTCGATGCCCGGAATTGTGGAAGAGCTGGTGTATCGCGGCATCGCTCCAGCCCTCTTGCTCGGCCTCATCCGTGGCAAAGAGCCTTCGCAAGGCATACCTTGGGCCGTGGTATTCATCACCGCTGTTGCCTTTGGCATCTGGCACGGGCTGAGCTATTCGGACGCTGCGTTCTCATTTGACCCAATGTCTGCCTTGTTCCCGTTCATCGGTAGCATTGCCGGCGGTTGGTTGCGGTTCAATAGTGGCAGCTTGCTCTTCCCAATCTTGGCGCACAGCTTTGCAAATGTCGCATTCCATCTCACGGCACTGATTGGCGCCTAACAATTCGTTCAAGCCGAACCTGCTTCGCTACACCAACAACATGGCAGGTAAAGCTTGCCATGTTGTCGGCTACGCTACGCAAGTCGGCTTAACTCAGGCGTTAGGTGCTTGTGGATACTTCCTCGCTCGCCGATACAACGATAGAAGCAATCCACACCTTCGCTTGCGAGCCCGTTCATCCTGCGTGGGTAGACGAGCTCACGACGGCAATTGCAACGGCTATGGCTGTAGTGCAACTTTCCGGCGGACGCCTGCTGCGGATCGCACCCCGCGAGGTAGAACTAGACCCGAGCAAGTACCCATCGCTTGGCCTCGAGGTCACGGACTGCGATGCCACGGCCTTCCAGTGGCTGGCGCCTAGCGGCAAGACTTACATCATGCAGCCCCTCGCCGCTGCAGCAGCTTTGCTTCCTTTTGCCGTGCAGTCCATGGCAGAGTCGGACACGCTCGGAGAAGGTGCTGTAAGTGAGCTCGCCCTTAGCAGTCCTGGAGGTTCTTGCCTTGTATTCCGCCACATCATGCCGCCAATGACACTTGGCATAGATCTGGTGCATCCCGGCCAAGCACCTAACAATTCATTCAAGCCGAACCCGCCTCGCGGGTCGGCTTAATTCAGGCGTTATGCGCCACGGGGGGCTGGATGCGCACTTATCCGCAGAGAGTTCGAGACAACATTCTTCCTCTATCCGTTGGCAGCACACTGCCAGAGGCCTTTGAGGAGTGGTCATTCACCGAGCGGACGATCGACCATGAAGAGCCTGTAGAGACATGTCTGCTCTGTGAGCAGGAGCAGCTTCGCTACCACTTCGAAATTAAGAATGCGCTGACGCATAAAACATTAATGGTTGGCTCACAATGCATCTTAAAGTTCAATCTTTCTGTCTTTGAGCAAGGTCGTCGTCTCTCCGCCAAAGATGCAAAGAAGAAGCTTGAGCGACTTGTGCAGCAAATGCGGCTGCAGTCATGCATCAAAGCGCTGGACAACTGCGCTACTAAGGAAGATAGCGACATCTTAAGAAATGCGCTAGATTTCTATAAGAAGAACAAGCACCTCACACCAAAGTTCGCATTCGTTGTTCTTTGGCGACTACAAAAAAACAAGATCGATCACAGCCCTTCGTTCTTTAAGATCAGCCTTAAGAAAGAAAAGTATCAAAGGGATCTTCGTGAGATGCAGCTTAGTCGGGTTCATGCGATCTGGCCTGCGCTATCAGCGTCGCAACGCAAGAAAGCCATGTCTATGGGCCACGTGGCGCCGGGTGGCGCATAACAATTCGTTCAAGCCGAAACCGCTTCGCGGTTCGGCTTAACTCAGGCGTTAGGCCGCTATGACTGATATCGGGCTCACACACATAGCACTTCCAGTTCGCTCACTCAGAGAGAGTGTCGCGTTCTATGAAATGTACGCAAACATGCATGTCGTGCATGCACGGCCTGGTGTCACTTGGGTCAGCGACCGCACTAGACCATTTGCAATCGTTCTCATTGAAACATCAAGTGAAATTCATCCACTCTTACCAATGGCTCACCTTGGTGTTGGCGTTTCATCCCGTGCAGAGGTAGATCGCCTTAGCCAACTCGCAACACAAAATTGTTGCCTTGTTCGTGAGGCGGAGCAAATGGAGCCGCCTGTCGGTTACTGGGCACTAATTCGAGACCCTGATGGACATACACTTGAGGTCTCTTATGGTCAAGATCTCGCCGGCATCGTCGAGAGCGCGGCCTAACAATTCATTCAAGCCGAACCTGCTTCGCTACACCAACAACATGGCAGGTAAAGCTTGCCATGTTGTCGGCTACGCTACGCAGGTCGGCTTAACTCAGGCGTTAGGCCGCATGGGCACTGTCGAAGACACTCGAAGCATTACCATCTGGAACCGGATTGCTAACGTCCGCGTCTGGCTATTTGCGCACACTCGGCCGCAGTTCCACTACGCGGTTGAAGTGCTCTTCCAATCTTTTTACTACGGGGCGGTGCTTGGGCTCACTGTGCTTGTGCTCAATCTCTTCAACCTCGGCGTAACCATCGACTTTGAGTTGGTCGCGCATCTTGTTGGCCCGCTTTGTGTGGGCGGCATAGCCGCGGGCATCCTGCGGGAGTCGATTCCTGCCCCAAGCCCGCTGCGGGGTTGGGGCGTGGCTGCTACATATGGTGGTGTGACGGGCCTAGTGTTTGCCGTTCTCATTGACTTGCGTTGGCGAGGGCCAACTCTCTCAGGAGTAGCAATCGGCTTTGCTCTGGGCGCAGGCTTCTTTATGCTTCTCCACTGGCTGTATGAGCGTGAGGCACGTAAGCAGCGTGCGGCCTAACAATTCGTTCAAGCCGAACTTGCTTCGCTACACCAACAACGTGGCAGGTAAAGCTTGCCACGTTGTCGGCTACGCTACGCAAGTCGGCTTAACTCAGGCGTTAGACCGCAATGACAGATCGCTTGCGATTGACCCTTACTCCGGACGACGACGGCACTGCCGAGCTACACGGAGAAGTAGTGGCGGACGGCTTTTCCGGGCGCGGCTCTGCTTGGTTCAATGTGAGCGCGATAGCGGATTTCGCCGGAGTCTTGGGCAAAGCGTTCCCCCTCTCGGATGTGGTTGAGTTGAAGGGCGGCTATTGGGGCAAAGAGTCCGGTGCTGGCCTTACGCAAGAGCATCTCGCTCTGCGCTTCTATCCGGTAGCCGGTCGTGGCGTCCTTGGCTGCCAAGTCCGTTTAGCCACATCGGTGCAAGAGCACCACCGTCCAGAAGAGCAGCGCGTCGTTCGGGCCGAGCTAACCACGTCGTATCAGGAGCTGCAGCAGTTCTCGGCAGACCTGATTAACTTGGCAAACGGAGTGACACATGAGGCTGTACTTCATGCGGTTGCGGTCTAACAATTCATTCAAGCCGAACCCGCTTCATCGCCTCGTTCAAATGTGTCGTTGGCGGTGTTGCCTCGGCTCCCGGTTCGCACGGTGCGGGTCGGCTTAATTCAGGCGTTAGGCATCATTTCCCATGAACTGGAAGCTCATATTCATAGCCGGATTCTTCATACTTCTGTCAGGAGTCACGATTGGCGTCGTGGAGAGCGGTTTCACCGCCCAATCAAGAGAGATGGTACTGGTAAAGTTCCTCGGCGCCCTAGGAGCTCAGTTTCTGCTGTATGCAGTAGTTTTTGTATGGCTCGGCTACCGCCAACTACATCGCCCCCTTGCTCATGCCGTTGCTGCGGTTTTCGTATCTTTCATTTTCGCAACTCTATCGATGGTGGCTATCAGTGGCTACCTCTCATTACCAGCAACTGAGCGCCAACCGCTTCCCCTTGTTGCGATTGATTGGGCCGTGACAGCTATAGCCCTAGCTATTGGCCTGCTCATTGGGCGCCATTGGGCCAAAAGGCGGCACTCCGCACTTCCAAGCTATGATGCCTAACAATTCGTTCAAGCCGAAACTGCTTCGTTACACCAAAGGCATGGCAGAAGAAGCTTGCCATGCCTTTGGCTCCACTACGCAGTTCGGCTTAACTCAGGCGTTAGCCCCCTTTGAGACATCACACATGATTCGATTCTTGTTACTCGCACTTCTGGCGGCGTCATCAACCGCTAACGCCATCGTGATTCGAGATGACGTTGATGACTCAAGGTATCGGGTTCTGCCATCTGAGTTCCCCGCTCTCGTTGACATGCCTGGCGAGGGGCACGGCGTACTGATTGCTCCGCAGTGGGTAATTACCGCCGCTCATGCCATCACGTGGCAATCTGAAATTAAGCAAGTAACAATTAACGGGGTACCTAGAGACGTTGAACGTCTGGTAATACACCCCGGATACAAGAAGCCTCCGCAAGAGCTACTTGATCATGCGCTGGCCACTTGGGATTGGACGCTTTTTAGGGTGCTGCTCTCCACCTCGGATGACATCGCACTTTTGAAATTGGCACAGCCCGTTGCAGACGTCTCTCCTGCCGCGTTGAACAAGAGCGACAGCCAGCTCGGCCAAATCATTAAGATCATAGGAAAAGGCGCTACGGGTAACGGAGTCACTGGGTACGAGTTTAGTAGCTCCCACCGTACTGAGCTTCGCCATGCGTACAACAAAGTGACCAGCGCCCACGGCCGCTGGTTCTGCTATATGTTTGACAAGCCGTCAGACGCCATGCCCCTTGAGGGCGGGGCAGGAAGTGGTGACAGCGGCGGGCCAATCCTTATCCAGGTTGAAAAGGACTGGCAGTTGGCCGGACTGACATCCTGGGTAGATCCTCAAAGCTCCATTAGGACGCCCGGGCGATATGGTCAACTCAGTTGCAATGTCCAGCTACACCATTACAAAGACTGGATTGAAAGCGTTATCTCTGCGCAGCCGTAGGCGGGGGCTAACAATTCGTTCAAGCCGAACCTGCTTCGCTACACCAACAACATGGCAGAAAAATCTTGCCATGTTGTTGGCTCCGCTACGCAGGTCGGCTTAACTCAGGCGTTAGGGGGCTTAGTACATGTACTCGTTTGCCGATCTAGAAGCAGCGAAAGCTGACCGGAAGAGTTGGGAGGACCGCTGGGACAACTACAGTGGCAACAATCCCAACAAGTACAACTCCCAGCGTAAAGCTGCTCAGGCCAAGGTTGAGGCCATTGAGTCGCACCTAAAAGCATCCGGCGCTGTTCCACTTTCTGCTCAAGAGGTCCTTGAGAAGGAACTGGACAGCATGTTTCCTGACGCAACAAGCAAGGAGATCGTAGAGTTTCAGGGAACTCGCTATCAGCGCCGTTTCTCCCCAGCAGAAAAGTCCCGCGGTGGTGCCGTTACCCGCTGGGACAAATCGTGGGTGGCTGTGCCATGAGTGGGGCGCCCCCTAACAATTCATTCAAGCCGAACCCGCTTCGCGGGTCGGCTTAACTCCAGGCGTTAGGCGGCTTGTCAGGCAACGTTGATGATTGAAGTCCTAGCTCTTACTATTGTGGTGCTTGCCGGGCTTTACTTCATTGCCTTGGCGGCCGTCTCGCTGTTTCTGCCAATCCGGGCCAATCGCTTCTTGCTCGGCTTCGCTGACTCTGCGCTCAAGCATTACGCGGAGCTGTTCTTGCGCGTTGTGGTTGGTGCCGCGCTCATACTTCATGCGCCTCGCATGCTTCTCTCTGGCGCCTTTACGCTCTTTGGCTGGCTTCTGCTTGTCACAACAGCTTGCCTTCTCCTCGTTCCATGGCGGTGGCATCATCGGTTTGCTCAGCGCGTCGTCCCTCGGGCAACTCGCCACATCACGCTGGTTGGCTTGGTTTCCTTAGTACTTGGCGGACTCATCCTGGCGGCGGTGGTACGTGGCAGCGCCGCCTAACAATTCATTCAAGCCGAACCCACTTCGTGGGTCGGCTTAATTCAGGCGTTAAGCCGCATGACCGGTTATCGCTTCACCTCAAACTTATTTGACGTTGAGCCCGGCGAGGACGAGGAGATCAACCCTCGTATGTACGGGCGACAACTTGCCACGTGGCTCAGAAGGCAACTGGAGCAGCGCGGTCACAACATTGAGTGCATCGTTGCCGAGGATTGGGGCCGCTGTCTCATGTGCTCTGACGAGCAATTTGAGTTGTGGGTTGGCTGCGGCAGCTCTGTTGACTACGACACCGCCCGGCCAGGCGACCCACCGCCACCTAAAGAAAGCATCGTCTGGCATTGCTTCTCGGAGGCGGAGCTTTCTCTCTGGCAGCGCTTGGTCAAGAGACTGGACGCTGGCCCCGCGCTGGCAAAGCTGGACAGCGACCTCCATCACATACTCACCAGCGAGGCTGGCATCCGGCTGGTGGAAGTACGCAGCAATGCGGCCTAACAATTCGTTCAAGCCGAACTTGCTTCGCTACACAAACAACGTGGCAGGTAAAGCTTGCCACGTTGTCGGCTACGCTACGCAAGTCGGCTTAACTCAGGCGTTATACCTGCGGAGAGACCACATGCGCTTCCTGGTTGCACTATTCCTCATTGCTGGTGCCTTTCCGTGCTCGGCGGTCGAAATTTCAAATTTCAAGGCGGGGCTCGCCTGCACCAACACGAAGATCACTGAGGATGGGGGCGGCTGGATCTGCCAACAGACAGAAGACATCTTGGTCACTGATCAGGGTAGTTGCGTGTACGACGGCAGGGCCGAGCCATGTACTTGGATAGGATTTGAGTTCGACTACAGATCTTCGGAGGAGCGGACAAAACTGCAGTGCGTCGGTGAGACATCAATACCTTCATCTCCTGGCAACCCTCGTGAGGTGCTTGCTAAAAACGTCAAATCTCAATCGTATGAGATTGAGTTACCGGGAAAGGCAGGTCATTTCTACAATCCGATGTACTACATATTTTCCGTTAGGCCGTCTGGCGACTCGGTGATAGTAGACACTCTCACCTGCAAGGCTAACGGCGTCGTGCTGTTTCAATCCAAATTCACCTTGCATTTTCCATCGCCACCCGATTGAACCGCGGCAGGTATAACAATTCATTCAAGCCGAACCCGCTTCGCGGGTCGGCTTAATTCAGGCGTTAGGTGCGGCCGGATGGTTACGATGAATCTGCAAGTTAAGAGCGGCCTTGGATACGGTGCCGCGATGGCTGCATCAGTCGCTTTCTTCTTGGTATCGGAGCCTAGCCTTGCGGGTGCCGGTGCGCCATGGATCGCTGGCGTGACCTCTTCGCTTGCCGCTTTGACCGTCGGATGGTGGCTTGGAGATTGGTACGCTCCGGTGGACGGCGAGCGCCCCACATACGAGTTCGTACTTTGCCCGTTTGTGGTCCTCGGGCTGTCGCTATCGATCGGTCTTGCTCTCCTCACAGCCTGGGGGCTGGCGGTTGGCCCATCCGAACCGCGGCCATTGATGGGCTTGGCGGCAGTTCTATATTTCGGCGTGCTCATTTTCCTCGGCGCCGCGTGGCCGGCCATTGCTGTCACGTTTGGCGCAGTTGCCGTTTGGCTCGCATGGTGCAGTAGGTCCGCACCTAACAATTCATTCAAGCCGAACCCGCTTCGCGGGTCGGCTTAATTCAGGCGTTAGCGCCGCGGGGGAGATTCGATGCGTGCAATTATCAGCATTGCTATTGGCATAGCAGCGTGGCTGCTGCTGGACTGGCTGATCTTTCGCCAGTCGGATACCGTGAGGGTTCTCCCGCTCCAAGTGATCCACTTCTTAAAGGTAGTTCAGCCCAATTTTCTCGGCGCCTTGCTGCACATAGTTCCGTGGATGCTTACAGGACTCATAGCAGTCCGGCGCCCAATTCTGTGTGGAGCAGTTGCTGCGGCTATCGCGAGCTGTATAAATAGTGCTGAGCTAGTGGCTCACGTACCGGATGGCTATCTGACGCAACTATTTGTCAGTTCACTTGCGCTTGCTGCGGTGTGGTCACTGTACGGCGCAGCCGGTGCTGCACTCGGCAATGCGATGGGCGGCTCTAACAATTCATTCAAGCCGAACCCGCTTCGCGGGCCGGCTTAATTCAGGCGTTAGGGCTCACATGAACCAACTCGCACGGCTGATAATTCTTGGAGCAATTCTCGCCATGTCGTCAGCCTGCGCGCAGTCTCAAGCTCCTGTCCCAGGCACGGTCGCAAAGGTCAGTGTGCTTGCTTCTGGCAAATTGCTTCTCAATGGTGTGCCATCTGATCTGGCGCAAATCGAGACTGAGTTACAGCGACAAAAAATGAATGGCGGATCTGTCTGGTACTACCGAGAGAATGGCCAGTCAGAGCCTCCGCCTGAAGCCATGTCGGTTATGGATCTCGTGACAAAGCATGGGTTGCCCGTCAGCATGTCCGCTCAACCGGACTTCTCAAAGTACGTTGATGGCAACGGACAGGTTCACGCGCGTGAGCCCTAACAATTCATTCAAGCCGAAACCGCTTCGCGGTTCGGCTTAATTCAGGCGTTAGGCGGCATGAAATACATCATCGCGTTCCTTCTAGTGGCGCTCCCCGTCGCAGCGCTCTCCAACCCGTCGAGCATCCCGCACTCTGAGCTTGCATTTGGTGGCATCTCGATCGATGCAACAGAACAGCAAGTTCGCGCCCGCCTTGGAGAGCCCTTCAGCATCACTAAGGAGTTCGATCACCTCAACCTTCATTTTCATTACCCGCACCTCACCGTTTCTTTCAGCGGCGAGGTGGTCGGCCACCTGCGGAGCGAAAGCGATCGTGCATGCACCCCTGCAGGCTTGTGCCCGGGCGACCCACTCGGTCGCGCGGTTGAACTTTATGGGGAGCCCGAACTGACAGAACGTGAGGGTGGCGTCATTTACTGGGAGTACTACACTGAGTTCCCATGCTGGCTCCAGCTCGTTCCAGAAGAGAGCCGCATCGGTTCAATAAGAGCGGTTTGCCAGCCATAGTGGCCTGCCGCCTAACAATTCATTCAAGCCGAACGCGACAAGTCGCGTCGGCTTAATTCAGGCGTTAGGCCTCACAAGTAGGAGTATCCAGTGAGACATCTTGTCACTTTGCTTCTCTTCGTCGCTGCCATTGCGGCATACATCGCGGGCAGCATGCCGGGGGCTGTCGCTCTGGTGCTGGTTGGTCTCGTCTTGGAGGCGACAGCGTGGCTTCGGGTCTTCCGCGGCAGGAAGCAGCCGCCTGTATCGCCGCCCTAGCGCGGAGACTCTCAGTGCTCAAGGAAGTTGGCGGCGTCAAGATTCAGCCCAAGCACCGGGCAACTTGTCACTGTGGCTCAGTGGAGTTCGAGATCGATCTGCCGGACGGCATCGTCAATCCGCGCCGCTGTGACTGTTCCATCTGCCGGCGCAAAGGCGCGGTTGTCGCTTCGGTATCCTTGAACGGCATCCGCATCGTCAAAGGCGCAGAGCATCTGAAGCTCTACCAATTCAATACACACACCGCAAAGCACTATTTCTGCGCCAATTGCGGCATCTACACACATCATCAGCGTCGCTCCAACCCAGACCAATACGGCTACAACGTTGGCTGCCTGGAGGGCGTCAACCCGTTTGCAATTCCAAATATTCCAACCAATGATGGCGTCAACCATCCAGCGGATCGGGGTTGAGGCCTAACAATTCGTTCAAGCCGAACCTACTTCGCTACACCAACAACATGGCTGGAAAAGCTTGCCATGTTGTTGGCTACGCTACGCAGGTCGGCTTAACTCAGGCGTTAGGCCGCATTCAAGCACGTAGGTGCGCTTAGCGAGCGCTAACGTATCACTCCTTCTGTGATCTGAACCGAAAGGAAAACCCATGCGCTATTTGATGTGTTTCATGGCATTCGCACTGCTGTTTACTACTGGCGCTGTAAAAGCAGAACCCGTTGCCACTGACATTGTTATCAGGGCCAAAGCCCGAGATGGGAAGTTTATCGGCTCATCTGTTGGCGGCGCATTGATCCGGATTAAGGATGCTGATAGTGGCAAAGTGCTGGCGGAAGGTTTGACCGAGGGCGGCACCGGCAACACCGACCTCATCATGAAAACGCCGAGAACACGGTACAGCTCCATCACCGAGAACGCCGCCGCATTCAAGGCTACTTTGATGATAGAAAAGCCGACTTTCCTGACAGTTGAGGTGCTGGCGCCTTATATCCAGAAACAGGCCAGAACCGTATCTCGAACACAAACCTGGCTTGTTCCCGGCAAATCAATTTCCGGTGACGGGTTGATTGTCGAAGTGCCGGGCATGATCGTCGACATACTGAGCCCCGGCACGCATCTCTACACGCCGCTCAGCCAAGCGCCTTACGAGATCAAGGCGAACGTCGTCATGATGTGTGGCTGCATTCTGACTCCAGGCGGCCTATGGGATGGCAACAACATGGAGGTCGCCGCAATCGTCAACAAAGACGGCCACCACTACCAAACCATTCCACTGCATATGCAGGAGACAATGAACACCTTTCGCGCCAAGTTGCAACCTGACTCCCCTGGAAACTACCACATCACCGTTTTTGCATATGATCCAAAAACTGGCAACACTGGTGTTGATCAAACGAGCTTTGTGGTTACGAACTGAAGGTTGCGTTCTAACGGTTGGTGTCGAGCGCAGGTGCGGCCTAAAAATTCGTTCAAGCCGAAGCCGCTTCGCGGCTCGGATAACTCAAGCGTTAGGCAGCAGAAAAAGGATTCGGCATGCTCAGACTATTTAGGTGCGCGACTGCTTTGTATGTCACCGCAACGCTCGCGTCCTGCGCTACTCCCGTCGATCACGGGACGGTTTCGTTGATCGAGAACGTGGTCACGAATAATGCGACAATGCATGGCATTCCTGCCCAGGCGGTCGTCATTCTGCGAAATGGCGAACCTGTCTATCGTGGGTTTTTTGGGGAAATTGCTGCAAATGGAATCCCGGTGGATGAAGCGGCGGTCTTCCCGGTTTTCTCAGTGAGCAAGCTTTTTGCAGGAACATTGCTCCTGCAGCTCGTTGAGGAGAAAAAGGTTGACCTTGACGTGCCTGCCTCTCGCTACGTAGCCACCTTGCCGCCCGCTTGGCGTGCGATTACGGTTGGGCAGTTTCTCAACCATGTCTCTGGTGTCCCCGAATACTTCGATCTTGCGAATCTTGAGAAACCATTCCAACCCTCTCTGCGCGCAGTATTCGAGCATCTAGCCGACGTTCCCTTCGTTGACCCGCCAAGTACACGAACACGCTACACGAGCACTAACTTCCTAGTCATCGAGGCAATACTCGAGTCCGTAACTGGAGAAAGCTATCGCGACCTGGTCCGCAATCGCATCATTACCCCGCTTGATTTACGTAGCACTTGGCTCGGCCTTAATAATGTACCGCGCGGGCGGCTGGTCGCCAGCTATCATGGTGAGAACGGACGCATTGTGCCGGATATGCCAATTGCTTGGCCAGCCTACAGTACGGCCCACGGCGAACTCTATAGCACGGCCAACGACTTGGTAACGTTCCTGAGCGCCGTAGCGGAGGGCAGGTTTATCTCGCGCAAAGCCTTGATGCAGTTTTGGAAGCCTTATGCATTCTCCAATGGGAACAACGGATACTTTGCGTCGGGCTGGGAGTATGGCAAGAGTGGTGCTTGGCATGAGGTCGGGCATGATGGTGGCGCGAAGGTGCGGGTGCGTATCCTGTTCACGGAAGATCTCGATGACCATTTCATCATTGTCTATCTGATCAACGGCAGTCGCGATAATGTCTGGTCGCGCACGCTGGTCGACTCCGTCCAACCATTGGTTCTGCCTCAATAGACCGTGACCATCCGTAGCTGCGGCCTAACAATTCGTTCAAGCCGAACTTGCTTCGCTACACCAAGCACATGGCAGAAAAAGCTTGCCATGTCTTTGGCTCCGCTACGCGGTTCGGCTTAACTCAGGCGTTAGGCCCCACTGGAAAGTTCATGACCGACATCAAGTTCACGGAAGACGAGAAAGCTCTTATCGTTCGAAAGATCCAGCTCTACTTCAACGAGGAGCTGAAACAAGATATCGGACGCTTTGATGCAGAGTTCCTGTTGGAGTTCTTTGCCAGCGAGGTCGGCTCGTACTTCTACAACCGCGGCCTCTATGACGCGCAAGCCATTCTCTCCAGCAAGCTTGATGACCTAAGTGAGGCCATCTATCTACTTGAACGTCCCACTGAATTCCGCAAATGATCGTCGCCTTGATAGAACGCTTAGCACAGTCATCACGGCCTGGCCGTTGTACGGGCGGGGCCTAACAATTCGTTCAAGCCGAACCTGCTTCGCTACACCGGCAACATGGCAGATAAAGCTTGCCACATTGCCGGCTCCGCTACGCAGGTCGGCTTAACTCAGGCGTTAGCTGTGAAACCAACACTTCTAGCTGCATTGAAAAGAACCAATACCGCGGACCTCTTGGACGACGGGATAGAGAACGGTAGTGATCTAGCTAGGGCAAGCGCTACACAATCAGCTGCGCCCTCAATGTCAGTTGACCCCGTATCTACTACTGCCAGAATAGAGGCAGCCCAGATCGAGACGGACGCTCCACAGCCCGAGAAACGTAATCTCTCAGGCTCCTGGAAGTTTGTGTATGCGTTTTGCGCCCTAACATGTACATTCATCGCGTATGCAGCTTGGTCAGCCTTAATTTCCAAGCAAACGATAGTCCAAGGATTCTCCGAGGACTGCAGAGAAATTAGTAGAATTTCCAGCCGCCACGGACCCACAATGTTCACGTATCGCTGCAAAATAAAGCTAGATAACGGTCGCATCATCTATGCAACGTCGCACGCGCACAATACGGGATCTGTCACGGTATCTGTGTTAGAAAACACTATTACCAACAACAAGACGGCGAGTATTCTTTGGTAGTCGCGGCACAGCTAACAATTCGTTCAAGCCGAACCTGCTTCGTTACAGCACCGCCGTGGCAGAAAAAGCTTGCCACGCCGTTGCCTCCACTGCGCAGGTCGGCTTAACTCAGGCGTTAGCCCGCTTTACGGATTTCGCATGCTTCTCACAGACTATGTTTTTTTCTTGGCATACCACTGGGGTGTAAAGCAGAAGAGGAGAAGCCCAGACTCCTTCGCTCAACGTCCTATTTTTGGTGCAATTGGCTTCACTTTTATGTCTATCGTACCTATCGTTCACCTGCTCTTTGACTTTGACGTCTTTGATGCGCTACGAGGAGGCGCGCCAAGCGTAAAGACTGGCAGGTATTCTGCCGAGACAATAGCTGTTGCGCTTCCCATACTTGTCATTGCGATCATCTATGGCTCGATAAGGCTTAGGAAGAGCAAAAGGGTTGCCGCACTCAGGGCATTCTCGCCCCCGACAATCACGGAT
The DNA here is from genome assembly GCF_054072675.1 of Lysobacter sp. A289. Taxonomy (NCBI): domain Bacteria; kingdom Pseudomonadati; phylum Pseudomonadota; class Gammaproteobacteria; order Lysobacterales; family Lysobacteraceae; genus Lysobacter; species Lysobacter sp. A289. The sequence goes on from NZ_JBSVRN010000002.1 coordinate 270,320, forward strand.
TTGAAGTTGGCGCCGTGGTTCGTACTTGGCTCTTACCTAAGCGCAATAATATTCGCCATCATGCCTCTTACCGGCAGCTTCATTGGCAACATACTTGTTTTACTAGCTGTCATGTGGGCCAACGGTTACGCTCACACTAGGCGCAGAGCGGGCTAATAAATCGTTCAAGCGGACATGTGTCCCGCTTAACTCCGGCGTTAGGCGGCTAGACTATCTCTGTCGTTCATCAACTAAAGGGGAACAACCATGGGGATGGTTTTTTGTAGGGGTTGCGGCAAAGAGATCCACGAGACGGCGCCGGCATGTCCGCTATGCGGAGCATTGCAGGTCGGTCCAACGCAACCCACATCAGGGCGCAGCGTCGGCAAGCTAATTGCATGGGGATTTGTGTGGGTGTGCGTTTTCTGGCTTGTGTCGTTGTTCTTCGCAGGCATGTTCGCAGGCGCCCTCGATCCAGAGAATGCTAGCGCCGCCGGTGAACGAGCCGGAGAGGCCATCGCCGCCTCATTCCTTCTACTAGCAATCCTGGTGTCCGCTCTGCTTACCTACCTCGGCAAATTGCCCGGTACAAGAGTAGCCGCCTAACAATTCATTCAAGCCGAACCCGCTTCGCGGGTCGGCTTAATTCAGGCGTTAGGCCTCAAGGGAGTTAACTAGTGCGAACTTTGATGATCGCTGTTCTTTTGCTCCTCACAGCATGTGTATCCATCGGCACCTATTCACCCTTTCGTGAGGTTTTACGCGCCTCGCCGGACCATGCTTTGCTCTACGTTTACAATTACTGTACCGAAGGCGGCGTTGTCGGTAGCGGAGCCAACATTTCTGTCGACAACCAACGAAAAGCCTATCTAGCTCAGGGCACCTATTTCGGAATGTCACTCGAACCCGGCTCTCACCAGCTCAAATGGAGTGGAGCGGACGTGCCTACACTAACGTTACCAATCGACGCAGAGCCAGGCGGCACCTATTATATAAAGGTAACCGCTCCTGACATCATCTCCGGCAATGTTCAGTTCGGCGTACTACAAAGCGGCGTACTCGAACATCGACTTCAGCTTGTGAACATGGACTTGGGAAACTACGAGACTCGTCTTTGCAAAGTCGGGAAAGAGAGTTATTTTAGCACCAAGGATTTTCGATAAATGCTCAGGCGCTCTCAATAGAGGCCTAACAATTCGTTCAAGCCGAAACCGCTTCGTTACACCAAAGGCATGGCAGAAAAAGCTTGCCATGCCTTTGGCTCCACTACGCGGTTCGGCTTAACTCAGGCGTTAGGCCTCTCTCGGAAGGTCATCGCAAAACTGGAGAAGGATCATGGGAGTTCTAGGCAATCAGCCGTCCAGAGAAGACTATCGTGTCAGCCATCAATTGCTTGATGCCCATCTGCACGACTTTGTCGATTTGGCAAAGAAGCATGGTGTTTCTGTGGAGACAGTCATTGAGGCTAAGCGCGTTCTGGAGATGGATCGCCGCAACTCCATGGAATCGTTGGCCGGCGACTACCACGACGAACACATGGGTGGACTAGGCCAGATCTTGTCGCGGATCGCTGAGGCGCTTGAGCGAGAGGCCTAACAATTGGTTCAAGCCGAAACCGCTTCGTTACTCCAAAGGCATGGCAGGGAAAGCTTGCCATGCCTTTGGCTCCACTACGCAGTTCGGCTTAACTCAGGCGTTAGACCCCAAAGGAGAGTTACATGGCTAAGAAAGAAGTGACGTCCAAACCGGCTGCTCGTAGCGCCTCGAAGACGCTTTCGAGCCCCGCTACTGGTAAGGCCTCCAAATCTTCTGCTGGGAGCGCGCTGTCTCAGCGCAAGTCCCCGCAGAAGGTCACATCACCGCCTGCGGCGAAAGCGGCGTCAAAGACGCTCAGAGATGGTCGCACGGCCAAGGATTCAAAGTCCGCGGCAGGTAGCACCCTGACGCAGAAGCCAGGCTCCAAAAAGAAGTAGTTGGGGTCTAACAATTCGTTCAAGCCGAACGCGCTTCGCTACAGCAACAACACGGCAGATAGAGCTTGCCATGTTATTGCCTCCGCTACACACGTCGGCTTAACTCAGGCGTTAGGCTTACTTGGAGATACAATGCACATGAAGTTAATTTTTTTTGCAGCTGCCATCGTCACGTTTCTGTTGGTTGGATGCGCTCACCAGACTGCAACTCAAGCGAAGGCCCCTGATCCACGAGAAACTGATCAGTGCTTCACTCAAGAAAGCCTTACTACGGCGTATGTCGTCACGCTGCGCGAGAGCGGCCTCACAAAAGAACAATTTGTTGACCGCGTCGCAATGAAACAACAAAACCTCAGCCTGCGTCAGCGAATACTCGATCAAGGCGATGATGTTTATGGCAACCCTGAATTGAACGCGTTGACACTACGCATGTTTCGAACTGCAAAATGCCACGTCGAGATTGGTCGCGGCGCTCAAAGCTATCGCGATTCAATTCGCGCAGACTTGCTCGCGTGCCAGAATAAAGCGAATGGTGTGGTTCCAGAGTTGTCCCCCTGCCTTATCGATGCTATAGACGCCAACGTGGTGTCCGGCGGGTAAGCCTAACAATTCGTTCAAGCCGAACTTGCTTCGCTACACCAACAACGTGGCAGGTTAAGCTTGCCACGTTGCCGGCTACGCTACGCAGGTCGGCTTAACTCAGGCGTTAGGCATCTGGGGAAGATTCTCGCAACTTCAAACAGGGGGCTGTAGATGGCCGGCAAATCCACCGGTGGTAAGGCTGCAAAGAATGCTTCTTCAGTGTTGTCGAGCAAAGACACGGGCAAGAGCTCAAAATCAGCTGCGGGCAGCGCGCTTTCCCAGGCGAAGACCTCCAAGGATACTTCCGCAAAAGCAGCAACCGCGGCGTCCAAGGTTTTGCGTGACGGAAGGACCAGCAAAGAGTCAAAGTCAGCTGCGGCCTCGGCGCTATCGCAGACGCGTAGTAGGACTGCATCTAAGGGCGGCGGCACGGAGAGCGGCGGACCGCGCGGGAAGAAAAAATGAACCTTAAAGATGCTCGTGACAACTACTACACATTTTCTGGTAAAGCCAGCGACATTATTCGGCAACTTGGGCTGGGCTCTATTGCAATCATCTGGATTTTTCGCAAGAGCACTCCAGACGCAATTGCCATTCCCGCATCACTGGTTCTGCCGCTCAAGCTAGTGGTTGCAGGCCTTGCGTTCGATTTACTCCAGTACGCCATCGCCGCCATTCTTTGGAGTTTTTTCGCCTGGCGCAAAGAACGCTCCGGCGCCCTTGCTACTGATGATTTCAAGGCGCCTCAGCAAATCAACTGGCCAGCAATTCTCTTCTTCTACTCAAAAGTCGTCCTCATTGTACTGGCGTACTGGCACATCTTTCGGTACCTGACCCTAATCATTCGGGCAGATGCCTAACAATTCATTCAAGCCGAAGCCGCTTCGCGGCTCGGCTTAATTCAGGCGTTAGGCCCCATGGTAAGAATCTGGCGATTTGCAGCAGTAGTTTTAGGACCTGGCATCCTGCTTGGGCTGATGCTTGTGGGGGATTCTGCGGCTGACGCCTACCTGCTCGACAACTGCCACTCGAGGTTTGGCTGCGCCGGTGGAGTTCAGATCGCAGCGTTTGCGGCAGGGCTGGCACTTGTATCATCATCAGTTGGAAATATTGTTGCGTGTGTCCTCTACCGAAACACCGTGGGTGGTGTGTCTCTTGGATGGTTGGTTTTTGCGGTCGCTATCTTAGGCTTAGGGCAGCGCGGACTTTTTATGATGCTTGACCGCCTTCCTGGTGACTCATTGACAAGCAAGATGGTCGTATGGGGGTGTGCATCTGCGGCTATGGCGCTGATCGTGTTTGCAGCAGTTCGTCGCTGGGCGCCTAACAGTTCATTCAAGCCGACGCCGCTTCGCGGCGCGGCTTAATTCAGGTGTTAGGCGGGGACACAATGGACAACCTGTTTCGAGTCATTTCGGCAGCGGAATTAGCTGTGGCAACCACATCAGGCCTGGTTCCACGCTGCCCGTCCGATGAGCGGAGCAACTGCGTGCATCTGAACCACCGGAATGACGTTGAGACTGTGGCCAACTTGTACTTCACGCCCGACGAAGCGCCGGTCGCCTTGGAGATCAGGCGCTCAGACATAGAGGAAGGCTTGTCCTTTGCGCCCGCCACGGAGGCAAAGCCCTTCGGTCAGGCCACACTGGCACGGCCAAACATCTTGCTTGAGTGGGTGGTTGCAGTGCATCCGCTTCATGCCGTGCAATCCAAAAGCGCGCCTACGTTCAAGTTCGCTGCAGGCGCCTAACAGTTCGTTCAAGCCGAACTTGCTTCACTACACCAACAACATGGCAGGAAGAGCTTGCCATGTTGTCGGCTACGCTACGCAAGTCGGCTTAACTCAGGTGTTAGGCGGCAGGAAAACCTATGCAGGCACTGTGGCAAAGAGCGCATCCGTCGATTATTTCGCTGACCTTCCTCAATACGGCTGGTGAGCGCATTACGTCGGGCTCCGGGTTCAAAATGGGCAGGTATCTGATCACGAATAACCACGTGATCCAAGCTCCTTCTGCTCGTCGGGTAATCTTGCGTACTGTAGGCCCGGACGGCTCGGCACCAGTGTTCGAAGCCGACTTTGGCCGCCTAAACTTCCAACATATGCTCCGATCCGGTCAGGATGCGTCGAGCTGGGACTATGCGGTCATGGCGGTAGACCATCCCGCGTTCGCACAAATTCCGGACCTCGAAGCGAAAGAAGACGAAGGGGTAACGATCGGGTCCGAGGCCTGCTTCCTTGGGTTCCAATTTGAGCAGCCAAACCTAGCCCTGCACCGCGGGCTTGTGTCTTCGACCTTCGTTAAAGCGGGTGTGCGCTATATCCAGATCGACGGCAGTGTCAACCACGGCAACTCGGGCGGTCCCCTCATCGATATCGTCGATGGAAAGGTGCTCGGCATAGTTACGCGGAAAGCCACTGGCCTTACCAAAGACTTTGAAGACCTGGATGCAGTGCTACAGAGCAACATAGAGTTGCTCAACCGCAGTGCCGGCGGGGTGTTCCTAAGCGGAATCGATCCGATCGCGGCGACGCGGATGGTCCAAGAGCAGATCCGGGTTATAGCGCGCAACATCGGCCGCTCAGCTAATGTAGGAATTGGCTACGCCTACCACATCTCAGAGGTGCGGTCGGCGCTGCAACTGTTGTAGCCTGCCGCCTAACAATTCGTTCAAGCCGACGCCGCTTCGGGGCGCGGCTTAACTCAGGTGTTAGGCCCCACATGGAAGGATCGATGAGGCTTGTAGCATTAATAGCGGCAGTCTTCTTGGCGGGTTGCGCTACCGCAGCGCGGAGCGATGCAAACCTCATAGAGTCGACCGAACTTTGGGACGCGAGCCGTGAGAGGCAAGTCCCTATTGCACTCTATTTCCCGGCGCAGCCCCGCAACTGCACACACTCAAGGCCATGCCCGGTAGCCTTTGTGAGTTCAGGTTACGGTCTTCTCAACACCGACTACTCGTTTATCTCCAACGCACTGGCAAAATCGGGCTACCTAGTCGTGGCAATTCAACATGACTTGCCCTCGGACCCTGCCCTAAGCAAGAGCGGCGACCTATTCGCTAGTCGCATGCCCGCATGGAAACGCGGAGCTGAAAACATCCACTTCGTGCGTGACACCTTGGCCCGAAAGTACCCGATGTTTGACTGGCCTCATTTGGTGCTCGTCGGTCACTCCAATGGCGGAGACATCTCAGCCCTTGCTTTGCGTGAGTCGCCAACGCTTGCGACAACCCTAGTCACACTGGACAATCGTAGGTATCCGCTTCCTCGGAACCCTTCTATCAACGTTCTCTCTATTCGGGGTAGCGATTCTGAGGCAGACGCTGGCGTTCTTCCCACAGCGCAAGAAAAAAGTGCTGGCACTTGCATTGCTGCAATCTCCGGCTCCCGTCACAACGACATGAACGACCATGGCCCCACCGAACTACAGTCTAGGATCAGCATGCTCATCTTGCAGTTCCTCAAAGACGGTCGGTGTGGGGCCTAACAATTCGTTCAAACCGAAACCGCTTCGTTACACCAAAGGCATGGCAGGAAAAGCTTGCCATGCCTTTGGCTCCACTACGCGGTTCGGCTTAACTCAGCCGTTAGGCCTTCCTTGAAAGACCATCGGAGATCATATGTTTCGCACACTAGCGCTACTTGCAGCCGCCGCATGCCTTGGATGCGCGCATCAAGCCGTCGCAAACTCCAGTACTCTCGCAGACACTGGCAGTGCAGCAGAAATCTACAGTGCGTTCCTTGATAGTTGGACGGGCAAAGAGAAAGACCCAATCAACGTATCGATCGTTGCCAAAGCACCCACCGCAGAAGCTCTGAAAGACTTTTCGGAGTGCGCCCACAACACCCCCTGGGCGCCAGTAGAGCCTATAGATGATCTCACCAACATCGTCGGTGATATTGCTTATGTGCACCTAGTTGATCCGGACAAATGGAGCCCGCATGACCCGCGCGACCTCATCGCTCAAGGCCAGTCAATTGAGTCTGCCGTTGATAGCGGCTTTGAGCAGGGACTAATCACTTTTTCAGCAATAGCGTTCAACAGATCTCACACAACGGCAGCATTTACCTACTCATTTGTATGCGGCGGCCTGTGCGGTAGCGGCAGTACGATTATCTTTAAGCTCGCGCCGTCCGGATGGGTTCAAAGTGACAAACAATGTGGTGGTTGGGTCTCGTAAATTTAAAGGGGCAGGCCTAACAATTCGTTCAAGCCGAACTTGCTTCGCTACACCAACAACGTGGCAGGTAAAGCTTGCCACGTTGTTGGCCACGCTACGCAAGTCGGCTTAACTCAGGCGTTAGCCCTCATACGGAGCAATCACCATGTCGGAGACAAAGTTTGAAGGCGGCTGTCAGTGCGGCGCCATCCGGTACCGGATCACCGGTGAGCCCGTTATGACTGCAATCTGTCATTGCTCCATGTGCAGGCGGGCCAATGCAGCGCCCGCCGTCGCGTGGGCCATGTTTGAGGAGCCGCAAGTAGTCTTCGCTCAAGGCCAGCCCAAGCTCTATGCCTCCTCGGAAGAAGGGAAGCGGGGCTTCTGCGAGACCTGCGGTACGCAGATCTCTTTTGCCGCAACTTACATCCCCGGCGTGGTGGACATCACCATCGGAAGCTTTGACGAGCCGGCCTCAATCACCCCACAGCTTCACTATTGGCATGCCAAGCATCTTGCGTGGGCGGAGTTCGCGGACACCTTACCCCGTCATGCGGAGTTCCCACCGCTGACTGAGGGCTAACAATTCGTTCAAGCCGAACCTGCTTCGCTACACCAACAACATGGCAGGTAAAGCTTGCCATGTTGTCGGCTACGCTACGCAGGTCGGCTTAACTCAGGCGTTAGGCGGCTATGGAGGATCAATGAGCTCCCTTGAGGCAAAAATTCATCAGGGCCGCTATGACACAGAGAAAGAATTGCTCAACCTTCGTGTCAACGCAATCGCAAGAGATCGCCTTGACATTATTGATGCAGTTAATCAGCGCCTGAAAAAGAAACATTCAAAAATATACCAGCGACTGGTCGGGCCATTGCGTGATAGAAAGCGTGATCCTAAGTTCAAGTGCTATTGCAACAATCCAAAGAGCTTGAGCAGCATTTGCCAGGACATTATCAACAACAGCGTGCATCCACACTGCCTCACTTGCGACGATTGCTGGCAAGATGATCTATGCGTTACTTGGGGGTATTACGGATTTTCATCTAAAGTGATCGACAAGGCGGAATGGAATCTACTCTGCGACGAGAGAGCTCAGTACAAGTTCGTCGAGTAGCCGCCTAACAATTCGTTCAAGCCGAACCTGCTTCGTTACAGCACCGTCGTGGCAGAAAAAGCTTGCCACGCCGTTGCCTCCACTACGCAGGCCGGCTTAACTCAGGCGTTAGGCCGCAGTGACAGAACTCTTCTATCAATCAGCTATCCAAGAGCACCTCACCGATATCGCAGAGCTCGACGAGGTGGTTGGCCCCGATGAACTTATCTGCGGCTGGTTCGATGATTTGTACTTTCCTGCTGCCCAGAAGTCTATCCACAGGACACGTGGAATCGCGGACAGAGGGAATGGTTCTGGAAGCAGCCGCTGCGCGTCGTATCGAGCTGTCTGCTAGCTGGCCAACTGCAGCACAGGTCGACCAGATGCTGTTGATTACAATTGGTTAGCGGGCCGCAGCTTTGCGAAGGTCTGGTCGGCTGCTGGGGGTAACCGAACCCCAACACCACTACAGATTTCCAACTTGGCAATTCCAGCCGGATGGACAGCTCGTCGCTCATTTTCCTGAGATTCTGTCGACCATTCGTGACGCCTGCGCCTCGATACAGAAGGCCTGACCGCTGGTTGGGGCGAAACCGAATGGTTCTACTCGCTCCACGGCCTCCCGGATGGCGAACGACCTTGCGACTTGCTCGGTCAATGTGCCGTCCTTGTACTACGGGCGGCGCAGGTTCATCGAAGAGAACAACGGACTCGAAGGCCGGCGGACGTAGTCAATGAATTAGCCGAGAAAAGTGTCGTCGCTGCTGCGGAGGATGTAACGTTCGGTTGGCGACCGCCACCACTCAATATAGCAACGCTGGAGTAGCGCTATCACTGTTGTCATTTTCGATGCGTTTGGCACCACGATCCAACCTCCAGTAGGTCGTCGCAACCCTTACGATCGGCTTGCTGTCGAAGGCGAACGTCGCCAATTCTTGATCAGGAACGAGTCGATCCAAACGATCGCCGCCAAGATGGGGATGTCACACCTCGTGCCTGTGTTGGAGCGCGAAGTCGCGACGGAGATTGGAGCATTGCGTCTGTATCCGGATGTCGCTGGGGTACTCCGCAAACTCCGGTCCCGGTAGATTCGTGTTGCCATCTGCAGCAATGCTGCCCATGCCTACGCGACTCGCCTAAGAGAGTTGCTTCCCAATCTCGATGCGCACGCGTTGAGCTGCGAGGTGGGCGAGTGCAAGCCCGCGCCGGCTGTGTGCGGCGCCGTCATCCAGGCTCTGAACGCTCAGCCCAGACATGCGCTTTTCGTAGGGGACAGTCCGCGGGCCGACTTGGAAGGCCCGTTGGCGTTCGGAATGAAGGCCGCGCTGCTTGATCGATTCCGAGAAAAGTCTCGATGAGCTGCTCAGCCGCGAACTAGGCTGGCGTTAGAACACTGTCGGTATACGGGAACCGCCTGGTCCTATGTTGGACCAGGAGATTGCTACGGGTGGCTCGATGCCCGCCGACGAGCAGGACGCGGTCATGGCGATCGAACCTCCCGAGCAATCGAACGCCTTGAGGCGGACGTCGGCATCCGAGAAGGCGATATTGATCGGCAGATGGACGGCGCCACTACCCGCTCTGCACCACGGTCCACCTCCAGCAGGCCGCAACCCATACGACCGACTTCCGCTCCAACCTGAAAGCAGCCGTCGGGTGATTAGGGAGCGCGCTCGAGGATGCGGCAATTGGTTCCAACTGAATTCGATGGTGCGCGCCCCATGACCGCAAGTTGATCGAACTGATCAAAGACTCGGATGCAGATCAACACACCCTCTGTGGCAAAACACCGTTGGGCGTCTGCCATCGCGGCAGTCCAAGCTCGATAGAGCGTTGGATAACGCATGTTTGCGGCTGGACTCGGGATCAGATCGCCGGACTGGTCGTTTTCTCGCAACTCAACGCGGTACTTCATGCCTGCGACCTTTGGACTTCAGGGATGCCCCGGCGCTCTGCTTCGATTCCGTTCGGCCGGACTCCGATGCGATCACGGCAGCTTCAGTGGTGGCCTAGCGCCGGGGCATGTACAGGTTGTTGCTCTGAGTGATTGATCGCCATCGGTGAACGTCTCGTCGAGATGTCAGAGAACTCCTACAATTAATCAGATTGAACAATCCATTTGAACGGATAATTTTGCTGCCAATCAGGGGGCAACTGAGCGCCGAACCACGGTTCCTCAATGACAAAGGCTTCTTCGCCGTCCGGCAGATCAACCAAATGGAGCGCGGGGTAATGGCGAACTAGCCGATCGGCCTCTTTCCTGATGTGCTCGGGAAGCGTCGTGTCCTCCCGAAGCTCCTTCAGGAAGCTGCCTGCCTGGATGAGGTTTCGGGTTAGCTCGGTAGACGTTGTCATGTGCTTTCCTTGGTGACAGGACCGTACAGGTACTCTCGCCACCAGCCGGGGTCGATCTCGGGGTCGAAGCACATGCCGCGCATGCCCTTCTCCTGCAGCAAAGCTTCCGTTTGGATGTCAGTGGCGGTCGGGTAATGCCGGAGGAGGCGATGCGACTCTTGGCGCACTGGTTCCGGCAGTGTGTCGTCACTCCGAAGCGACTGCAGAAACCGTCTCGTCTGAACAACGCACAGGCTTCGTTCGTTGGGAGTGCTCATGGAATTTTCCTGTGGCGTGAACTGGATGGAGTGTGGCGACGTGTCGTCGCAGTGGATGAGATCGGTAGGCGTGTGGCGGGATCCCGCCAGCTCGCCGTCCCGGCGAAGCGGGCGCCTGAAAGCGGCGTGGAATTCACCACAGGTGTTCATCGGGTGCACGAACCCCTATCGGAAGTCGCGGGAACTCGATTACGTTCCCGCCGGGGGGCGAGCCTTCGCGGATCTCTTCGTGCCGGTAACGATGGACAGCTTCAATCTCGGCCAGTATCGCTTGGTGCTTTTGCGCACGAGCAACCAGCTTCGTGACCGCCTGCGCCGTGGTGTCCCGAGCCGGTGAGCGCTGCTCCAACATCAGTTCCCGCAGTGCTGTTGCCAGTGCCGGGGCCTCATATGCCAGCTGATCGAACGGGCCATCCAGCTGGCTGAGTGCTACAAGCTCCTGTTGGGATATCTCATAGCCGTTGCTCCAGTCATCCCTTAGACACCAGATGGCACCGACGTGACGAATCAGGGCGAAGGTGATGGCGACGTCACGCTCACGTACCTCCGTGGTGCGGCTGTCCTGGACTGCTTCGGCCAGCGCGACCGCATCCAGGGCGAGGCTGCCGGGGGCACCACGATGCTCCAGTGGCGTGTCCCAGTACTCGTAGAAAATCGCCGGCGTGTTGAACACATCACCCAAGAACCTGCGTAGGGGTTTTGTCGCCATGGCGTCAACGACATCGCGGCACCGAGCCACCACCTCGTCGGTCGTGCCGAACGAATGGGGCACCAAGCTGAGCGCGTCCATCGTGTGACACCACTCAAAGCGGGTAACCACATGCAGGCCATGCTCCGTCTGACCCACCGGGATCAGGTGCGCAACGGCTTTTCGCAGGCAGGCTGCCGGTACCTTCGGTATGGGCTCCCAAGTCAATGCGTCGAGGGATCCGTGCTCGTGAATTAGTCGAACCTGTCGACACTCATCGTGGTGGATATGACCAGGCTCGATAACCGCGTTGAGGGTGATGGCGTGAGGCAGGGTGGGGTGGTGGCTCATGTTGGGTTCTCCAGTTAGCGGGCGACGAGATCGGCGAGGGCGCGACGTAACTCGTCGACATCCATCGAAGCGAGCTGGTCGGGGGAAAGGACGGCTGTTGTGTCGGCACCGCTGCCGGTGTTGATCAGGCCGCTGAAGGCCAGTCCGTCCTGCCGCGTCAGGTTGGGGACATAGCGCGAGTACACGGTGAACAGCATCTGGGTGTTGGCGTGGCCCATGACCCGGGCGATCCACTCAGGGCTCTCGCCAGCGGCGAGCATCAACGTCGCAGCCGTGTGGCGTGTCTGGTACGGCCGCCGCTTCTCAATCTCCAGATAGCGCAGCAGCGGGTACCAGATGCGGTTGGCGAAGTTGTGGGCGTCAAGAGGAAAACCACCGCGTGACGTGAACACATACGGGTTGCCGAGGTCACGCTGCGCGAATTGATCCTCCATGGCTCGCCTAACCTCCGGGAGCATTGGGATGTCTCGAGCGGACTGCTGGGTTTTAGTGGCCTCCTCGCTCTCTCCGGCGGAGTACGTCTCGCGGACCAGGATCAAACCCCGCTCCATGTCGACGTACTTCCATTTCAGGCCGTTGATCTCGCCGGTGCGCATTCCGGTGAAGAACCGGACTGTTACATAGTTGCGGAAGTCGACGCGGATGGTTGAGCGGATCTTTTCCACCTCCACGAGCGAGAACGGCTGGACGTCGGGGCGGCGTGCCCTGAGGCGTCTCACGCCCTTGAAAGCGTCGGGCAACCCATAGCGGTCACTGGATTCCGTCAGCATTTGCCGCAGGATGCCGATGACCTTGTTGATGGTGGACGCAGACAGCGTTTTGTCGGCGCGCCCTGGCAGCAGCGGCAGCTTGGCCCGGAACGCGAGCACGTCCGCCTTCGTGATGTTGGACAAGCGCTTCTTGCCGAACTCCGGGAGCAAGTGGGCTTCGAAAGTGGCGTCCACGCTGTTGCTGTGGAGTCGGCGCCACTGGGGTGCCATTTCCGCCCGCCAAGTCACCGAGAACTCGGCGAAGGTTGGTGTTTCGGGTACGGCCTGCTTGGGAGTAGGCGACGTGATTGCCGCCAGCACTTCTCCCGCGACGTGCGCAGAAAACCGCGCCGCCTTCGGGCTGTTGGGAAATGTGGCCGCGTAGTCGAACAGCCCCTGCTTGATCTCCTTGGAGATCCGGCTCATTAGTGCCTGCACTCGGCTGCGGTTTTCTGCCGTGTCCGGCAGGGTCGTCTGCTCCCGGCAACGGACGCCGCGGTAGAAGAAGTCCAGGTAGAGGGTGCCCGTCTCGGCCCGGGCGCGGACCTTAGCCATGAGCCCGCCCTCCGTTGGCCATCGGGATCTCGTCGGCAATGCCAGCGGAGACCGGCCCGCGGCCCGCCGAGAACTTGCCGATGTCGCGCTGGATCGCATCCCAAATGAAGAGGAGCTTCCGGCCTCCGAACGGGCGGATGTAGTGGACACCCTCCAGCAGTACGGCATCCTTCAGCCGGGTGCGGATAGTCCGGGCGTCGTAGTGAATCCGGGTGGCGAGTTCGTCTGTGGTGATGTAAGTTTGCACGCAGTTGCTCCTTGTCGTTTCTAGTCAACGGGTGTCGCCGATAGGCGACGCTTGTTGACGATCATAGACGACGAAAGGCGCTTGTCAACGACTAATGTCGTTTATACGCGACAATATTTAAGAGATATTCATGATTCGATTCCGTCTAGCCGAACTGATCGCGGACAAGGCTTTCAAAGAGCGACGCGTAGTGCCGCTGACGGAAGTGGCGGATGCAACGGGCATCCACCGGGCGACGCTGTCGAAGATCGCCAACCAGCCCGGAGCAAATATCGGTACGGACATCATCGACAAGCTCTGCAAGTACTTCGGCTGCCAGCCGGGCGAGCTACTTACATACATTGATGAATACAAGGGGACGGTCTAACCGCCCCAGACTCAGCATCTGAGAACACGGTCTGCAACGATCGCTGTGATCAGCAGGGGATGAAATGACCAACGACGAATTCAAGCGCACCCTCTGGGAGGCGGCCGACAAGCTGCGTGGCTCCGTGGCCGCGGCGACCTACAAGTACCCGGTGCTCGGCCTGGTGTTCCTGAAGTACGTGTCGGACATGTTCGATGCTCAGGGTCGGGTGATCGCAAAGCGGCTGGCCGACCCAAAGTCCGAGTACTACATTCCCGACGCCGACAGCCGCGACGAGATCGCCGCGCAGTTCGCGCAGGACAAGACCTTCTACGACACTGACAACGTGTTCTGGGTGCCGCCGAAAGCGCACTTCAGCACGCTGTTGGGTCAGGCTGCCGCACCGGACCTGGCCCAACGCCTGGACAAGGCGCTGGGAGAGATCGAAGCCGAGAACCCCAGCCTGAAGGGCGTGCTTTACCGCGAGTTTTCCCGCCTGGAGCTTGAGCCGGGCAAGCTCGGCGAGCTGATGCAGCTGCTGGCCAAGCTCAGTTTCGACCCCGAGCTCCACGGCAGCCGCGACGTCTTCGGCGAGGTGTACGAATACTTCCTCGGCCAGTTCGCAATGAAGGAGGGCGCACGTGCCGGCGAGTTCTACACGCCCAAGAGCGTGGTCAACCTGCTGGTGGAGATCCTCGCCCCGTTCAAGGGCACCATCTACGACCCGGCCTGCGGCTCGGGTGGCATGTTCGTGCAGTCGGCCAGGTTCAAGGATGCCCATGCGGCGAAGCTGAAGAAGAAGGGCGATCTGGCGATCCACGGCCAGGAGCTGATGGCCGCCACCCGCCGACTGGCGCTGATGAACCTCGCCGTGCATGGCCTGCATGGCGACCTGGGCGCCACCTACGGCGACACCTTCAACAACGACCAGCACAAGACCCTGCGCGCCGACTACGTGCTGGCCAACCCGCCGTTCAACATATCCGACTGGGGCGGCGACAAGCTCACCGACGACCCGCGCTGGGTGTTCGGCATCCCGCCCAAGGGCAATGCCAATTTCGCCTGGTTGCAGCACATGCTGGCGCGCCTGTCATCGCGTGGCCGCGCCGGCATTGTGCTGGCCAATGGTTCCATGAGCTCGCAGCAGTCCGGCGAAGGCGACATCCGCCGTGGCATGGTGCAGGGCGACGTGGTCGAGTGCATGGTCGCGCTGCCGGGGCAGCTGTTTTCCAATACCCAGATTCCGGCCTGCCTTTGGTTCCTGAGTCGTGACAAGGGCGCGGGGCAGGGCGGCAGCGTCGACCGCAAGGGTCAGATACTTTTCATCGACGCCCGCAAGGCGGCGAGTGGGCGTATCAGCCGCACGCAAATCGAGTTCACCGACGAGGATCTGCAGCGCATCGCGCAGGCGTATCACCGGTGGCGTGGGACGGAGTTCAGCGATGGCGGGGAGTACGCCGACGAGCCGGGGTTGTGCTTCAGCGCCTCGCTGGAAGACGTGGAAAAGCATGGATTTGTGCTCACGCCCGGTCGCTATGTCGGTGCGCAGGTGGAAGAGGACGATGACGAGGTATTCAACGAAAAGATGGAGCGGCTGACCGCGCAGTTGGCCGAGCAGATAGCGAAGGGATCGGAATTGGACGGGGTGATCCGCGGGAGATTGGGGGCCTTGGGCTATGGGATCTGAATGGAGCTTTGTTTCTCTATCTGAGCTCACCACGACCCCGGTGACGTACGGTGTTGTGCAGCCGGGCCAAAATGTTCTAGACGGTGTACCACTGATTCGGGTCAACAACTTTCAGGACAACGTGCTCAATCTTCGAGAAGTGCTGCGGATCTCGCGAGACATCGACGCAAAGTATCAGCGGACTCGTGTCCAGCACGGCGACGTACTCGTGACCATCGTTGGTTCGGTTGGGCAGGTGGCGATCGTTCCGCCAGCGTTAGATGGCTGGAACATTGCTCGTGCTGTCGCGATGATCAGACCCAAGTCACTGGATATGTCGCGCTGGATCTCGTTAGTCCTGAGATCTCCCGTGGCTCAGCATCAGCTGGGGATGGCTGCGAACACAACGGTGCAGACCACCATCAATTTGAAAGATCTTCGGTTGTTGCAGGTTCCGATGCCGGGAAAGCCAATACGGGACGGGATCTGCGAAATTCTCGGAGCACTCGACGACCGCATCGACAACCTGCGTCAAACCAATGCCACCCTCGAAGCTATCGCCCAAGCCCTGTTCAAGTCGTGGTTCGTGAACTTCGAACCCGTCCGCGCCAAGACTGAAGACCGCGAGCCCGAGGGCATGGATGTCGCCACCGCCGCGCTGTTTCCGTATGCGCTGGTGGATTCTGAGCTCGGCTCCATCCCGGAAGGCTGGAAAGTTGCGCAAATCGGGGAGTTGGTCGATTGCCTTGGTGGCGGGACTCCCAGCACCAGGAACGAGGGCTTCTGGGAAGGCGGTGAGCACCACTGGGCGACGCCCAAGGACCTTTCTGGCTTGAGTGCGCCTGTTCTTTCGAGCACCGCGCGCAAAGCGACGGATGCGGGTATCGCCCGGATCAGCAGTGGCCTGCTGCCAGCGGGCACGCTGCTGATGTCCTCTCGAGCACCTATCGGCTATCTCGCGATCGCGGCAATGCCGACAGCGATCAATCAGGGGTTCATCGCAATTCCACCAGGGGGAGCTTTGCCGCCTGCTTATCTCCTGTTCTGGGCCAAGGCCAACATGGATCTGATCAAGCAAAAGGCCAACGGCTCAACGTTCATGGAAATCAGCAAGCGCGCGTTTCGCCCGATCCAGGTGCTGCTGCCGCCGCCGGAAGTCCTGGCGGCTTTCATGGCTGTTGTCAGCCCGATCCTCGATCGCATCAAAACGAACGAAGGGCATGGCGCAGAGCTGGCAGAACTCCGCGACACCCTCCTCCCCCGCCTGATCTCCGGCAAGCTCCGCCTGCCTGAGGCCGAGCGCGCAATCGACGCCGCCACCGCATGAGCTACGCCTGCCCAATATGTGCGACTTCGCTGGAGCCGCAGCCCCGCTATCCGCGCTACGTCTGCCAGGCCTGCGCCAGCCGCGCCCGCTCCGCCGAAGGCCGCCCCCTCACCTTCGCGAACGAAGGATTCGACGGTGGGTATGTCGCCACCTATGCCGACACCGACGAGCCCTACGACAGCCACGACTGCTGGATCGACGGCGTCGCATGCCGCGCAGACGGAGCCCGGTTCGGCGGAATCGTCATTGAAGTCTCGGACGGGAGCGCACCGTGAGTGACGTGGAAGTGGAAGCTGGTGCAAAGACGCAATGGGAGCAGGTGATTGAGGCTGTTTCCGCACTTGGGGGCAGGGCGACGCGATACGAGGTTTGGGAGTACCTGAAGAAGTCCCAGCCGGACATTTCCTTCAGCTCCATTACCGCCAACCTTCTCAGCGCGTCGGTCAACTCGCCTGCGCGGACATCCCATCACACCGGCAAGGTCCCGCGGCGGACGGATGTGGGGAACAGGTACGACCGTCTCTACAAGGTAGGCGTTGGAGAGGGAACCCACTTTGTTCCCTACGATCCCGAGGTGCACGGGGTGTGGGAGATATTTCCTGATCCCGACGCAACCAGTACTCACAAGAACTCCATACGCCTCGTTGAGTACGGCCGGTTCAATGCCGATGCGGCCATTTCGTATCTGAAGCAGCGCTACCCTTCTACCTATTCCGGTACGTCCCATGTCGCGGCATTCAAGACGCCCGCTGGACGTCAGCTCGCTTTGGACCCAAAAATCAAGAAGGGCGCCCGCGTCTTCGTCGATGCCAGGCCTCCCGGCGTGGATGAAGACCAGGTCAAGGAGTACCCGCCCGACGAGACCAGAAACCACCACTTGGATCAGCACGCGCCCGCTCTGGGAAGGGGAAAGCCAGCTTTCCTCATCCTTCTGGGTTCTCTTCGGGAACTTGAGGGGCTGTGCGACTGGTACGAAGGCGCTGCAGAGTCGCCAACCGAGTCCTCAATCAAAGCCGAAGGAAAATCTGAATCAATGTCTGGTCCAATCAACCGCATCCTTTACGGCCCGCCGGGCACCGGCAAGACCTACCACACCGTCAACGAGGCGCTGGAGCTGCTGGACCCGGAGTTCAAGCAGGCGCACGAGGATGATCGCGGCGCGCTAAAGGCCCGCTTCGATGAGCTGGCTGCCGCGCAGCGGATCCGGTTCGTCACCTTCCACCAGAGCTTCAGCTACGAGGACTTTGTGGAGGGCATCCGCGCCGACAGCGAGGATGGGGAGCTGCAATACCGGGTGGAGCCCGGGGTGTTCCGCGAAATCTGCGAAGCCGCCCGTAGCCGGGCGGTGGCGGATGCCGATGACGGAATCGATGTTTCCGGCCGCCGGATCTGGAAGATCTCGCTTGGCGATGCCAGTACGGAAGGCCACGTATTCGACGAGTGCATGAAGGAAGGAATCGCGCTGCTCGGCTTTGGCTTTGGCGCGGATTTCTCGGGTGTGGATTCGCGCGAGGCGATCCTGCATCGCATACAGCAGGCCAACGACGAGGTCGGGGCCGGGGACTATGCGGTCACCGCGCTCAACACGTTCATCCGCAAGGTGCGGATCGGCGATCTGCTGGTAGTGACGCATGGCAACCTCGCTTTCCGCGCCATCGGCGAGGTCACTGGCGAGTACTTCCATCGGGAGCAGGAGGAGGGCGAGCACTATGTGCAAACGCGACCGGTGCGCTGGCTGCGCAAGTACGCGCCGCCGCGGCCGTACGGCGACCTGATGGAGAATCGCTTCAGCCAGATGACGATCTATGAACTCCGGCCAGGGTCAATCAGCCTGGAGCGGCTGGCCGACCTGCTGGCGCCAGGGCGCGTTGACGCAGGTGAGCCGGAGGCGCGCGTCCTGATCATCGATGAGATCAACCGCGGCAATGTGTCGCGGATCTTCGGCGAGCTGATCACGCTGATCGAGCCGTCCAAGCGTGAAGGTGCCGAGGAAGTGCTGAGAGTGACGCTGCCATATTCGAAGGAGCCCTTCAGCGTGCCGCGCAATGTGCACATCATCGGTACGATGAACACCGCCGATCGGTCGCTGGCCGGGCTGGACGTTGCGCTGCGCCGCCGCTTCGAGTTCCGCGAGATGATGCCGGACACCGCCACATTGGCGGGCGCGGCAGTTGCAGGGATTGCGGTGGACCGGATGCTGGAGACCATGAACCAGCGGATCGAGGTGCTGCTGGGCCGTGACTTCATGATCGGCCATGCGTACTTCATGGGTCTGAGAGCTTCCGGCGGACTGGATGATCTGGCCCGGATCTTCCGCAGGCAGGTGATTCCGCTGCTGCAGGAGTACTTCTTCGAAGACTGGGAGAAGATTTCCCTGGTTCTCAACGATCACCGCAAGGCGCCGGAGCATCGGTTCGTGCGCGAGCGTACCGCTGGGCTGGAGGCCTTGTTCGGTGCCGAGATGGACGTGCCGCGTAATGGCAGCCGCTGGGAGCTAAGTGTCGGTGCCTTTGAAAAGCCCGAGGCCTACAGCGGCATCATCGAAGTAGCACCCGCACCGCCGTGAACCTGGTCACCGTCCGCGAGCACGCGCGCCTTGCCGTTGGCCCCGTGGCCGCAGGCAGCCTGGACGAGGCCAGCCTCTCGGAGTCGGCCTTCGACTGGCTGTGCGCCGAAGCCCAGCGGCATCGTTTGGGCGGGGCGCCGCTGGTCGAGGTCGGTGGGCGGCGCTGGCTGCGCGTGGACAACTACGTGGGCGTGCTGGAGTCGCCCTGCGGCACCCGGATCGAGATACTGCCCAAGCACGTGGACGGTGAAACCGACGTCGCCACGGCGCGCCGGGTGCTGGTCAACATGCTGCGGCACGGCTTGCGCCTTCCGGTCAGGGATGTCGGGCCCACGGGGCTGCAGACGTTCGACGCGCCGGTAAGCGAATGGATCATCCAGCAGTTCCTGCTGGAGCTTGACCATCTGGTCCGGCGTGGCCTGCGATTCGATTACGTGGCGGTCGAGGAGGAACTGCGCTACCTGCGCGGACGCCTGCGGGTTGGCGCGCAGCTGCGCCAGCCGCCGGGTCGCCAACACTTGTTCCAGGTGGAGCACCAAGTCTTCAGCCCGGACCGGCCGGAGAACCGGCTGATCGCGTCGGCCCTGTTGAAGGTGGCGAAGGCCACGCGCGATCCGGGCAGTTGGCGGCTGGCGCATGAGCTCGAACACCAGCTGGTCGAGCTTGAGCGCAGCCGCGACATTGCGGCGGATCTACGACGCTGGAGCAGCGACCGGCTGATGGCCCATTACAGCGACATCAAGCCGTGGTGCGAACTGATCTTGGGCGATCGCAATCCGCTCTCCGCGCTGGGGGAGTGGCGGGGGCGCAGCCTGCTGTTCCCGATGGAGCGGGTATTCGAGCGATATGTCGAGGCGCGCCTGCGAGCCTTGCTCCCACGCGGCGCGGTGCTCCGCTCCCAAGTGGCGAGCCAGTGGCTGTGCCGTACCGAAGAGCGTGAGATGTTCAACCTCCGGCCGGACTTCCTGATCGAGTGCGCCGGACAGAAGTACGTGGTGGACGCCAAGTGGAAGCTGCTCGATGCCACCGATCCCGCCAACAACTACGGCTTGTCCCAAGGCGACTTCTACCAGTTGTTCGCCTACGGGCACCGCTACTTGGGCGGGGAGGGGCGTATGGCGCTGGTGCATCCCCGTACGCCCAGCTTGGGCTCGGCCCTGCCCCGGTTTCAATTTGATGAGCGGTTGAGCCTGGATGTGTTGCCATTGGATCTCGAAACAGGCGTTATCGCCTTGGCGCGTTTGTATGGCGAGTAATGAACAGGGTGCGGTGCTCACCTTTTTGCCGAGAGAAAGGCTCCAGGCCGCCGCCCGGAGAGAGCGACCGTGCGTGTGGCGGGCTGCGATTGAACTTCCTGACCCCATCGTCGAGCGACGGCTATTGCTTGCGCGGCAGGTGGAAGCCCTGACACAGCTTCGTGACGGGCTGCTTCCGCATCTGACCTCTGGCCGCCTCCGTCTCCCCGAAGCCGAGGCTGCCGTCGACGAGCCGTTTGCATGAAGGCTACAACAACGTCATGCAGGAAATCTTGAGTTCTAATTTCACTATGGTGGAGCGCTGTTTAAAGTGAGAAAAGATCTGATTCATCACTACACAAGCGTTGCCGCCTTAGCCGCAATTTTACGTCATAGGACGATTCGATTTGGAAGGCTTGATACTTTAGATGACACGCAAGAGGCACAGAGGCTTGGGGGATTCGACTTCGGAGGAATGTTATTTGCAAGCTGCTGGGTCGAAAAAGACGACGAGGATATAGCTCAATGGGCCATGTACGGGGATGCGATGAGGGGAGTTCGAATATCGCTTCCAAGGCAGCCATTTGCGCAGGTTCCACGGCTTTCTGATCCAGCGTCTATGCTCCATACTCGGGGGCAGGGATACACTCTGACGCCAGATCTTATCGACGATGATGCAGATTTCCTCAGTCGAGTGATCTACGTTGATGATGTCGCTGTTGAGTATGCGGCTCGGGTTGAAATTACTAGCCCCGATGGGTTCCGAATTAAAGGGCGGCCCACAGCGTTGGCAACATTAAAGAGTCGACGATGGTCATTTCAGCAGGAAGTGCGATTTATTCTGCATGCGATGCCTGGTCCCTCCTCGTGGGCGAGCGATGCAGAGTGGGCGATGAAGTTCCATGAGATGACTAAATCTGGGGAGTGGGGTGCCTTCGGACCAAGCCTTCGCTTTATTGACAGAGACCTTGCGCTAGATGCTTTAGGTCAGGGGGAAGTCGTCCTTGGCCCTCTCGCAGACGATTCAAGCCGATTCATTGTGGAATCGCTGATCGCAACTTTGGCGCCTAACCTGAGGTTACGCCGAAGTGATTTAACCGGACTCATTCGGCATCGGTAGACGATGGTGGCTATCTTATTGCGAAGAGCATGCGCGCTCTGGCTACTGGCCACGTGCACAAAACTGGGGCGGCTGCGAGTATGGCGACATGCGCGATGCGCTCACCTGGTGATGCGTATCTGCTGGAACTTGCCTTTGCCTACGATGCGCCAAGGTACGCGGAATACAGCGGGCGGGACCATCGACTCAGCGTGCGCGACGACCCGCGGCCACCACTGTATCAAGCGTGCTGCCTTCTCGAACGCAGGCTGTGAGGCCCAACCCCTGTCCAACACGAACACGATCAAGCCCGCTGACGCGATGGCGTCTCGCTCAACTTGGCGGCGGTTGTGGTGGTCTTGTGTGATGTGAATTTGAACCTTCGCGCTCACGCAGGCAGCGAACAGCTCCACATCCGGAGTACCGCGTGGCACCAGATCATTCACATGAATCACTTCGTGGTCGTCGGCTTGGGCGAGACAGTGAAGTGCGCCGGCTAAGGCGCGCGACAAATTCTCGTCAAGCTGCGCCTTCAAGCAGCGACAACCTTTGCCTCAAATTCGAGAGCTCTGCGCACCGCCGAAAGCGGGATCTCGTAAAGCTTGGCAACACGCTTTTCGTTCCCGCCTTCCGCGCTTACGGCATCCACAATTGCGATGGTCGGAATGTCGTACTCAGCCAAGATAGGTTGGCCAAACTTGCGGGCAGGATCAAACACAACTGACTTGGACCCACGCAGAGGGAACCAGCGCATCGCTTCGCCCTGCATGTCGAGTTCCACACCTTCGCGTAGCGACGGACCAATGACCTTTTGAATTACGTTCTGACGCTTCACGATGTCCACCAGCGACTCATCGCCGGTTTCCTCGATAACCTCCATGAAGATGCGGCGACCGTCCGTTTTGAACTTCTTGCAGGTGAATGGGTATGGCGAAGCAAACTCGTCACGCGCTTCTTCCAGAGTCCGCCGAATCACCTGCAACGGAACGCCCTCGTTGCGAAATGCACGGACGAAACGAAGTTCAATTAGGTCCTTGAAGCCCAAGCCCTCAATGCCTGTCTCGGACAACTGAGTGGGCCAAAGCGGCGGCGAGAGCTTACGCTCACCGCTGGGGCTCTTATGGATATAGCCAAGGGTCCAGCGTCGAAGCTGGCTGGACCTCGCGCCGATGAAACGTGCAGCATCAGCATACGAGTAGACGCCTACTCCAAAGGTTGTCTGTGCTTGCATCGGGATGCCCATATGGTCAGTGTACGGGACGTCGTTAGCGAGAGGCTAGCTGGTGGCTTAGTAGCATGCAGGAGCGGTATCGCAAGGGTTGAGACCAAGCTCTGTCATGGGCGGCCAATCTCATCTCTCGGGTCCTAAGCAGCGGTACGACGGCGCAGAGCGCTACGAAGCCCACGAATCCGCCAACAACTCCGCTTGCGCAATCACCTTTGCAATCGCCTCGGGCTGTTTATCCGGCGGATACTTGTGCGTCGCCAGCAGCACTTTGACCATCGCCACCATGCGTGCTCGCGAATCCTTCCGGTTCTGCCAGTTGATCGTCGCTGACTTGCGCAGCTTGTCGGTCAGCTCCTGGGCCAGTGCGCGGAGGGTGGGGTGGCCGAGCTCCCGCACGGCAGATGCGTTCTCCGCCAGTGCCTGGTAGAAGGCGAACTCCTCCTCGCTCATTCCATCCGGCGGGCGGGTCTCGTTGATCTCCTTGGCCAGCCGGATCAGCTCCTCGATCACCTCGACCGTGGTCAGGCCGCGGTTCTGATAGCGGTTGATCGCATCTTCCAGCCGGGTGGCGAATTCCTTGCCCTGCAACGCGTTCTTCTGGCCGCGTGAGCGGATCTGATCCGCCAGCAGTCGCTCCAGAAGTTCGGCGGCAAGGTTCTTCGTCGGCATCTCGCGGATCTGGGCAAGGAACCGCTCGTCGAGCAGGCTGATGTCGGGCTTGTCGAGCCCCAACGTGCTGTAGAGGTCGTTCACACCATCCACCAGCACGCCCTTGGCCACGAGCTGGCGCAGTGCGGCCTCTTTCTCCACCCGCGACCTGCCGCTCGCCGATCGGGTCAGCTTGATCAGGCTCACGCGCACCGCTTGGAAGATGGCGATCTCTTCGCGTACAGCCATTGCATCGGGCCGGGTTCCGGCCAGGGCCTGTGCCTTGGTCAGCTTGGCGACCTGGTCGAGGTAGGCGCGTACGCCGCGGTTGCGTCCCTTGTCGTCGGCTTCGGGATCCAGCTTCAGAATGTGCTCCATTGCCGGCGCCAGCAGCGTCAACGCCCGCTTCGGATCCTCGAATCCGCCGTAGTCGAACCCTGCAAAGAACTCCTTGCGGATGACGTCCATCGTATCCAGCAGGATTTCCAGCGCCGCGCCGGAGGTATCCACAGGCTCGCGTTCCGCGCCGCTGTCGCGGGTGTATTGGCGGATCGCCTTCTTCAATTCCTCGCCGATGCCGATGTAATCCACCACCAGCCCGCCGGGCTTGTCCTTCCAGATGCGGTTGGTGCGGGCAATCGCCTGCATCAGGCCGTGGCCCTGCATGGGCTTGTCCACATACAGCGTGTGCACAGGCGGGGCGTCGAAGCCGGTCAGCCACATGTCGCGCACGATCACCAGCTCCAGCGGCACTTCACCGGGTTTCAGGTCATCCGGTGCCTGCTTGAAGCGCTTCTCCAGCAGCTTGCGGTCGGCCTTGTCGGTGCGGTGGGGCTGGAAGTGCGGTGGATCGGCCGAGGTGCCGGTCATCACCACCTTGAGCCGCCCGGTGTTGATGTCGTCCGAATCCCAGTCCGGCCGCAGCTTCACCAGCTCGCTATACAGGCGCACCGCGGCCTCGCGCGAGACCGCAACGATCATGGCCTTGCCGGCCACCGACTCCTTGCGCGCCTCCCAGTGCTTCACCAGATCTTCGGCCAGGGTTGCCATCCGGCCATCGGCCATGGCCAGCGCCTCCAGCCGGGTATAGCGACTGGCCGTGCGGCCTTGCTCGGCTTCGTCTTCATCGTCGGTGGCGTCGAGGAACTCATCCATTAGCGCCTGCTTCTCGGCCTCGTTGAAGCGCAGCTCGATGATCCGCGACTCATAACTGACCGGCACCACCGCCTCGTCTTCCTGGGCGGCAATCATGTCGTAGACGTCGACGTAGGTCCCGAACACTGCCTCGGTGTCGCGGTCGTCCAGGCTGACCGGCGTGCCGGTCATGCCCAGGTAGATGGCGTTGGGCAGGGCGTCCCGCATGTACTTGGCCAAGCCGTACTTGGTCTGGCCGGTCTTTGTATCCATGTCGGCGCGGAAGCCGTACTGGGTCCGGTGCGCCTCATCGGCGATCACCACCACGTTGTCGCGCTCGCACAGGACCGGCACCGTGGTCTGGCCAGATTCGGGCGCAAACTTGTTGATGGTGGTGAAGAACACGCCGCCGGCCTGCACTTGGGACAGCATCCGGCGCAGGTCCTCGCGGCTGTCGGCCTGCACGGGCGTGGCGCGAAGCGACCAGGCGCTATCGGAGAAGGTCTCGTAGAGCTGGCCGTCGAGATCGTTGCGATCCGTGACCATCACCACAGTCGGGTTCCGGAACTCTGGTCGGTCACGTAGCGCCATCACGTAGAAGAGCGCCAGCAGCGACTTACCCGAGCCCTGGGTAAACCAGATCACGCCGCCCTTGCCGTCCTTGCGTTGCGTGAGTGCTTCCACTGCACGCTCTACTGCCTTCTTCACGCCGCGGTACTGGTGCCACTGGGCGATGATCTTGAAGCCGGCGCCGCCGTCCGCTCCGCCGTAGGCAACGAAGCCCCGGAAGAAGTCCATCAGCGTTGCAGGCTTCAGCAGACCGCGCATCAGCACTTCCAGCTCAAGCTGCTCCTTGCCGACCTTTTTGCCATCCAGCAGTCGCCAGCGCGAGTAGCGTGACAGTTCGGCGCTAAGCGAACCGTAGCGGGCGACCGTGCCGTCGGAGACCACGTTGAGCAGGTTGAACCAGAACAGCTGTGGGATCTCGGCCTTGTAGTTCTGGATTTGGTTCCAGGCGGCCTCGTGGTCCGCGTTGAGGTCGGCCGGATTCTTCAGCTCGATCACCACCAAGGGTAGACCGTTGACGAACAGCACGATGTCCGGCCGCCGCAGCTTTGCGCCCTGCACGGTGAACTGGCGGACCGCGAGCAGGTCGTTGTCGCCATCGAAGTCGATCACGGGCACCCGCAGGACTTCCCGTCGACCATCGAGCGCGGTGCGCTCAAGGGGCACGCCGTTGCGCAGCCAGTCATAGATTTCGCGGTTGCCGTCAACCAGTGACTGGTGGCCGTAGCCGGCGACTTTGGAGACCACGGCGTCCACCTCGGACCCGGAAAGCGTGGGGTTGAGCCGTGCCACGGCCTCTTGAAGGCACGGAGTCAGTACCACCTCCGACCAGCGCTCACGTGCTGCCAGCTCGCCACCGGGTGCGACCGTCTCGCCCTCCAAGACCATCCAACCAACGTTGGCCAGCCAGTCCAGGCAGCCGTCTTCGAGATGGTTCTCTTTCATACCCGGTGTGGCTCCAGCTTGCCCCTGGGGCCAGTATGCCGCTGAACGATTGTTTGCGTTGGTGGGCGACCACAGCCTTCGTCGATAGTGAAGGCCTCAGGTCATCGAGCCTCGCAAGCTTGCTCGGACTTGGGAGTGAGGTAGTACCTGGTCGTGGACCGCTTCGGGAGCGTGCTTGAATTCGAGTGCTGGGGTCGTTTTTGCGCATTCGCTCAGGCCTGTGACACATGGACCTGTCACAGAAACTGTCACAGACGATTCCGGCAGCTTTTGGGGGAGGCCGAGGTTGCCTCTTCCGGGGGTGACGCTCTACCTCGGTGTGACAGTCGTTCTGTCACAAAAAAGCCCGCGTCGATGGCGGGCTATTGTCGTGTAAGGCATTGTTTCTGCTTCGAAATCTGGTGGCTATGGGTGGAATCGAACCACCGACCTCGGGATTATGAGTCTCGCGCTCTAACCGTCTGAGCTACATAGCCGATTGCTTAAATTTTACTACCTATGACCCCAGCCTTATGAGTCTCGCGCTCTAACCGTCTGAGCTACATAGCCGATTGCTTAAATTTTACTACCTATGACCCCAGCCTTATGAGTGCTGTGCTCTAACCGGCTGAGCTACATAGCCGCGCGGAGAACCGGGAATTCTTCCTGATTCCGGCCCGCGTGTCAATTGCCGCAACCGTGCGTTGCGCCCATGTGCAAGCAAACCCGCCACGCTACAATTTCCGTCGCATCGCATCTGGTACAGGCGTGATGCGACGCGAATTGCAAAGCCACCGTCGGCCCACTGTGCCGACACCGCGGATGGAGTCGCGACTCAGGCAGGGTCGGTACCGCCTCCGCGGTTAAGGGACTACCTGGGGAGGGGAATGCGATGAATCGTGATCTGGCCGGATGGCTGCGTTGTGCACTGATCCCGGGTTTGCTTGGGCTTGCCTGCTGGGCTCCGCAGGCGTCGGCATCCTCGTTCTGCCAGGTGATCAACAATCCCGACGGCACGCCGCGCAGCGGCAGCGTTGCCAATGGCGGCGGTGTCGACCTCAATGACGTCTCGTGGGCATCGAACGTCGGGGACACGGTCTCGCTCGAGATCTCCAATATCACCGCGGGTTCAACCGGATACTTTTCAGGCGCCGGTATCTCCCTCAGCTTCAGCGATGCCGGCGCATTCCAGGAAACAGTCGGGAGCTACTACTCGGGAGGTTCCGGCAGCATCTCGCTCAGTTCCGATACGGGAGGGTTCGACTACACCATCAGTTGTGCATCGGCGCCGCCGGTGCTGGCCAGCGTGAGTCCCGCCAGCGGTGAGGTCGGCACCAGCGTCACGCTGAGCGGGCAGTCGCTCTACGGCTTCGACAATGAAGTGTCGATCACCATCGGTGGCGTCGCGGCCACCTTCGACAACAATGACGGCACCTCGATCACCGTGATCGTGCCCGCCGGCCTCGCCGCCGGCAGCCACGACGTGACCGTCACCACTGATGCCGGTGCTTCCACGCTTCCCGACGCGTTCACCATCCTGGCCGCCAACCAGCCGCCGGTCATCAACGCGCCCGGTAGCCAGGCGGTGGAGCAGGATGGCGCCCTGGTGTTCTCCAGCGACAACGGCAACCTGATCTCGGTCGGCGATCCGGATGCCGGCGGCGGCACCATGCAGGTGGAACTGGTAGCGACCAACGGCTTGACCACGCTTGGGAACGCGGGCGGGCTCACTTTCCTTGTGGGCGACGGCACCGGCGATGCGGCGATGACGTTCCAGGGCACGCTCTCCAACATCAATGCCGCCTTGAACGGGACCACGTACACGCCCACGTCCGGCTACAGCGGCTCGGCCTCGTTGCAGATCGTCAGCGACGATCTTGGAAACACAGGCACTGGCGGCGCGATGACCGACACCGATGTCGTCACGATCACCGTCCTGGAGCTCGACACCGACCCGCCCGAGGTGACCGCAATCGACCGCGTCGACGCCTCCCCCACCAATGCGGGCAGAGTGCACTACGCCGTGACCTTCTCCGAGGCCGTCACCGGCGTCGACGCCACTGACTTCGCGTTGGCCGCCACGGGAACGGCGGCCGGCACCGTCGCCCAGGTCGCGACCTCCGATTCCATCCAGTACACCGTTACCGTCAACGGTGTCGGCGGTGACGGCTCCCTGCGGCTGGATCTCAACGGCAGCGGCACAGGCATCATCGATGGCGCGGGAAACGTCGCGGCCGGATTTACCGGCGGGCAGGTGTACATCGTCGACGCCACGGCGCCGGCGGTGACGTCGGTGGACGTGCCGGCCAACGGCCGCTACCTCGCAAACGACGTGCTCGACTTTGCCGTCCACATGAGCGAAGACCTTGACGTCGACACGTCCGGAGGCACGCCACACCTGGAATTGACGCTTGGCTCGACCCTGAGGCAGGCAAGCTATCAGTCGGGTTCGGGCACCAGCGTACTGGTCTTCAGTTACACGGTCGCCAGTGGCGACCGCGACGACGACGGCATGATGCTGGCCGAGACCATCGAAGCCAACGGCGCGACTTTGCGGGATGCCGTGGGGAACGACGCGGCACCGGCGCTCAATGCCGTAGGCAACACGACCGGCGTGCTGGTGGGGAAAGGCGACCAGACCATCACTTTCGACGCGCAGGCGGCGCAGGCGTTCGTGGCGGGCGGGACGTTCGCGCTGGATCCGGTCGCGACGGCCAGCAGCGGTCTGCCGGTGGGTTACGCCACGCAAACCGCCGGCGTGTGCGCCATCAGCGGCACCACGGTGACGATGCAGTCGGCCGGTACCTGCACCATCGCCGCCGACCAGGCGGGCAATGGCGACTACGACGCCGCGCCGACAGTGACGCAGGACATCGTGATCGGCCAGGGCAGCCAGACGATCAGCTTCGGCGCGCAGGCGGCGCAGGCGTTCGTGCCGGGTGGGACGTTCGCGCTGGATCCGGTGGCGACGGCCAGCAGCGGCCTGCCGGTGGGCTACGCCACGCAAACCGCCGGCGTGTGCGCCATCAGCGGCACGACGGTGACGATGCAGTCGGCCGGCACCTGCACGATCGGTGCCGACCAGGCAGGCAATGGCGACTATGCGGCCGCGCCGACAGTGACGCAGGGCATCGTGATCGGCCAGGGCAGCCAGACGATCAGCTTCGGCGCGCAGGCGGCGAAGGCGTTCGTGCCGGGCGGGACGTTCGCACTCGATCCGGTCGCGACGGCCAGCAGCGGTCTGCCGGTGGGTTACGCCACGCAAACCGCCGGCGTATGCACGATCAGCGGTATCACGGTGACGATGCAATCGGCGGGGACGTGCACCATCGCCGCCGACCAGGCGGGGGATGCCGACTACGAGGCCGCGCCGACAGTGACGCAGGACATCGTGATCGGCCAGGGCAGCCAGACGATCAGCTTCGGCGCGCAAGCGGCGCAGGCGTTCGTGGCGGGCGGCACGTTCGTGCTGGATCCGGTGGCGACGGCCAGCAGCGGCCTGCCGGTGGGTTACGCCACGCAAACCGCCGGCGTGTGCGCCATCAGCGGCACGACGGTAACGATGCAGTCGGCCGGCACCTGCACCATCGCCGCCGATCAGGCCGGCGATGCCAACTACGCCGCCGCGCCGACGGTGACGCAGGACATCGCGATCGGCCAGGCGGCGCAGGCGATCACCGCGTTCGCCGCCGATCCGGTGGCGCCCGCATTCGTGCCCGAGGGCACGTTCACGGTGTCGGCGACCGGCGGCGCATCAGGCAATCCGGTGCTGTTCGGTACGGCGACGCCAACCGTCTGCGCCGTCAGCGGCAGCACGGTGACGATGCAATCGGCCGGCACCTGCGCTCTGACCGCCAACCAGGCCGGTGATACCAACTACAGCGCGGCACCGCAGGCGAGCCTGGATGTCGTCATCGGCGCGGGCAACCAGGCGATCACCTTCGGCGCGCAGGCGGCGCAGGCGTTCGTAGCGGGCGGCATGGTCGCGCTGGATCCGGTGGCCACGGCCAGCAGCGGGCTGCCGGTGAGCTACGGCAGCCAGACCGCCGGCGTATGCACGATCAGCGGCAGCACGGTGACGATGGAGTCGGCCGGCATCTGCACCATAGCCGCCGACCAGGCGGGCAGCGACGACTATGCGGCCGCGGCGACCGTGACCCGGGCCATCGCGATCGGCAAGGCCGCGCAGGCGATCACCGGGTTCGTCGCCAATCCGGAGGCGCCGACCTACGCATCGGGTGGGACGTTCGCGGTATCGGCGACCGGTGGAGACTCCGGCAATCCGGTGGTCTTCGCCAGCACTTCGCCGCAGGTCTGTGCCGTCAGCGGCAGCACGGTGACGATGCAATCGGCCGGCACCTGCGCTCTGACCGCCGACCAGACCGGTGATACCAACTACAGCGCGGCACCGCAGGCGAGCCTGGATGTCGTCATTGGCGCGGGGAGCCAGGCGATCACCTTCGGCGTGCAGGCGGAGAGGACGTTCGTCGGCGGTGGCACATTCGCACTCGACCCGGTGGCGACCGCCAGCAGCGGGTTGCCGGTGAGCTACGCCACGCAGAGCGCGACCGTATGCACCATCAGCGGCAGCACGGTGACGATGCAGTCGGCCGGCACCTGCACCATAGCCGCCGACCAGGCGGGCAGCGACGACTACGCGGCCGCGGCGACCGTGACCCGGGCCATCGCGATCGGCAAGGCCGCGCAGGCGATTATCGGGTTCGTCGCCAATCCGGAGGCGCCAACCTTCGCATCGGGCGGCACGTTCGCGGTATCGGCGACCGGTGGCGACTCCGCCAATCCGGTGGTCTTCACCAGTACTTCGTCGCAGGTCTGCGCCGTCAGCGGCAGCACGGTGACGATGCAGTCGGCCGGCACCTGCGCGCTGACCGCCGACCAGGCCGGCAGCGACGACTACGCCGCGGCGGCGCAGGCCACGCTCGAGGTGGCGATCGCCGCGGCCACGCCTACGCTGGCCTGGCTCGATGACCTGCAGAAGATCCTCGGCGAACCGGCCTTCGACCTGCCCGATCCCAGCAGCGATAGCGCCGGCGCCTTCAGCTTCGAGAGCAGCAACACGGAAGTGGCGACGGTGAGCGGGTCCACGGTGACGATCATTGGTACCGGTACGACCACGCTGGTGGCCACGCAGGCCGCGAAAGGCAACTACACCGAGGGCACTGTGAGCCTGATCCTCGCCGTGATGACGCGCCCGGACCCGACGCTCGACCCGGAAGTGGTGGGCGGACTGCAGGCGCAGGTGGACGCCAGCGTGCGCTTCGCCAATGCGCAGCAGGACAACATCCGCGACCGGCTGCGCCAGCTGCGCGACGGCCGCGGCAATCCCTCGGCCAACAGCCTGGCGTTCAGCGTGAGTGCGGGCCACGGTCCGGGGCTATCGCTGGGTGCGGAGCAAGTGGCTGGTGGCATGCCCACCCTGGCGCACGGCTGGGGCCTCTGGATGGCGGGCACCGTCGCGCTGGGCGAGCGCGACACCCGCGGCGGGGCCAACGGCTTCGATTTCCGCAGCGACGGCGTGACTCTTGGCGTGGACCGCCTGTTCGGCGAACAACTGGTGCTGGGCGTGGCCGGTGGCCTGGGCTGGAACGACACCGACTTCGACGACTCGCCCTCGCAGCAGGACGCGCGCCAGCGCAGCGTGGCGTTCTACGGTCTGTGGCGTGGCGACGGACCCCTGTTCGTCGACGGTCAGTTGGGACTGGGA
Organism: Lysobacter sp. A289; assembly: GCF_054072675.1. Taxonomy (NCBI): domain Bacteria; kingdom Pseudomonadati; phylum Pseudomonadota; class Gammaproteobacteria; order Lysobacterales; family Lysobacteraceae; genus Lysobacter; species Lysobacter sp. A289. The sequence goes on from NZ_JBSVRN010000002.1 coordinate 301,776, forward strand.
CGCCTGGACTTCGACCTGTGGCGCTGGAGCACAGTGGCCGATGCCACCGCCCGGGCGAGGCGAGATGGCGACCAGTTGTTCGGCGGGTTGACCTTTGGCTACGAACACGCCGGCGAACACGGCCGCCTGGCCGGATACGGCCGCTACGACGCGAGCCACACCACGCTCGACGCCTACCGTGAACGCGGGCTGGGCATCTACGACCTTTCCTACGACCGGCAAACGATTGACAACAGCACGCTGGCGCTGGGCGTGGAGGGCAGCCACCAGTTCAAGACCACCACGGCATCGCTGCGACCGTTCTGGTCGATCGAGTACCGACAGGCGCTGGAAAACCGCGGCGACGCACGGCTGAACTATGTGCTGCTGCCGGTGGCGCAGGACTACCTGCTGGGCATGCGCAGCTACAACGACGACACCTTGGCCTTTGGCGCCGGACTGGATATCGACCTGGACTCGGGATGGAGCCTGTCGTTCCTGCTGCGCCGCGAACAGTCTTCGGGAGCCGGCTCCGCCAACAGCTTTGGATTGCGTTTTACCTACGGGCAGGCGTCGACTGTGTTCCCCGGCCTGGACCCCACACAGACCACTGACCCACGCACGGGCCAGTCGATGCAGCCCCACTAGACGCGCAGGCGTGCGCGGAGGCAGGGTCGCGTCCACTCCACGCTTGTCGTACCGCGAACCCCGTGGCAGAGTCGGAACCAGTGACGCAAGTCAAATAAAATCAGGAGTCCGCGTCGTGATCGATCCGGACGGTTATCGACCCAATGTAGGCATTGTATTGATGCATTCCGACGGACGCCTGTTCTGGGCACGTCGGGTGCATCGCGACGGTTGGCAGTTCCCGCAGGGCGGGATGAATACCGACGAGACGCCGATCGAGGCGATGTACCGTGAACTGCGCGAAGAGACCGGGTTGCGGCCCCGGCACGTCGAAGTGCTGGGTGCGACCCCGGGCTGGTTGCGCTACCGCCTGCCGCAACGATCGATCCGCCGTAACGACCGGCTGGTCTGCATTGGGCAGAAACAGGTCTGGTTTCTGTTGCGGTTGACCGGGCAGGAAACCGATCTGCAGTTGGACGCGACCAGCAAGCCGGAGTTCGACCATTGGCGCTGGGTCGACTTCTGGTACCCGTTGGAGCATGTCGTGATGTTCAAGCGCGGTGTGTATGCCAGCGCATTGCAACACCTGGCCCCGTTTGCCCGCCATGTGGCTGGTGCCCAGGCGGTGCCGCTACCCGGTCCGGTGCATGGCGGGTGGAATCGGCAACGATCGCGTTCCCGCCCCTTGGGATCGTCATTGCGGAGCGATAGCGGCGGCGGAATTCCTTCGAATTGACAATCATTCTCATTCGTAGTTGAATGGCTCTGCAGCCAGTCCGGTTGCCAACCTGCCGTCGCCGCGCGGCCTTGTCCGTATGTATGTATGCATCTGCAACGGGATTACCGACCATGACATCCGTGAGGCTGCGCAGGCCGGTTGCAATTCGCTCGCCGAGTTGACCATGCGCACCGGCGCGGGCTCCTGCTGCGGCAGTTGCGTGGACATGGCGACCAGCCTGTTGGAAGAAACCCGCGCTGCACGCGAGCTGCCGCTGCCGGTCTTGCGCCAGGCCGCCTGACGCCGCCGCGCGCTGTGCCGTAGCGCCTTCAGGACAATGATTCGCGTCTGCGGGCGCACTCGATTCGCATTCCGTCAGCGTCTGTCTGAAGCGTCTACAGTGGTCGCATCCCCCCCAACGGAGCGTGTCCATGAAAGGCGACGCCAAGGTCATCGAGTTTCTCAACAAGGCGCTCTACAACGAGCTGATTGCGATCAACCAGTACTTCCTGCATGCCAAGATGCTGAAGAACTGGGGCTTGAAGGAACTTGCCGAGCACGAGTACCACGAGTCGATCGACGAGATGAAGCATGCCGACTTGTTGTCGGAGCGGATCTTGTTCCTGGACGGCTTGCCGAACTTCCAGTCACTGGGGAAATTGCGCATCGGCCAGGGCCCACGTGAAGTCCTGGAGTGCGATTTGGCGTTGGAGATGGACGGACTGCCGGTGCTGCGCGAAGCGATTGCGTATTGCGAAAGCGTAAGCGATTACGTCAGCCGCAAGTTGTTCGCCGACATCCTGGAGTCGGAGGAAGAGCACGTCGACTGGATCGAAACCCACCTCAGCCTGATGGATCGCCTGGGCGAGCAGAACTACCTGTTGACGCGCACCGAAAGTTGATCGCCGCGCCGTCGCACGAGTGATAACGGCCAGGCCGGCGGCTAGGGACTGCCCGGCCGATTGCTGTCATCCCCGCGAAGGCGGGGATCCATGGACTTACGTCGCCGGCCTGATCGGGCCTTTCGCCCGGTGCCGGAACAGCGTCCGCCATAGCCACCACAACACGGTGGCCATGGTCACGCTGACCAGCACCACGATCGACAGGGCGATCCACGGGTAACTGAACACCAGCGCCAATCCGCCGACTGCGGTCAGGTCCTCGGTGAGGCTGGCGGTCCAGTTGGTCACCGGTTCGGGCGAGGTATTGAGCAGGGCGCGAGAACCCGATTTCAGCGCATGGCTGGCCAATGCGACGCCGGCGCCGGTGGCCAGCGCGCCGACGCCGAGATTGCCGTCCGGCGACAGCGTGGCCGCCGCAAGGAACGCGCCGGCAGGCACCCGCATCAGGGTGTGCAGCAGGTCCCAGACGGAATCGACGCCAGGGATCTTGTCGGCGAAGAATTCGACCGCCGCCAGCAGCCCGGACACGCCGATCACCCAGGGCGAGGTGGTGACTTCCAGTGCCTGTGGCAGGTCGAGCCAGCCAAAGAACCCCGCCAAGCCGACTCCGAACACGGTCATGTAGGCGCGAATGCCGGCCAACCAGGCCAGAACTATGCCAATTGCGAACAGGTGCGCATCCGTCATCGGGCAATCTCGCTAGACTCGGGTCGAGTATAGGGAACTTCGGCGATGTCCTCGCCTTTGCACCATGGGGAAGAAAAACAACTTTCGTTACGTGATCGTGCCGCACCGGCCCGGCCACCGCACGCAGCTGTGGGCTGCGCTGGCACTGGCGTGGCTGCTGTCGCTGGCGGCGCTATGGGCGGTCACCAGCTGGAATACCACGCCGATCCTGCCGGGCCTGAGCTCGGCACTCACGTCGAGTCGTGGGCATCTGTACCAGGTCCAGGAGCAGTTGCAGGCGTCGCGCCAACAACAGGCCACGCTGGAGCGATCGGACCAGATCAGTCGTGCCGCGAACCGCAAACTCCAGCAATCGCTGGCCGAGCGCGAGGAAGAGATCGCCGACCTGCAGGCCAACCTGGCTTTTTACGAGCGGCTGGCCGGGGCAACCGGCAAGCCCAAGGGGCTGAGTGTGCATTCGGCCGAGTTCAGCGCCGAGCGCGGCGGCACCTGGCGTTACCAGATCGTGCTGACCCAGAGTCTGGAGCGTGGCACGGTCAGTGCCGGGAAATTGCGTTTTTCCATCGATGGCGTACGCGACGGAAAACTCACGTCGATCGCGTGGGACGAGCTTCACCAGCGCGAGGACGCACCCGCGCATGGGTATTCATTTCGTTACTTCCAGCAGATCAAGGGCAGCGTGATGTTGCCCGTGGGCTTCACGCCCCAGCGGGTGCGAGTGTCGTTGCGGGGCGAGAATGCCTCGTTCGACCAGGCATTGGCATGGGTGCAGCCCGCGCAAACCGGAGACATCTGACATGTTCAAGAACAAATCCGTGCCCGCAGGCCACATCGACACGTTGATTGGCGCGCACGTGGTGATCCACGGCGAGTTTCATTTCAGTGGTGGCTTGTATATCGAAGGCCGGGTCGTCGGCAAGCTGATTGCCGAGGAGGGCAAGGAGGCCGTGCTGACCCTGGCCGACAGCGGCAGCATCGAGGGCGAGGTGCGTGCGCCGGTCATGGTGGTCAATGGTCGGATCGATGGCGATGTCCACGCCAGCGAGCGGATCGAGCTGGGCGCGAAGGCGCGGGTGGAGGGCAATGTCTATTACAAGGTGGTCGAGATGACCGCCGGCTCGGTACTCACCGGTCGGCTGTTGCACGTGGAAGCGGCAGCCCAGGCAACCGAGCCGCATGGGGCCCAGCTGCATGAAACGGAAACAGCCGCCGACTTCGCGGTGGTCGGCGGCTGACCGGCACGGGACTGACGTTGTAATCTGGTCGCCGCGCAACTGCCGGCGACCGCCATGACCGAGCCTGAATCTGCCCAGACCCCTGATGACGCCGGCGCCAGTACGGGGGCGCAAGCCGGCGTGGATTGGCGTCGCCGGCTACGGATGGGCGCGTTGGTGGCGTTCGTGCTCGCTTTGGCATTTGGTGGCTGGGGACTGTGGCGGGTACTGGCACCAGGATCGGCCGACGTGCGCACCAGACTGGCCGTGAGTGAGGATGCCGCCGAGCAACTGCAGGGGAGCGTTGAGGAACTGCAACAGCGCGTCGCAACGCTGGGCCGTTCCGATCAGATCAGCCGCGACGCCAACCAGGATCTGCAGGGCACCCTGGCCGAGCGTGACGAGGAGATTGCCGGTTTGCGCGCCGATGTCGCCTTCTACGAGCGTCTGGTAGGTGCCACCGCACAACGTCGTGGGCTGAGCGTGCACGCGTTGAAGGTGGAGCCGCAAAGCGACAGCGTCTGGCACTTCCAGACCACTCTGACCCAGAACCTGAACCGCGGCGCGGTCAGCAGCGGGCAACTGAGCCTGTCCATCGAAGGCTCGCGCAATGACAAGCTGCAGACCGTCGACTGGGATGCCTTGCGCCAGCAGCCCGATGCCGACGATGTGGAATTTTCCTTCAAGTATTTCCAGCAGGTTCAGGGCGATGTATTCCTGCCCGAAGGCTTCACACCGGTGCGGGTAACGGTGCGGTTGCAACCCCGTTCCGGTGCGCAGGTCGAGAAGTCATTTACCTGGGCGGAGGCGACCGGGGCAGTGCCACCGGCGAAGGCGCCAGCGGTGGAATGAACCTTTTCGCACCGCCGGCTTGAATGCACCCGTCGAACCCCCCATCCTGAGCACATGGAAAGCCAGATCATCCCGTTACCCGGCATCGACAGCGCGCCGGACTATCAATCGCTGGATCGCCCGTTGCAATTCACCTCCGCCGCCGCAGCCAAGGTCACCGAACTGGTGGCCGAAGAAGGCAACCCGGCACTGAAGTTGCGGGTGTTCATCCAGGGCGGTGGTTGCTCGGGCTTCCAGTATGGGTTCGAGTTCGACGAGGAGCAGGCCGGAGACGACCTGGCCGTGCAAACCGACGGAACCACGCTGCTGGTGGATCCACTGAGCCTGCAGTACCTGATGGGCGCGGTGGTCGACTACACCGAAAGCCTGCATGGCGCCCAGTTCGTGATCCGCAATCCGAACGCGAAGACCACCTGCGGCTGCGGTTCCTCGTTCGCCGCGTGAGTGCCGCCCGCACGCCTTTCGCATTCGTCGAGGCGGGTGCATTCGCCACCGGTGACGCCATCGGGAACCGGGCAAGAGCCATCCCCACCCGGGACGACCCGTCCTCATCTGGAGCGCTCGACCGCGCCGATCACCTGCGTGATGATCCCGAAGCGCTGTCAGCGCTATGGGCGCACGCACGGGTAATTCTGCTCACCGATGATGGCCAGGCCCTGGCCGATGCCGACGGCGTGCTGTACGCCCCGTTGGGCGAAGACCTCAGCCAGGGCCCGGGAGGCACCGGTGCGGCGATTTTCCTGGGCAAGGACGGAGATGGTCGCGCCTGGTTTGCGCTGGATGCCGCGCTGACCGCCGCCAACGCACCCAATTGCATCGATCTGCGTACCGCGGCCGCCCAGTGGCCGGCGTTCGACGCTTGCGTGTTTGCCCAGGCCCGGGCGTTGCAACACTGGCGCACCCGACACCGCTATTGCGGCGTATGCGGCGGTGAGATCGGTTTTTCGCGTGGCGGCTGGCTGGGCCGCTGCGGCGGCTGTGGCCTGGAACACTACCCACGCACCGACCCGGCGGTGATCGTCGCGGTGACCGATGGCAAGCGCTTGCTGCTCGGTCGGCAGGCTGGCTGGGCGCCGCGGCGCTACTCGGTCCTGGCCGGGTTCGTGGAGCCGGGGGAATCACTCGAGCAAACCGTTGCGCGCGAGGTCCTGGAGGAATCCGCGGTCCGGGTGCGGGCGTCGCGCTATCTGGCGTCTCAACCGTGGCCGTTCCCCGGTCAACTGATGCTGGGGTTCATCGCGCTGGCCCATCCCGATGAGCCACGGGTTGATGACGAGCTGGAGGATGCGCGTTGGTTCAGTGTCGATGAGATCCGGGCCGCCGTGTTGGCCGGCGATGACGAACCCGGTGACGGCCTGCGGCTATCGCCCTCGATCTCGATCTCGCGCTGGCTGATCGATTACTGGCTGGCCGCCATGGATGAAGCGGCGTCGGGCGACTGACGCGGATACCGGTACCCGCGCCGATCCGGATGCGCCACCCTGCACCCGGTCGGCAATCCCGATAGCGGCTTCCCCGCTGGAGTTTCCCCGTTAGAATCAGGCCTCAATGCACTCGGTCGCAACCATAGCGACGCTGGGAGGGAAGCCAACATGTCCATCGCCCTGATCGCCACGGTCGTCGCGCTCGTGCTCGGCCATCTCGCGCCGTCGTTTGCGGCTGCGGTACGTCAGCACGCCTGGTATGGCGACCTGGCTGGTTGGCTCAACGGGCGCTTCGGCGAGCAGACCTTCTGGCGCAGCCGCTGGGGCATCGTGTTGGCGCTGGCGCCTGGGCTGTTGATCGTCGGACTGTTGCAACTCTCGCTCGAAGGCCGCTTGGCGGGTATTGCCGAACTGCTGTTCGGCGTTGCCATGCTGTTCTACGCATGGGGGCCACGTGACCTGGACCGCGATGTCGGCGCAGTCCTGGATGCGACCGATTCGACCGCCCGCCGGGATGCCATTGCGAATCTGACGGGCATGGAAACCGACGCACCCGTGGATGGAGCGGGTTTGGTCGAACCGGTATTCCGCAGCGCGGTGCGACGCTGGTTCGGCGTACTGTTCTGGTTCCTGGTGCTGGGTCCGTTTGGCGCGGTGCTGTATCGCTTGAGCGTGCTGTCGGCGGTGGGCGATATCGCCGCCCGGGTGCCGGATCAGACCCGGCGTGGAGCGCGAACCTGGTTGGCCGTGCTGGAATGGCCGGTCGCACAGTTGGTGACCCTGTCATTGGCGCTGGTTGGAAACTTTGACAGCGTGCTGGACGCATGGCGTTCCGGCGGAGGGGCCTCGGCGCGGCTCGATAACCGATTCCTCGGGGCCGCGGCGCGCGCCAGCGTGCGAAGTGAGCTGGCCGAAGATGCATCCGACGGAGCGGCTTTGGATTATCCCGCGGCCGGTATCGATGGTGACGCCGATGCGGCCGGGCCGGGCGTGGCGGCACTGCCCGAATTGCACGATGCGATGAGCCTGGTTTGGCGCTGCCTGCTGGTCTGGCTCGCCGCGCTGGCGCTGTTCGTGATTGCCGGCTTCGTGAGCTAGAGCTTGCGACAAAGCGGGGGCAAGGAGCCGGGGTGCCTAAGCGGCATCCCCACGTAGCGCACGCACCTTCGCCTCCAGCACTCCCGCATCCACGTGGGCGCCTTCCAGCGGGCTACCGATCACCACTTCGACCTGGGCGCGGAAGCGCCGCGGCACACGCATACGGCCCAAACGTGTTTCGTGCCGACTCCACATGCTGGTCCACATTCCGCGCAATGCCATCGGGATCACCGGCACCTGTCGTCGTTCCAGTATCTTCTCCACCCCCGACTTGAACGCGGCAATTTCGCCATCGCTGGTCAGCCGGCCTTCGGGAAATATTCCCACCACCTGGCCGTCCGCAAGCGCCGCGTCGATCTCGTCGAACGCGCGCTGCATCAACTCGGGGTTCTCTTTCGCGCCGGCGATCGGGATCGCCTTGGCGGTGCGGAAGATCCAGCGCATGACAGGCACGTTGAAGATCCGGTAGTACATGACGAAACGCACCGGCCGCGGGATGCTGGCGGCCAGCAGCAACGCGTCCATGTAGCTGACGTGATTGCACACCACCAGCGCCGCGCCCTCGTCGGGAATGTGGTCGATCCCCTGCACCCGAAGCCGGTACAAGGTGCGCACCAGTACCCAGCTCAGGAAGCGCATCAGGAACTCGGGCACGATCGTGAAGATCCAGATCGCGACCAGCGCATTGGCGATCGCCAAGGCCAGGAATACCTGCGGGATGTCCAGGTCGGGCATCGGCACGCGCATGCCCGCCAGTTCGAACGGCGGTAGCTGCAGCGCCAGCCCGAGCACCGCGGCCAACACGATGAAACCCGAGTTCTGGATGTTGAGCCCGGCGAACACCCGCGACATCTCCGACTTTGGCGTGCGGCTCTGGATCAACGCGAACAGCGGCACCACGAAGAAGCCGGTGAACAGCCCGATGCCGAGCAGGTCGACCACGATCCGCCAGCTGCCCGGCTGCTGCACGAAGCCGAGCACATCCAGCCCGCTGACCGTCGCCGCGCCGGGACGGGCGAAGTACAGGTCGAGCATGAAGGCTGTCATGCCGAATGCGCCCAGCGGTACCAGGCCGATCTCCACCGTCCGTGCCGACAGCCGCTCGCACAGCAGCGAACCCACGCCGGTACCGACCGAAAACAACGCCAGGGCGAAGATGTACAACGTCGCCGAGCCGCCCAGGTTGACCTCGGCGTAGGTTGGCAGTTGCGAGGTCAGCACGGTGCCGACAAACCAGAACCACGACACCCCCAGCACCGCATTGCGCACCGCCAACTGCTTCTTGGCCAGACGCAACACGGCAATCGACTCGGGGATCGGGTTCCAGTTGATCTTCAGCCCGGGCGCGCCGGCACCGGCCTTGGGGATCGCCCGGCTGACCAGGTGGCCGATGATCGCCAGCGTGATCACGGCCGCGCCGGCGACCCACGGACCGCTGGCGCCGGCCATGGCGAAGATCGAGCCACCCAGGATCATCCCCAACAGGATCGAGAACGAAGTGCCCATCTCGACCAGCCCGTTGCCGCCGGTCAACTCACGCGGGTGCAGCACCGCCGGCAGGATCGAATACTTCACCGGCCCGAACAGGGTCGACTGCAAGCCGGTACAGAACAACGCGACCAGCAGCACGGTCATGCTTTGCAACACGAAGCCGACCGCCGCCAGGGACATGATGCCGATCTCCATCGCCGTGGTGATCCGGATCAGCGTCGACTTCTCGGTCTTCTCGGCGATCTGTCCGGCCAATGCCGAGAACAGGAAATACGGCAGGATGAACAGCGCCGGCGCCAGGTTGGTATACAGCGTCTTCTGCTCGCTGCTGACCCCCAACCAGAACAGCAGGCCGATGATCGCCTGGCGGTAGACGTTGTCGTTGAAAGCCCCCAGCGACTGGGTTGCGAAGAACGGCAGGAAACGGCGTTGTCCAAGCAATGCGTACTGGTTGTTCGACATGCGGCCCCCGGGATCTGCGGCGAGCCTAGCAGACCACTGCGTTTTCGATCCCCCACGCTTTTTGCTCTTACGTAAAGCAGGTTGCGAGTTATCCGCGCGCGGCACGCTCGCGGGCGATCGCGCGCCAGCCGATGTCGCTGCGATGGAACTCGCCCTCCCAGGAGATCTTCGCAACCGCTTCGTAAGCGTGTTCCTGCGCGGCGGCGACGGTGTCGCCGAGCGCGCACACGCACAACACGCGGCCGCCGGCGGTTACGACTTGGCCGTCGACAAGTTTTGTGCCGGCGTGGAAGACTTTTGTGTCGGCGATATCGGGCACATCCCGTTCGCTGATCGGGTCGCCGGTGCGTGGGGTGTCGGGGTAGTTCTCGGCGGCCATCACCACGCCCAGCGATGGGCGCGGGTCCCATTGCGCAGTGACCTCGTGCAGGCGCTCGTCGATTGCGGCTTCGACCAGCTCTAGCAGGTCGGACTGCAGGCGCATCAGGATTGGCTGGGTTTCCGGGTCGCCGAAGCGTACGTTGAACTCGATCACCTTGGGGGCACCGGTCTGGTCGATCATCAGCCCGGCGTAGAGGAAACCGGTGAACGCGATGCCGTCGGCAGCCATGCCGCGCACGGTCGGCTCGACCACTTCGCGCATCACTCGGGCGTGGATCTCGTCGGTCACTACCGGCGCCGGCGAATATGCGCCCATGCCGCCGGTGTTGGGGCCGGTGTCGCCATCGCCGACGCGCTTGTGGTCCTGGCTGGTCGCCATCGGCAGCGCGGTGGTGCCATCGACGATCGAGATGAAGCTGGCTTCCTCTCCGTCGAGGAATTCCTCGATCACCACCCGCGCGCCGGCGGCGCCGAACGCGTTGCCGTCAAGCATGTCGATGATCGCGGCCTCGGCCTCGGCCAGCGTCATTGCGACGATCACGCCCTTGCCCGCGGCCAGGCCGTCGGCCTTGACCACGATCGGTGCACCTTTCCCGCGGACGTAGGCCAGCGCCGCGTCGACTTCGGTATGCACCGCGTAGAACGCCGTCGGAATACCGTGGCGGGCGAGGAAATCCTTCGCGAATGCCTTGCTGCCTTCCAACTGCGCGGCTGCGGCGCTGGGGCCGAAAATCCGGTGGCCGGCCGCGCGGAAATGGTCGACCACGCCGGCTACCAGCGGCGCCTCGGGACCGACGAGCGTAACCGCAACGCCCTCGCGCTCGACCAATGCCAGCAAGCCATCGATATCGGTCGCTGCGACATCCACATTGCGGCACTTGCCCTCGGTCGCGGTGCCGGCGTTGCCGGGGGCTACCAATACCTCGGTGACACGGGGTGATTGCGCGAGCTTCCACGCCAGCGCGTGTTCGCGACCGCCAGCGCCGATGACGAGGATTTTCATTGCGTGTTCCTTGTGGGTGGATCGCTGATTTGTCAGATTTTACCGGAGGGGGAGCATTGCCGGCTGCTAGCATCCCTCGCTCCGGTGACAACAATGGAAATCGCGATGGAGTTCATCCTCGGCGGCATCGAGGCGCTACTGGCGCCGGTGATCGAGTTGATCAACACGGTGTTGTGGAACTACGTGCTGGTGTACGGCCTGCTCGCGGTCGGGGTGTTCTTCACCGTGCGCTTGAAGTTCCTGCAGCTGCGCCGGTTCCCGCACATGCTGCATGTGATCGGTCGTGGCACCGGTGGTGACGCTGCCGGCATCTCGCCGTTCCAGGCGCTGTGCACCAGCCTGGCCTCTCGGGTCGGCACCGGCAATCTCGCCGGGGTCGCGATTGCGCTGAGCCTGGGCGGGCCCGGGGCATTGTTCTGGATGTGGATGGTGGCCGTGGTCGGCATGGCCACGGCGTATGCCGAGAGCGCGCTGGCGCAGCTGTACAAGGTCCGCGATGAGGACGGCCAGTACCGCGGCGGGCCGGGCTACTACATGTCACGAGGGCTGAAGTTGCCATGGCTGGGCGTGGCGTTCTCGGTCTGCCTGGTGTTTTCCTACGGGCTGATCTTCAGTGGCGTACACGCCAACGCGATGGCGCAGTCGCTGAACCTGGCGTTTGGCTTCAGCCAGGCGCAGATCGCGACCGGGCTGGTGCTGCTGACCGCGCTGATCATCTTCGGCGGCGTGCGCTCGGTCGCGCGGGTGGCCGAATGGGTGGTGCCGTTCATGGCGATCGCCTACCTCGGCCTGGCGGGGTGGGTGGTGATCACCCACATCACCGAGGTGCCGGCGGTGTTGGCGCTGGTAGTGCGCAGCGCATTCGGCCTGGAGCCTGCGGCCGGCGGACTGATGGGTGGGCTGACCGCGGCGATGCTCAACGGCGTCAAGCGCGGGCTGTACTCGAACGAGGCCGGCATGGGCAGCGCGCCCAACATTGCCGCCGCCGCGACCCCGGTGCCACACCATCCGGCCAGCCAGGGACTGGTGCAGTCGCTAGGGGTGTTCATCGACACGTTGCTGATCTGCACCGCGACCGGGCTGATGATCCTGTTGTCGGGCGTGCTGGCCGACGGTGGCGACGGGGTGGTGATCACCCAGAACGCGCTGGTGGTGTTCTTCGGCCAAGGGGGCAGCTGGTTTGCGGCGATCGCACTGTTTTTCTTCGCGTTCACCACGATCCTGGGCAACTACGCATATGCGGAAAGTGGCTTGTTGTATCTCGGTGGCGGTGATCGCGGGCTGTTCGTGCTGCGGGTCGCCGCGCTCGGGGTGATCGTGTGGGGTGTGTACTCGAAGGTGCAACTGGTCTGGAACGCGGCCGACGCGGCGATGGCAATGATGGCGACGCTCAACCTGGTCGCGCTGCTGGGGTTGTCGGGCGTGGTGGTCAAGTTGACCCGCGATTACGACCGGCAGCTCGACGCCGGCAAGTCGCCGGTATTCCACATCGCCGATTATCCCGAGCTCGGTGATGGCGTGGATCATGAGATCTGGAAGGATCGCGGGTAGCGATGCGTGCCGGGACCGCATAGCCAGATAACAGAATCTCCGTCCCGTCCATGAGGTAGGATTGCGCCATCCACACAGGACGTGTCGGGGCAGCGCCCCGGTCAAGGAGCGACGGGCGTGAACATCATGGATGCGGTGCAATCGGTACTGGCGGGGTTGGCCCGGTACACCGATGCAGATCGGCTATATGCATTTGAACTCGACGGCCTGGCCGCCGGCGTGCTCACCGTCGAGCGCTGGCAGGGTTGGGAGTCGCTGTCTTCGGGTTATGAATGGTGGGTCGACCTGCTGTCGACCGACGCCCAGTTGCCGCTGGATGACCTGCTCGGCAAGCGCGCGACCCTGCTGACCCGCAGCGCCGATGGCACTCGTCTGCCGCGCAACGGCCTGGTTCGCGAGGCCATGTGCGTCGGGTCCGACGGCGGCCTCGCCCGCTACCGCCTGTGCCTGGTGTCGTGGACGTGGTTGCTGAGTCAGGGCCGGCACAGCCGGGTGTTCCAGGACAAGACCGTGATCGAGATCGTCGAGGCGGTGTTCGCCGACTACGCGCCGCTGGCGGCGTGGCAGGTCGGCGACGAGGTCGGCCCGTTCCTCAACGACGTACGCCCCCGCAGCTATTGCTGCCAGTACCGCGAAAGCGACTTCGACTTCATCAGCCGTCTGTTGGCCGAGGAGGGTCTGGGTTGGCGGCTGGAAGAATCCGCCGACGCTCCCGGTGGCCACGCCATGGTGGTGTTCGCGGCGAGCGGGCAGGGCTTGCAGGACGCCACTGCCGAGGCCGGCAACGGCATCCGTTTCCACCGCAGCGATGCCACTGAATCGAGCGACACCATCCAGGCGCTTGGGGTCGCACACGGCGTTGAGTCGACCGTACTGACCCTGCTCAGCGACGACTACAAGAGCCACAGCCTCAGCGCCAGCCTTCCACTGGGCGCGGCATCCGATAGCGCGGCAATGTTGGAGGACTACGACCCGTCCGGCGCTTACGCCTTTGCCAACCAGACCGAGGCCAGCCGCTACGCCGAACTGATCGGCCAGGCCCGCGCCGCCCAGGCCACCCAGTGGTTAGGCCAGTCCAGCGTGCGCAGCTTTCGCGCCGGCCAGTGGTTCGCCGTCATCGACGCACCTACCGACGGCGAGGCGACGCCCGACGAGCTGCTGCTGGTCGCCGTGCACCAGGCCGGCATCAATAACCTGCCCGACACCGTCCGCGACAGCGCCGCCCGCCTGTTCGGCGACGCCGGTGCCAGTTCGGTCGCCGACCTGTCCCGCACCACCTGGGCTGCGGTGCAAGCGCGGGCCGAAGCTGTCGGCTACGGCAACGCCTTCACCGCAGTGCCGCGCGACCTGTCGTGGCGGCCGATCCTGACCGACGATACCGGTGCCCGCTTGAACCCGCGGCCGACCGCGCCGGGCTACCAGAGCGCAATCGTGGTTGGAGCAGATGGTGCCAGCGCCGGCGAGTTGCACAGCGACTCGCTGGGCCGGATCAGGGTGCGCTTCCACTGGCAGCAGGATGCCGACGGCGCCAGCGCCAGCCACAGCTGCTGGCTGCGCGTGAGTCAGCGTTACGCCGGCCCGGGTGTCGGCAGCCAATTCCTGCCACGGATCGGCCAGGAAGTGCTGGTCGGCTTCCTGGACGGCGACATCGACCGCCCGGTGATCGTCGGCGGCCTCTACAACGGCCAGGGTGAGGCCGGCATCCCGGCGACGCCGGGTGGTCAAGAGGCCGAGTCCAACACCGACACTTACGGCGACGCCCGCGACCATCGCCCCAGCGCCCAGTCCAACCTCGCCGGTGGCAACGCCCCGGCCTGGCACGGCATGAGCGGCGACAAAGACGGCCACCGCAACCCGGCGGCGCTGTCGGGGTTCAAGTCCAAAGAGTTTGGGGGTAGCGGCCACAACCGCTTGGTGTTCGACGACAGCGACGGCCAACTGCGGCTGCAACTGGTGACCACCCAAGGCGCGACCGAGCTCAACCTCGGTCACCTGATCCACCAGGCCGATAACTACCGTGGCAGCTTTCGCGGCGAGGGTTTCGAGCTGCGCACCGACCAGTGGGGCGCGATCCGCGGCCAGCGCGGCCTGTGGGTCAGCGCCTATGCCAACAACGGCCCCGACGCCCCGGCCGGCGAGCAAGTAGCCGCCACTGCCTTGCTCCGGCAGGCCGAACAGCTGGGCCAGGCCTTCAGCGACATCGCCGGCACCCACCAGACCGTCCAATTGGCTGCTCATCAAGGCGAGGCGAAACCCGGCCAGTCGCGACTGATCGATGACCAGTCGCCGCTCAAGGCGTTGCTGACCAGCGCCAAGACCGTCGTCGACGGCAGCGCGTTCGCCGCCGGCGAAGCCGACGCCCGCAACCGCAAGCCCAATGCCGACAAGAACCGCGTCCCGCACAGCGGCGACGCCATCCTCGGCCTGACCGCCCCGGCCGGGATCGGCCTGGTTGCCGGCCAGAGCCTGCACTGGAGCGTCGGTGAGACCCTGACCATCGCCAGCGGCCAGGCCAGCAATGCCGCCATTGCCGGCGACCTGCGCATCCATGCAGGCCAGGCCATCGGCTGGTTGGCCGGAGCCGCCCACACCCCCGGATCAAGTCCGGGGCAGGCTCTGGCCCTGGTCACCGCCGAAGGCGAACTGGACCTGCAAGCCCAACACGACCAGCTCAAGTTGCAGTCGAAAGACCAGCTCAAGGTCATCAGCGCCAACGCCGAAGTCGAACTGGCCGCCGGCAAGACCATCCACCTGGCCACCGAAGGCGGCGCCAGCATCACCATCGAAGGCGGCAATATCAGCGTCACCTGCCCCGGCAATATCACCGTCCATGCGGGGAAGAAATCGTTTGTGGGGCCGGCCAACATCAACTATCCGTTGCCGGCGTTCGGCGAGTCCGAGTTTTGTCTCAGTTGCTTCTTACGGGCCGCGGCGGCGGGTGCTCCACTGGTTCCTGCCGATGGGCAGCTTTGACGCCATGAGCCACTACTACCTGTTCGACGGTGTGCAGCTGCGCGACGAGGAGCACACCCAGCTTGAAGGTGCCCCCGCGGTACGGGTTTACGCCGACCTCGGCGAAACGGCAGCCCGGACCGGACCGATGCTGGTCGAGCACGATGCGACCGATCCGTCGTTGGTCGCGGCGCTCAACGACGCTCGCAAACCGCGCCATGCCCTTGCAGAGCTTACGTCGCCCGCCTCGTTGGAGTCGCTCGGCAGGCACTTGGTGGCGATGCGTTACCTGCACCTCAACGAGTACTCGCAACACTTCCTGCGTTACGCCGACACCCGTGCGTTCTCGATGGTGGTGCAGGTGTTGAGCGCGGCGCAACTTTCAGCGCTGTTTGGTCCGGTTGAGCAGTGGAGCCACCGCGACCGCAGTGGGCGCTCACGCGTACTTCAGAGGCCGGACGTAGCGCCGGGTCAAACGCCGCTTCACCTGGATCAGGCGCAACAGCGGCAGCTATTCCGCCTGGCCGCACCCGATCAGCTGCTTGCCGAGGTACTCGCCGACGAACCCGCCCTGACCGAGCGCGGCGACGACAGCCAGCGACATGGCTGGGTTGCCGGCGCACTGGATTTCCTGGAGCAACGCAGGATGCGCTCGTTCCCCTGGCGCCTGGCCGTGGCCAACGCGGCCGTGCGCAGCAGCGGAAAAGCGCTGGACGATCCGTCGTTTGCCGATCTTGTGGACCAAACCTTCTCGCGGGGTGGCGATACCGACGCGTTATACAACTGGGAGAGCCCGATGGAGACTGCACCATGACGCCACGCCACGCTCCGGATCGCCGATATCGTGTTCGCGCCATCCTGGCTGCGCTGCTCTGCCTGACGCTGAGTGCCTGCGATGCCATGCCCGGGCAGGCCGAGGAAGAGAGTTACACCGTGGCGACGACCCTGACCGGCATCGACCATTTGGCCGGCCATCTCGCGGTGCAATCTTTCGCTGTCGATGGAAAGGGCGGTGGCAGTGCTGGGAAAGGAGGCAGCATGATGTGCTGCATGCGACTGCCCGGCAAGTGGCGTCCGGACATGATGGTGCGGATCAACTGGGGCGTGACCAACTTCCGTGACTGCAAGGCCGACGAGTACGTCGCGCATGTGCCGGTGGAGCGTTACGAGGAGATCGGAGCGCTCTACGTGCATTTTTTTGCTGATGGCTCCGTCCGGGTCGTGTCTTCCACCGATGGTCCTGCAGGGGCGCTGCATCCGGAATCGGTCTACCCGATCAAGATTCCGATCCCGCAGAAGGATCCGTGGCACGAGTACCCGTTGGAGCAAACCTGCCAAGGCAAGGATCGCAGCGTGGCCCCCACGCAGCACAAGGAAGGAGACGTGGACTATGTCGATTAACGCTACGCACCCGGGCGATGTCGGCGGCATCCGAGCATTGCGCCCGGTACGCGATTGCCGCGCCGACCAATGCGAGGTCCGGATCAACATCGGGCTGTTCTTTGACGGTACCGGCAACAACGCCCGCTGGGTGGAACCCGGCACCGTCGGTAACCAGGAAGCACGACGGAAAGACAGTAATGTGTTCCGGCTCTGGGCGGCTTATCCGGATAATCCAACGGCTGGCCTCTTCCGAAGCTACGTGCCCGGCGTCGGCACCCCGTTTTCGGAGATCGGTGAGCATGAGCCGGCGGATCTCGGGATGGGTTTCGGTGGTGGCGGCGAGGGCCGCATTGTGTTCGGCCTGCTGCAGGTCTTGAACGCGATGCACCGAGTCATCGAGCGTGACCGCCCCATGTTCCAACCCGCCGTCGTCGAAGCCCTCTGCGGCCTAGGGCGGGAGCCCAGCATGCCCGAGCGCCATCGCCTTGTGTTGCGGCCATTGGGCATGACCAGCGGCGGCCTGCTCAGCGACTGGCCCAGCGGGCTCGGCGCGCGTCGCCCATTCCTCCAAAGCCAGGGCGCACTGCTGGCGGAAAAAATTGCCCGGACCGACAAGCCCAAACTGGTCGAGGTCTTCATCGACGTCTTCGGCTTCTCGCGCGGTGCCGCCGAGGCACGGGTGTTCTGCCATTGGCTGGACGAGCTGTTCCAGGGCAACCGGCTGTTCGGGGTGCAGGCGCATATCCGCTTCGTCGGCCTTTTCGATACCGTCGCCTCGGTCGGAGTGCCGACCTCAGCGACGCCGTTCACCGATGGGCACATGGACTGGGCCGACGCCGAGCACCTGCGGATACCCCGGCGGGCCGGGCATTGCGAACACTACATCGCCGCCCACGAGAACCGCGGCTCGTTCCCGGTGGATGAGGTGCTTGCGCCATCGGGCGCGTTGCCGTCCAATTGTCGCCAGTTCGTGTTTCCGGGCATGCATTCGGACGTCGGCGGCGGCTATACGCCGCAGGAGCAGGGACGCGGGCCGCGGTCGGACAATGCCGAGAAGCTGGCGCAGATACCGCTCAACCACATGTACGACGCCGCGCGCGCCGCACGCGTGCCGCTGGACAAGACACTGGCCGTGCAGGGACTGTACGACCCCTACCAAATCGCTCCGGAGCTGCAGGCGGCTTACGACGGCTGGCGAGCAGAGAACAGCGGCAGCAAGCCGTTGCGCGAATGGCTGCTGCCGTACCTGGCCTGGCGGTATCAGGCGCGCCACCGTTACGGGCGGTTGCCCGCGTTTGAGCGCGCATCAGCGAGGGATCGCGATGACCTACATGGCGCCAACGCCACCTTGCTTGCCGATATCCATGCGCTGGAAAATCCGCCGTCAGCAGGAACACGCGCGGCGGAATCACTGTTGGGGACCATTCCAGGCTTTGGCATCCTGGCGCGCCACGTCATTGCTCGTGACTATGACTGCCTGGCGCCCGAGGCAACGGCGGTTCTTCAGCGGATCAAGTCGGCACCTCCAACGCCGCCGGCCTCGGCGACCCTCTACGCCGATTACGCCCATGATTCGTTCGCAGGGTTCCGACCATTCGACAGTAAGATCATGGGCATTGATCCGCCGGGTTCCTGGGAGCCGGAAGGTTATCTGCGTTGGCGGGTGCACTATCGCGGCAACGATACGCGGCTGACGCGGCGCACAGGAGTGGAGTCGAACTCCCAAGTGGCGTAATTGGCTGATCTCTGGCGTATCGGGGGCGGCCGACGAACCATTGATGATCATCGGATGGCGCTGTTCGCGGGCCATCCGAGCGCTCTGGTAGGCGTCGGCCTCGGCGGCGCCAGCGCCAGCCACAGCTGCTGGCTGCGCTTGAGCCAGCGTTATGTCGGCCTCCGACAGCCTCCGACAACTTCCGCAGAAAAGCTCTATCAGTGCCGGAAGTGCCGCACGCCGGTGAACACCATGGCGATGCCGTGCTCGTCGGCGGCGGCTATGGTTTCCTTGTCGCGCATCGAGCCGCCGGGCTGGATCACGGCCTTGATGCCGGCGGCCGCGGCGGCGTCGATGCCGTCGCGGAAGGGGAAGAAGGCGTCGCTGGCCATTACCGAGCCGGGCACGCTCAAACTGGCTTCTTCGGCTTTCAATCCGGCGATCTTCGCCGATACCACGCGGCTCATCTGGCCGGCGCCGATGCCGATACTGCGCTGGTCGCGGGCGTAGACGATGGCGTTGGATTTGACGAACTTGGCGATCCGCCAGGCAAACATCAGGTCAGCCAGCTGGGCGTCGGTCGGGGCCAGTTGGGTGACCACTTTGAGCTCGTCGCGCGTCACCTCGCGAATGTCGCTGGTCTGCATCAACAGGCCGGAGCCGACACGCTTGACGTCGATGTTGTTGCGACCGTCGCCGTGAGGAATTTTCAATACGCGGACGTTGGCCTTCTTGTTGCAGTAATCCAGCGCCGCCGGCTCGTAGTCGGGTGCGATCAGGACTTCGACAAACTGGCGGTCCAGGATGGCCTTCGCGGTTGCCTCGTCGAGCGTCTGGTTGAAGGCGATGATGCCGCCGAACGCAGAAGTTGGATCGGTCGCGAAGGCGGCCTCATAGGCGTCGCCGTTGTTTGCCGCCACCGCCACGCCGCAGGGGTTGGCGTGCTTCACGATCACGCAGGCCGGAGCGTCGAACTGGCGCACGCATTCCCACGCGGCATCGGCATCGGCGAGGTTGTTGTAGCTCAGCGCCTTGCCCTGCAACTGGGTGAAAGTGGCCAGCGTGCCCGGCACCGGCCACAGGTCGCGGTAGAACGCGCCCGACTGGTGGGGGTTCTCGCCGTAGCGCAGGTCCATGACTTTGACAAAGCTGCTGTTGCTCTGCGCCGGGAACAGGGCGCGGCTGCCGTCGTCGTTGAGCGATGACAGGTAGTTGCTGATGCAGGCGTCGTAGAAGGCGACGCGGTTGAACGCGGTGACCGAGAGCGCGAAACGTGTCTGCGCCGACAGCGCACCGTCGCTGCTCGCCAACTCCTCGGCCAACGATGCGTACTGTGCAGGATCAGTCGCCACTGCGACGCGGGCGAAGTTTTTCGCCGCCGAGCGCAACATCGCCGGGCCACCGATGTCGATGTTCTCGATGATCTGTTCCATCGAGCTGTCCGGGTCGGCCGAGACCCGCTCGAACGGATACAGGTTCAGCACCAGCAGGTCGATCGCATCGATGCCGTGTTCGGCCATCACCGCATCATCGGTCCCGGCGCGGCCCAGCAGGCCGCCATGCACGACCGGGTGCAGCGTCTTGACCCGGCCATCCATCATCTCCGGGAAACCGGTGGCATCGCTGACGTCCCTGACCGTCAGGCCGGCGTCGCGGATCGCCTTCGCGGTGCCGCCGGTCGACAGCAATTCGACGCCATGACCGACGAGGGCGCGAGCCAGCTCGATCAGCCCGGTCTTGTCGGAAACAGACAACAGGGCACGGCGAATCTTGACCGGATGGTGGGTCACCGGGCCGGGCGTGGAGGTTGAGGTCATGGCGGCAGGCTTTGGTCGGGAAAGCCGCCAATTATACCGGCCGGCACCCGACTGGTCTGGCCGGTTGCGCTCTTGCCGGCAGCAGTGCTGGACGAGGGGTCAGCGTGTCTAGCGTCAGCGGGTATCAGGCCAAATCAGGCCAGCCCGTACTCACGCAGTTTCTTGCGCAGGGTCGCGCGATGGATACCCAGCATCGCCGCGGCGCGGCTCTGGTTGCCGTCGCAATGGCCGAGCACTTCGGCGAACAGCGGGATTTCCAGCTCGCGCAGCGCGATCTCATACAGATCGCCGTTGTCGTCGCAACCGTCCAGGTCCCCTAGGTAGCGGCGGATCGACGTGGCGACGTGATCACGCAGCGGCACCCGTGGCCCGGGACGGGAAGAGTCGGTACGGCTTGCAGCGTTCAATGGTGTCCCCCAAAGCGTGTGGCGTCCGTCATCGTGTGTTTCCATCGCGAGGCGCGAGACGACGACGGCCTAGGAGTCTAACGTGCGATTGCCCTGCAACATATCGATTTTCTCCGCATCAGCGGAAGTCGAATGCAAACGCGACGACCGGCACGGCCGGTTCGATGATCTCGAATTCGACGCTGGCGCTCTGGCCCGGCGCCAGCTCACTGCGGGCACCGCCTGAACCCGGATGCGGGTACTCCGACGCGTCGAACACGCGCGCGACGACGGGCTGCCCGTTGATGTCCGACAGGTTCAGTACCAGTGCGGGCCATGGTTGTGGCCAGCGCGCGTCGTTGCGGAAGCTGGCCCGGACGCGGAGTACGCCGTTCTTGCCGGGGGCCGGCTGCACGCTGCGAGCCAGCATGGTGTATGCGCCCGGCTCGTGCCAGGCGGGCAATTCACACCACAGCGCGGTACAGATGGCGCCGATCATCGGGCGCCAGCGCTCGTTGGCGGCGAGCTCGTTGCGTTGCGCCAGTACCAGTTGCGCTACCAGTAACAGACCCAGCGCGGACACGCCCAGCACTTTTGGCCAACGAGGACCAGTAGCCCGGGACCGTGAGGCGATGCGTGCAAAGCTGGGAATGCCCCGCTTTGTGCGACCACGCCCAGTGCGCATCGAAACGGTGTCGGCTGGCGCTTTTGATGCGGTCAGGGAGGAGGCTTTGGTTGCCGGCGCGACAGGGCCGCTTGGAGGGGGACTGGTCGAGTGGGCTTCACTTCGCAATTCAGTCTGGCAACGTGGACAACGCTGCGGCGCACCGGCGCCAGAGACGATCAGTGCAACCAGGAAGCCACAGTGTGGGCACGGAACGAACATCGGCGCAGTCTAGCCGACACCGACGGGCAAGCCGGCTTCCGCACTGGCTTGCGGACGGTCTGGCGAACGGCGAGACCGGCGCATCAGTATGACCATGGCCATAGTTTGTCCGTCGGATCAGCGGCGCCGGACGCCGCTGATCCGGATCCAGTCTTCGTGCTGCGCAACCTGCAGTTGCTCGAAGTCCGCCTCATAGCGGGCCAGGACCTCGTTCTCTTGTCCGGCGAGGATGCCCGACAGAGCGATGTGGCCGCCCGGCGTAACTCGCGCGGCGAGCACGTCGGCCAGGGTGATCAGCGCGGTGGCAAGAATGTTGGCGACTACCACCGGGTAGCAGATCCCGGCAGGCTCATCTTCTGGCAGGTACACCACCAGGTGTGGTTCCACCCCGTTGCGGTGGGCATTGTCGGCGGTGGCCGTCAGCGCCTGGGGGTCGTTGTCGACCCCGGTCGCCCGCGAGGCGCCGAGCTTCAGCGCGGCAAGCGCGAGGATGCCGGAACCGCAACCGAAGTCCAGGACGCTCGCGCCGGGCAACACGCCGTCGCTGGCGAGCCCGTCCAGCCATTGCAGGCAAAGCGCGGTGGTCGGGTGGGTGCCGGAGCCGAATGCCAGACCGGGATCAAGCCGCACCACTGCAGCGTTGGCCGCATCCGCGCCGTCGGGGAGATCGTGGTTCCACGGCACGATCCAGGTGCGCTGACCGAACTTCAGCGGCTCGTACTGGTCCATCCACGCGCGCTCCCAGTCCTGGTCGGCGACCTCGCGGAACGTTGCGCGCGACCAGTCGATGCCTTCGTCGGCGGCCGACAGCGCATGCAGCAACAACTCCGGCAAGGCATCGCCTTCGAACAGCGCCGTCAGCGACATTTCGCCCCAAAGCGGCGTCTTGCCGACGCCCGGTTCGAAGATCGCCTGCTCGTCGGGCGCGTCGGCGTTGGCATCGGTCAAGGTGACCGCGAGTGCGCCGACGCTTTCCAGCGCGCGCTCATGGCGCGGCTGGTCGGCCTCGGTGCAGGGCAGGGTGAGTTCGAGGAAAGGCATGCCGGCGGAGTGGGTGTGGGGCATTGCATGTTGGGGCGTAGTGCGGACGCAGGCAACCGGCCGATCGGGGTTTGATTTATGATGGCGCCGGGCCGAACCTTGGGAGTCGCCGTTCCATTGCCAGCAATACCTCGCCAACTGCTCCTGCTCTGTCTGGCGTCGTTGCTGTTGCTGGCGGCGGTTCTGGCGTATCCAGGCGGGGAAGGCACGATCGCCTCCACCGGCCCGGGACCGGTCGAGGCCGATATCGCGGTTCCGGTACCCGCGAATGCGCAGCGAGCCTCAGCCGATCACGTCACCCTCGACCTGCGTCGTCAGACGCACCGAGCCACGTTACCCGGCAAGTCCGGCCGCCGCGCGGGACTTGAAAGCGCGCCAGACCTGTATACCTATGCCAACACCCTGGCTCCCGCCGTGCGGGCCGGGGATCCGGAAGCGACCTGGATGCTGAGTCGGGTCCACGAATACTGTTCGGCTTATGCGATGGCACCGGCAGACTATGCCCGTGACACGCAGGCGATCGGCGAGATGCAACTGCGGAGCTCCGAAGCGGTGGTCGCCGCCCGAACCCGAACAAGTGGGCGTTGTGCCCGGTTCGTGCCGCGCGATGACCTGTCCTATGCGGCGATCCTCGTGCGGACAACCGAGGCGGCCGAGGCCGGCAGCCTCGCCGCGGAGGCAGCCCTGCTGGCGGTGGGCGAGCCGCTCGACACGAGCGACGCGTACAAGCATGACCTGGTCGAGCGGGTGCAGCGCTCCCGTGACCCGGAATCGTTTGCCGCGCTGTCGCCGGCGATGGGCATCCGTGCCAGCGGCCAGCAGGCCTTCGCCGGACAGGTGGCGGGCACGCAGCTGGCGGAGGTGGCCTGGAAGGTCGCTGCGTGCGAGCTGGGAATGGATTGCAGCGCCGGTAGCACGTTGATGACGTCGCAGTGCGCCAATGGTGGGATCTGTTCGCGGAATCCCGGTCAGGATTTCCGTAGTTTTGTCTTCGATGCTGCAGTTCCGCGACAGGGGGCGGACGTGGTGAATGAAATGGTCAACTCGCTGACAGGCGAGGAGAAGGTGCCGAAATGAAGAAGGAAGCCACCGTGCGCAGGATCAAGATGATGTTCTGGACGTTGTTGCTCGCGGCGTACTCCGTCGCCGCCACCGGGGTCATGATCGACGTGCTGGGACAGGATTACCGCGAGATGTCGGCCGTGGCCGTGACCTCGATCCATTCGCCGCTGGACAAACGGATGGCGGGAGCCGCGCAGGTGGCCGCTGCTTACCGGGCCGGCAGCGGCGCGCCGTTTTCCGCGCTGCCGACCGGCAGCACCTTCAAGGTGGTCTGGCCCGACGGTTCAAGCGAGTACGTGACCGTGGTCAGTGTGTCCTCGAGCGACGGCGTGCAGCCGGTCGCGGGGACGCAGCGGCCGGCACCGGGAGAGGCCGGCGAGCCGCGATAGCCCGCTGGGCCGACAGCCCGGTCAGACGATCGAGAGCGATTTTTCCTTCTGCTCCTTCAGCCGCTTTTCCAGGTAATGGATGTTCTGCCCACCCTGCTGGAAGCCGACATCAGCCAGGATGCGCTGGTGCAGCGGGATGTTGGTCTTGATGCCGTCGATCACCATCTCGCTGAGTGCCACGCGCATGCGGGCGATCGCGGTTTCGCGGTCGGGGCCGTGCACGATCAGCTTGCCGATCATCGAGTCGTAGTTCGGTGGCACGCGGTAGCCGGCATAGATATGGCTGTCCACGCGCACGCCCGGGCCGCCCGGGGCGTGGAACTCCTGGATCAGGCCGGGGCTGGGCATGAAGGTTTCCGGATCCTCGGCATTGATCCGGCACTCGATCGAGTGGCCGTTGACCACGATGTCTTCCTGCTTGATGCTCAATTTTTGACCGCTGGCGATCATCAGCTGCTCGCGGATCAGGTCGATGCCGGTGATCATCTCGGTGACCGGGTGCTCGACCTGGATGCGGGTGTTCATCTCGATGAAGTAGAACCGGCCGTCCTCGTACAGGAACTCGAACGTGCCCGCGCCGCGGTAGCCGATGCGGATGCATGCATCGACGCAGACCTGGCCGATGTCGGCGCGCTGCTGGTCGCTGATGCCGGGCGCCGGCGCTTCCTCGACCACCTTCTGGTGACGGCGCTGCATCGAGCAGTCGCGTTCGCCCAGGTGGATTGCGTTGCCCTGACCGTCGGCAAGAACCTGGATCTCCACGTGGCGCGGGTTCTCCAGGAACTTCTCCATGTAGACCATGTCGTTGCCGAACGCGGCCTTGGCCTCGGCCTTGGTGGTCTGGATCGCGGTGACCAGTGCGGCTTCGGTGTGGACCACGCGCATGCCGCGCCCGCCGCCGCCGCCGGAGGCCTTGACGATCACCGGGTAGCCGATCTCGCGGGCGATCTTGATGTTGGCCTGCGGCTCATCGCCCAGCGGACCGCCACTGCCCGGCACGCACGGCACGCCGGCTTCTTTCATGGCCCGGATCGCCTCGACCTTGTCGCCCATCAGGCGGATGGTCTCGGCCTTGGGGCCGATGAAGATGAAGCCCGACTCCTCCACGCGTTCGGCGAAATCCGCGTTCTCGGCCAAAAAACCGTAGCCGGGATGGATCGCCTGGGCGTCGGTGACTTCGGCCGCGGCGATCAGGGAGGCCATGTTGAGGTAGCTGTCGGTCGACGGCGCCGGGCCGATGCAGACCGACTCGTCGGCCATGGCAACGTGCTTGAGGTTGCGATCGACGGTGGAATGCACCGCGACCGTGTGGATGCCCAATGCGTGGCAGGCACGCAGGATGCGCAGCGCGATTTCGCCCCGGTTGGCGATGACGACTTTGTCCAGCATCGCCGCGGCCTCAGCCGATCACGAACAGGGGCTGGTCGAACTCGACCGGCTGGCCGCTCTCGGCCACGACCTTGAGCACGGTCCCGGAGGCGTCGGCCTCGATCGGGTTGAACATCTTCATCGCTTCGATGATGCCGATCGTGTCGCCGGCGGCCACGGTCTGGCCGACGGTGACGAACGGCGGCTTGTCCGGTGCCGGAGACGAGTAGAACGTACCGACCATCGGCGCGCGCACGACGTGACCCTCGGGTAACGCCTGCCCCGGCGCCGATCCGGCGTCGCTGTCGGCCGGTTTGCTGCCGCCGGTGGCGGCATCCACTGGCGAGGCCATCGGCATCGGCGGCAAGGGAGCCGCCATCGGCGCATACGCTGGTGCAACCGTCGGAAAGCCGCCGCGCGGCGTGCGCGCCAAACGGACGGATTCCTCACCTTCCTTGATCTCGATCTCGGCCAGGTTGGACTCTTCCAGCAGGTCGATCAGTTTCTTGATTTTTCGCAGGTCCATGGTGGGCCCTCTTGGTGTTTGATCGGGTGCCGCCGAGGCGACGGAATGAATGGTCGGTGTGCCTGGGGGTCAGGCGGCCGCTAGCCGCAACAGGGCGGCATCGAGGGCGTAACGGTAGCTGTCGGCACCGAAGCCGGCGACCACGCCCAGTGCCAGGTCGCTGAAGTAACTGTGGGCGCGGAACGGCTCACGGGCGTGCGGGTTCGACAAATGAATTTCGTAAAAAGGTATCCCAACGGCGGCGAGTGCATCGCGCAGGGCTACGCTGGTATGAGTGAAGGCGGCCGGGTTGAGCAGGATCAGCGCGGTGCCATCACTGCGTGCCACTTGCACCCGTTCGACCAGTTCGTGCTCGGCATTGGACTGCAGGCTGTCGAGTTGATGACCCGCGGCCATGGCGGTGGCGCGCAAGCGGGAATCGATCTCGGCCAGGGTGGCACTGCCGTAGATGGCCGGCTCGCGCTCGCCAAGCAAATTGAGGTTGGGGCCATGCAGGAGCAGCAATTTCGCCATGTTGGGCCGGCTATCGGAAAGGTCGGCAGTGTGGCGGAGCGCGGGGCAGCTGTCCAGAAGTTCGCAGTTGTTTCGCCGAAGTTGTCGCAAATTAAGCGGCTGTTTGAAAAATGTCAGGGTCCGGGAACGCCGCTGTCCCGGCGGTTATTGGCGTACCCAGTGATCAATCTCGCCGGATTGAAACGGGCCGATCTTCTGCTTGACCAGCCGACCCTGGCCATCCAGCAGGACCGTATATGGCAGCACGCCTCGCAGATTGCCCAACTGCACGCCGGAATCGGCCGGTCCGGCGGCATCGATCAGGATCGGATAACTCACCGGGATCTTCTGCAGGAACGCGTCCACGGCGTCCGCATCGTCCAGTGCGATGCCGATGACCTGCGTCCCATCAGTGGCCTGACTGGTGGCAAAGCGGTCCAGCTCCGGCATCTCCTCGATGCACGGGCCACACCAACTGGCCCAGAAGTTGATCAACTGGGGACGACCGAGGTGCGCCGCTGGCAATTCGATGATGCGGCCGTCCAGATCCGGCAGGTGCAGGGTCGGTATCGTCTCGCCGCGCTCGGCGACTGCAAGCCCGGCCGGCGCGGGCGGTGCAGTGGCCGAGATCGCCTGGTGCAGGGCGCGCTGGCCGAGATCACTGCGCAACAATGGATCGGAACCGTTGAACCACAATCCGGCAGCGGCGCCCACGACGCCGGCGGCCACCGCGACCAACACGATCCGGGTGCCGGACTTCATGCTCCAGCTCCCATCGAGCTGCGTGCGTATTGCGCGCGTTCGGCGAACTTGCCGGCTTTTTCGAAACCGAACAGTCGCAATTCGCGTATCTCGGCACCGTCGACGTAGTACAACGTGGCCGGCGGGCCGATGATGCCAAGCGCCTTCATCAGCGCCTGGTCCGTGGCGTCGTTGGCGGTGACATCGGCCTTGAGCAGGACGAAACCATCCAGCGCAGTGTGCACTTGCGGCTCGGGGAAGGTGTACTTCTCCATCTCCTTGCAGGCCACGCACCAATCGGCATAGAAATCCAGCAGCAGCGGTTGGCCGGCATCGCGTGCGGCCGCGACCTCACGTTCCAGGTCGGCCACGGACTTGATGGGACGGAATGGCAGCTCGCGCGATTCAGTCGCCGTGCCCGAGGCCAGACCGTCCAGCGGACGCAGCGGGTCGCTGCTGCCGGCCAGCGATCCGACCAGCTGGCTCGCCCCGACCACGCCCAGTGCGATGGCGGCGGTCCAGCCCAGCACGCGCAGCACGTCGCGGGCGGCGGGTTTGGTGGCCGCCAGTGCCAGCGACGCCGCCGCTGCAATCAACAGCAAGCCCCACAGCGCCAGCGTCCACGAGTCGGGCAGCACCCGCGACAACATCCATATTGCCAAACCCAGGAACACGAAGCCGAACGCGCGCTGCACCGCGACCATCCACGGCCCGCTGGTCGGCAGTCCCTTGCCGGCGGCGACGCCGAACGCCAGTAGCGGCACGCCCATGCCCATCGCCAGCAGGAACAACGCGGCGCCACCAAATACCGGGTCCTGGGTCTGGCCGATGTAGAGCACGGCTGCGGCCAGTGGCGGTGCCACACAGGGGCCGACGATCAGCGCCGACAGCGCGCCCATCACGGCCACGCCGGCCAGTGAGCCACCGCGCTGATGGTCGGCCAGCGAGCCCAGCCGATTGCGCAGGCCCGACGGCAGCTGCAGCTCGTACAGACCGAAGCTGGACAGTGCCAGGGCAACAAACAGCAGGGCGAACGTCCCCAATGCCCACGGGTTCTGGAAGGCAATCTGCACGTTCGCGCCCACCAGCCCCGCCACCACGCCGGCGACCGTGAACACCAGCGCGCTGGAGAACACGTAAACGAAGGACAACCCGAATGCGCGCCCGGCACCCAGCCCCTTGTCGTGGCCGGCGGATGCGCCGGCAATCAGTCCCGACAGGATCGGGATCATCGGCAGCACGCAAGGCGTAAATGCCAGCAACAGGCCGAATCCGAAGAAGCTCAGCAGCGCCCACCAGCGGCTCGGTCCCGACAAAGCGTCGGCCAGCAGGCTGTCCTGCGCTTGCGGTAGCTGGTTGGCGTCTGGTGCGCCGGTGCTGCCGGGGGAGGCAAACCCGTCGGTGCCCGCCGTGGTGGCCTCGGGGGTGGCTGTCCCGATCGCGGCCCTGGAGTCCTGGTCGGCATTGCTCGCTATCGGCGAATCCGGAATATCGGCGGCCACTTCGTTTACGGCAGGCGCGTCGGTGCTCGTCGCCTGGTTTGCCGCAGCCGTTGCGGTGGCCGCCGTGCCGGTCGGCAACGCCACATCGACCGTTCGCGTCATCGGTGGATAACAGATGCCATCGTTCTGGCAGCCCTGGAAGGTTGCGGTCAGCGTGACCGTGGTCGCATCCGTGCGTTGGCGCATCAATGGCAGGGGTACGTCGATCTGGTCGAAGTACACCACGACATCGCCGAAATATTCGTCGCTGTGGTCCGTCCCGCGCGGCCATTGAGGTTTACCCAGGCGGATGCCGGCGTCGTTTGCAGCCAACGCCAGCGTGGTGTTGTCGCGATACAGGTAATACCCGCTGGCAGGAGTGAAGCGCAGTAACAACGAGTCCCCGTCGCCGGCAATGGCCTCGAAGCCGAACGCCTGCTCGGGCGGCAATGGCAACGGGTCGGTGCCGCTATTCGTCCAGCCGCCAAGCAACGAGCCCGATGATCGGGAGCCCGACAGCAGCGGATTGGCACTGATCGTGTTCGACAGGCCGCTCCCGGAACGCGGCGACACCACGTTTGCCGGATCCGCGTTTGCCGGGCTCGCGGCGGATGGGTCCAGTGGCGCTGGCTGCGCCGGCAACGCGACCGTCAACGTACGGGTCTGGGGCGGGTAGCAGATGCCCAGGTCCGCACAACCCTGGTACTTGACCGTCAACGTCGTGCTGGCGGCCGCCGCCGTGCCCGGCAGCCTGGCGCTGAGTCGGTCACGATAAGTCTCGACCTTGCCGAAGAACTCGTCTTCGTGGGCCTGGCCCTTGGGCAACTGCAGCGGCCTTGCTTCGAAACCGGCGTCGGTGGTCACCGAGATGCGATGGCGGTAGAGGTAGTAGCCATCGGCGATCTTCCACTGGATGGCGACCGCATCGGCGCTTCCGGCGCGTGCGCTGACCGCGAATGCCTCGTCGACCGGCAGCAGGTCATCGGGATTGATCGCCGCACCTGCGGGCAATGCCAGCGCCGCCAACACGACAAGGGCGCTGACCCAGGTCGTCCACCCACCCATGCGTCGAATGCAGCGCGGCGAAGGGTTCGGTTCAGTCATCGTCATCATTTATCTGTTCGGCGATCCACGCCAGGTACGGGGCGTGTCCGCCGACGGCTTCGACCGCGATCAACTCCAGGAGTTCTTAAGCAATAAACGATCACGACCGACATGCGGACGATTGTACTGATGCGAGCTGCTCGTGACGGCGGTGGCCCTTGCCCGCCGTCACGGCCCGGGATAGTGCTCTGGTGGCAGCGCTGATAGTGGTTGCCTATGGCAAAAGTGACGAAAATCGGCCAATATTGCCGCTGGCCGACAAGGAGTCGGCTTTGACGAGGGGGTCAGGTCAGGGGAGGGGCGCAGGATGCGCCGAGCTGGATGCCATTCCCGAACCAGGAGGAGCGCGTTTCCCATGGGAGGCGCGCTCTTTCTTTATCGGATTCCGCCAGCTTCGAGCTTGCCGCCGCCGTGGGCAACTAATCCGCGGACGAGCCCTTGAAAGCCCTGCCGCACGCCCCATCTTCGTGTGCAGTCCCGGCTTGTCGGGCGCGCTGGCAGTTGATCCGGTATCGGTCCGGTCGGCGCGAGCGTCGAAATCCCACCGTTTTACGATTTTTTCAACCATCTACGAGGTTGCTGCAAATGAATATCAAGCCGCTGTTCGACCGCGTGGTCATCAAACGCATGGAAGAAGAAAAGATGTCCGCTGGCGGCATCGTGATCCCGGACTCCGCCACCGAGAAGCCGATCAAGGGCGAGGTTGTCGCCGTTGGCGAAGGCAAGACCCTGGACAATGGCAGCGTGCGCGCCCCGAAGGTCAAGGCCGGCGACAAGGTGCTGTTCGGCAAGTACAGCGGCACCGAGGTCAAGCTGGACGGCACCGACCTGCTGGTGGTGAAGGAAGACGACATCTTCGCGATCCTCGACTGATCCGGGCGCCAGGGCCGGGGTTTCCCGGCCGGTCACCCACTCTTTTCTCCAATTTACGTTTTTGAGGTTTTAGACAATGGCTGCCAAGGAAATTCGTTTCGGCGAAGACGCGCGCTCCAAGATGCTGCGCGGTGTCAACACGCTCGCCAATGCCGTCAAGGCAACTCTGGGCCCGAAGGGCCGCAACGTCGTGCTCGACAAGAGCTATGGCGCCCCAACGATCACCAAGGACGGCGTGTCCGTCGCCAAGGAGATCGAGCTGGCCGACAAGTTCGAAAACATGGGCGCGCAGATGGTCAAGGAAGTCGCCTCGCGCACTTCCGATGATGCCGGCGACGGCACCACCACCGCGACCGTGCTGGCCCAGGCGTTCATCCGCGAGGGCATGAAGGCGGTCGCCGCCGGCATGAACCCGATGGACCTCAAGCGCGGCATCGACAAGGCCGTAACCGAGGCCGTCGCCGAGCTGAAGAAGCTTTCCAAGCCGTCCTCGACCAGCAAGGAAATCGCCCAGGTCGGTACCATCTCGGCCAACTCCGATGCCAACATCGGTGACCTGATCGCCAAGGCGATGGACAAGGTCGGCAAGGAAGGCGTGATCACCGTTGAAGACGGTTCGGGCCTGGACAACGAGCTGGACGTGGTCGAGGGCATGCAGTTCGACCGTGGCTACCTGTCGCCGTACTTCATCAACAACCAGCAGTCGATGCAGGCCGACCTGGAAGACCCGTTCATCCTGCTTTACGACAAGAAGATCTCCAACGTGCGTGACCTGCTCCCGGTCCTGGAAGGCGTGGCGAAGGCTGGCAAGCCGTTGCTGATCGTTGCCGAGGACGTGGAAGGCGAAGCGCTGGCGACCCTGGTGGTCAACACCATCCGCGGCATCGTCAAGGTCTGCGCGGTGAAGGCACCGGGCTTCGGCGACCGTCGCAAGGCGATGCTGGAAGACATGGCCGTGCTCACCGGCGGCACCGTGATCTCCGAGGAAGTCGGCCTGCAGCTCGAGAAGGCGACCATCGCCGACCTGGGCCGCGCCAAGAAGGTGCAGATCTCCAAGGAGAACACCACCGTGATCGACGGCGCCGGCGAGACCGGTGGCATCGAGGCGCGCATCAAGCAGATCAAGGCGCAGATCGAAGAGACCTCTTCGGACTACGACCGCGAGAAGCTGCAGGAGCGCGTGGCCAAGTTGGCCGGTGGCGTGGCGGTGATCAAGGTCGGTGCCTCGACCGAGATGGAAATGAAGGAAAAGAAGGCCCGCGTCGAAGATGCCCTGCACGCCACGCGCGCTGCGGTGGAAGAAGGCGTGGTTCCGGGCGGCGGCGTTGCCCTGATCCGTGCACTGGCCGCGATCACCGGTTTGAAGGGTGACAACGAAGACCAGAACCACGGTATCGCCATTGCCCTGCGGGCGATGGAAGCGCCGTTGCGCGAGATCGTCATCAACGCTGGTGAAGAAGCCTCGGTGATCCTCAACAAGGTCATGGAAGGCAAGGGTAGCTACGGCTACAACGCCGCCAACGGCGAGTATGGCGACATGCTCGAGTTCGGCATCCTGGACCCGACCAAGGTCACCCGCACCGCGCTGCAGAATGCCGCGTCGATTGCCGGCCTGATGATCACCACCGAAGCGATGGTGGGCGAGGTGCCGAAGAAGGACGAGCCTGCGATGGGCGGCGGCGGTGGCGACATGGGTGGGATGGGCGGTATGGGCGGCATGGGCTTCTGATCCAGCCCGACCGTTCCGGATGCATCAACAAAAACCCCGCCGTGAGGCGGGGTTTTTGTTTGCCTGCGAGCCGGGGGGTTACAGGTCGACGCCGAAGCCCACGCCCGCCGAGCGTTCGCTGCCGCTGAAGGCGGTTCCGAATGAGAACGAGGTCCGCCCGATGCGCTTGCCGTAGCCGATCGACAGGCCCTTCTCCCCGCCCTGGAAACCCGCACCTACGGCGATGCGGCCGTTCTCGCTCTGACCGCCGGCGGCGTTCATCGCCATGTTCAGCATCGCCGCGCTCATGGCACCCATGCGGTCGATCCGGCCATCCTGCTGGTGCAGGCGGCGATCAACGTCCTCGAAGCGATCCTCCAGTACGGTCATGCGGTCGTTGATCCCGCCGACATCGAAACCGACCAACTGCTGGATCGCAGAGTCGGTGTAGGTGTTGGCCGACGACAGCGTGGCCGTATCGCCAGACTGCATGTCACCGCGGATGGCGACCTCGCGCTCGTCGGTGTACTCGCCGGCCTCGGCGAGGGTGGCGGCATCACCGGACTGCATGTCGGTGCGAATGGCGACCTCGCGCCCGTCGGTGTAGCTGTTGGCCCCGGCGAGGGTGGTGGCATCACCGGCCTGCATGTCGGCGCGGATGGCGGTCTCGCGGGTATCGGTGTAGGCAGTGGCAGTGGCCAGGGTGGCGCCATCACCGGCATCGGAGTGCGCATTCGCGCTGGTCAGGGTGGCCGCGTCACCGGTGTCCGCGATCTCCTGCACGCGGGCTTCGCTGATGCCGCCACCGCCGACCACCCCGTCCAGCGCGGACTGCATCTGGCGCAGGTTGACCGCATCGGTGCCGGTGATGGCATCGGCGACGTTGGTGATGCGACGCTCGTTGTCGACAGCGCCGACCGAGACCGTGTTGGCCTCGCTGGCGACCGAGGAGGCGCCGAGCGCCACCGAGTTGGTGGCATCCACCGTCACCTGCGCCTGCGCACCCAGGGCAACGCTGTTATCGGCCAGTACCGCAGCGCGGGAGCCGATGGCGATGTCGTTCGGGCCCGCTGCGTTAGCTTCCGAGCCCAGGGCCAGGCTGTCATCGCCGGTCGCCACCGAGCTGTATCCCAGGGCGGTACTGCGCGCGCCGCTGGCGATATTGCTGCTGCCGAATGCACTGCTGCGGGCGCCGGTGGCCTTGTTGTTATGCCCGAAGGCATTGGTGTGCTCGCCGTCGGTGGTGTTGCCGTAACCGAACGCGCTGCTCAGGACGCCCCCCGCCGTGTTGCTGCGGCCAAAGGCGCTGGCATGTTGGGCGGTGGTGGTATTGCCGTTGCCGAAGGCGACGCTGTGGACGCCGGCAGTCTCGTTGTCGCTGCCGAACGCCGTGCTGGAGTCGGCTGTGGTGGTGTTGCGCAGGCCGAACGCGGTTGTCTGTGAACCCTCGGCGATGTTGCTGTAGCCGAATGCCGTACTGCCGAAGCCGGCCGCCTCGTTGAGGCGTCCGAACGCGTTGCTGTGCTGGCCGGACGAGCTGTTGGAGAAGCCGAACGCGCTGCTGAGATCGCCTCCGGCCTCGTTGCTGCGGCCGAACGCGCTGCTGGAGCTGGCGCTGGCGGTATTGCCGCTACCGATGGCATTCGCGGTGGTGCTGGTGGCCTCGTTCCCGCCGCCGATCGCATTGCTGCCACTGCCGGACGCGTTGTTGCCGTAGCCGATCGCAGTGCTGCGATCGAGCGAGGCGATGTTGTTGTTTCCAAAAGCGATGCTGGAGCTGCCGCTGGCGGTGTTGCTGCGGCCGAACGCGGTGCTGTCATCGCCGCTGGCAGTGTTGGAGAAGCCGAATGCGCCCGCGGAGGTGCCGCTGGCCTCGTTCCCGCCGCCGAAGGCGATGCTCTGCGTCCCCGTGGCGGAGTTCGACCGGCCGACGGCGCTGGCCTGATGGCCGGACGTGTTGCGGTAGCCGACCGCGGTGCTTTCGCGGTCCTCGGCGATGTTGTTGTGGCCGATCGCGGTGCTGTTGTGGCCCCGGACGATGTTCTCGAAGCCGAACGCGCTGGCGTTGGTGCCGCTGGCATGGTTGCCTTCGCCGTAAGCGCTGGCGCCGACGTGGCAGGTGCTGTTGCCCTCGCCGTGCTCCTGGCCCTGGGTTTTGTCGATCGAGGCGTCCTGCTCCCACTCGTTGGTGGTGGTGTTGAACACCCAGCAGTCGGGGCCGCCGACGGCCGCCTGGGCCGGCATGGCGATGGCCAGGCCGAGCGCAAGGGCGAGCGGCACGAGTTTGAGGGTGTGGGGGATGGCGGGGTACTGCATGAGGTCTCTCTCCGTAGTGGATAAACGTGCCGCGCACGAGCGCCGGACCCTCCAACCACGCAAACGGGCGGCAAGAACTGACAGGAATGAGACATTTTTTTGTGAACGGCCTTTCTCAGCCTTCGGCGTGAAGTGTCATTCCACGACCACCGTCCCCGCTTGTCGTCGCCCAGGGCCGGCGACGGCGTCCATCTCGCTCACCCCATCTCGTCTTTTCGAGCCTGGTGGCTCAGCGCGCCTCGTAGGACACCTGACCGTCAAGGCCGGCGACTTCACCCTCCGGATGGAAGCGGAGGCGGAAGCTGCTGTTTTGCTTGTTCAGACGCAGGGTGCTCTCCACGCTGCCCGGGTGGCCGGGACTGACGATCACCTCCGCCTTGGTGCCGGTGTTGCCCCGCAGTTCGATCCGTACCGTGCCCTGCTGGACGGTGAAGTGTCCGGTCACGAACGCCTGGCGCCGCTTGGTCTTGACCTTGATGCTGGCCGAGGCCTGCCGGTCGAACTTCTCGATGGTGACCGTGCAGTCCTTCTTGACGGCGACGTCGGAGAGGTTCGAACCCGAGCACTTCACCACCGCGGCGTGTGGAGGCGCTTCGCACGCGGATAGCGCGAGGGCGAGGGACGCGGCGACAAGGCCCGCCAACCACCAACGTTTTTTCGCGGCACGGAGCGTGGGGCGCATCATCTGGAGGTGACCTTCAGGCGCTCGACGCTGCCGGAGACGGGGGCGTCACAGCTGTCCTGGTTGGAGAAGCCCGCGACCGGCATGTTCTCGCTTCCCTGGCGCTCTCCGGCCGCTATCTCGTGGCAGGCCGAGCCGGTCATCTCGCCGCCGTTCTGGCAGGTGATGATCAGATCCCAACAGGCCTCGAAGCTGCCGTCGCCGCCGGTGCGCTGCACCTGGCAGTCGACGCCGTGGGGGCCGGGTGTGCCGCAGTCGACGCGTGCGGAGTCGGGGTTGGAATTGACGGTACACGCGGCGAGCACCAGCCCGGCGGTGGACAGGGCGGCGGCGCGGGCGATGGTTTGCAGCTTCATGAGGTTGATGCTCCGGATGAGTTCGTGGGATTTTCAGTAACCGATGACGATGGATACGGAAGCGCCTGTGCTGCCGCCGGATTTGGGTATGAAGTCGAGCTGGAGTTCCGATTCGAAATCGCCGTCCGTATGCCAGTCCTGGATTCTCAGCGG
Organism: Lysobacter sp. A289; assembly: GCF_054072675.1. Taxonomy (NCBI): domain Bacteria; kingdom Pseudomonadati; phylum Pseudomonadota; class Gammaproteobacteria; order Lysobacterales; family Lysobacteraceae; genus Lysobacter; species Lysobacter sp. A289. The sequence goes on from NZ_JBSVRN010000002.1 coordinate 337,595, forward strand.
ACGCGGCCCGTCCTTGTTCTTCAATATCGCCGTGACCGTGTAGCGGCCGATCGGGATGTCTTGCAGGTAGCCGAACTGCACCCAGTAATGGTCTCCCTGCCGCAGGACGAGTGTCTTGCCTTCCGAGCCGTCGATCAGCGGGCCGCTGGGCGTCAAGGTCAGTTCGACGTCTTCCATGTCGTCGTAGAAATCCGTGTCCTGGAATACCGTGACCAGGCCGCCGTAGTAGTTGTATTCGTTTTCCGGCTCGCGCCCCTCCAGTTTCCAGACGAAGTTGCGGACGGCGCCGGTGTCGTCGAACGAATCGATGGTGTCGGGATGCAGATCCAGGGAATAGGTTTTCCCGTTGTATGTTTTCTTGAAGGAAGCGTAGGCCCGCCATGCGCCGGGCTGGGCCTTGATCCTGTAGGTGCCGTCTTCCTTGGTGGAGCCCTTGATGTAGGACGCGTAGAACACGGTGTTGTCCAGCAGGATTCTTGCTCCGGCAATCGGCTTGCCCTGCGTGTCGACGACTTTCCCGGTGGCGTAGCCGCCTTCTGCCTTGGCCGTGCCGGTGCCGTCGTTTCCTCCGCAGGCGGCAAGTCCCGACAGGATCAGTCCGGCCAGGAGAGTCCGTGCAATCAACGCCCGAACAGCCCGCGCAGCACGCTCTTGGCCGCATCCTTGGCCGCGGGTTTCGCGGCCTCCCGAGGATTGCCGATGGCGCCGCCCGACGGCATCAGCATCGCGGTGGACTTGTTGCGCACGTGCACGCGCCAGCCGGGCTGGGTGATCGTGCGTTCGTTGCCGTAGGCGATCATCTGCACCATCGGCGCGGAGCCTGCGAACACCTCGCGCGGGATCTGGCAGCTGCGCGCGTCGGCGCCCAGCAGCGTGCGCTTCTTCGTCCACTGCGCGACCAGCGATTCGGGCAGGAAGTCGACCAGCTCCGGGCCAGCGTAGCCGTCCTCGGCGCTGCTCCACATCACGATGGTGTCGCCGTCCGACGCGGTGGCGTGGATGAAGTAGGCGCGCGCGCCATCGACGCCGCTCCAGCTCAGCAGCGTGCCCTGGTCGGTGGTTTCACGGTCGAGTTCGAGATCGGGCAGGAAGTCGTGGTCGCGGCCGAGATCGAACTGCATCGAATCCGGCAGGCCGTCACCGGTGACGTGGTGCTTGCCGGCCAGCGACGCCTTCGTGGATACCGATTTGCGGTGCGACTGGTTCGGCCACAGCGCATGCTCGGGGCCGGCGTCGATGCCGTGCTGCGGCACCTTGCGCGGCGTCATGGCGCGGCCACTGTTGACCGGCTTGCCGTTGCGCACGCTCATCGTGAACTCGGCCGGCTGGCCGGCGCGCACCTGCTCGCCGCAGCCCCAGTAGTAGCGGATCTTGTAGGGGCCGCCGTCAGCGAGGGCCTGGTGGCTGGTTGAGCCGTCCGTGCCGCCGTCGTGGCGCGCCTGTTCGCGCGCGGGCGGCAGGAGCGCGATCTCGTCGCCCAGGCGCAGGCCCTTGGGAACGGCGTGGTTGGCCGGCGTGCCGGGCTGGCTGCGGTTGTGCAGCGCCACGTCCAGGTACCTGCCGGGCATCCCCGGATGCCGGGCCATGCCGTAGCTGGCGTTGCCACCGGACATGGCCCCGGCCATGCGGCCGAGCGCCCCGAGTCCGCCCATGCCGGGCATGGTGTGCGTGGCGACGTCGATGTAGAGCTCCGCCTGAGCGGCCTGTGCGGCAGCGGGCGCGGGGAGGACGGCAGCCATGGCGAATGCCAGCGCCGACGGAACGAGGGAAGAAGAAAGATGCATGTTGGAGCCACCCGAGGAGGGGCGGGCCGAACGGCGACCCGGCCGTGCCCGGTGCATCCGGACACTCCATCCACGAGATTTGGTGGCGGGGACTGACAGGGGCGGTGACGACAGGGCCGCCGAAAGACAGCCCGGCCTGCCGTCAGGGAAGTGCCAGGCAGTTGGCTTCGGTGGTGGCGGCAAGGCACTGCGCCACGGGCGGGGCATCGTCGATGAATGCCGCGGCATCCGCAGCCAGGGTCGCTCCAGCCTCGACATCGCCGGTCTTGTTCGCCAACAGCAGTGAAAGCATCCAGGGGCGCATCCACGAGTTGTCCAGCCCGCGCTTCACGCGCTGGCGCAACCCCTCCGCCAACTCGGTGGCTTCCTCCAGCTTTCCTTGCGCCATGCGAACTTCGGCTTCGGCCAGGTCATAGATATGCGAAGTCCCGACATCGGAGCGGGCGTTGCACTGCTCGAGAGCCTGGCTTGCCTGCAAAACGTTGCCTTGGCGCAGGTGGAGCGACGCGCGCATGCCGCAGATGCTGCGTCCGATGGCCGACTGGTTGCTGTCGTTGAGTATCCGCAGCGATTCGGCCACCTCCAGTTCCTCGAGCGCGGACGGATACCGGCCGAGCGTAGCCTTGATGATGCCGCGGTAACGGGCGCACTCGGAGGCGCTGAGGCTCTTGCGGTCGATCGCGCGATCGATGTCCGCGCTCCGTTCGTAGTGCGTCAGGGCACGATCGAGTTCGCCGGCCAGATGCAGGTGTGCGGCCATGTTGCAGTGGATCGTCGCGGCGAGCTGGTGTGGTTGCTTGTAGACCTCATCCACGATCGCCACGGCTTGCTCGAGCATCCGGGTGGCCCGGTCGGTCTTTCCGGCAAACAGGAAGATGCGCGAATTGTCCGCGAGCCTGTAGGCATACCAGCCACTGTGCTCCCCGTCGAGCAGTCGGCCGAGCCGCAGTTCTTCCTCCACGACCTCCATGAGCTCGTCCTGGTCACCGTCCCCGAGGCTCATGGCGGTGCCCAGCGTGTGGAGGATGTCGCGATGCAGATAGCTGTCGGAGAATCCTGCGGCGATGGCATCCTCCAGAACCTTGCGCGTCATGGTTTCCGCGGCCGCCGGGTCGAGGTAGACGGTCGCCTGGGCGACGCTCAATCGCGCGTCGAGCAGGTCTTCCTCCGGGACATCGTTGGCAGCGGCGATGGCGACCGCTTGCTCGCTTACATCGACGGCTTCCTTCAGCCTGCCGGAGTTCCAGTGGATCTCGGCCAGCTGGCGTTTCGCCAGTACCCGCTCACGCGCGCCCGCGCCTTGCCCCACGCGATGATCTTCGAGCAGGCTGAGGGCCGCCAGGAGATCCTCCTGGGCGAGATCGTAGCGACTGAGATGCTTGCGCGCCGTTCCGGTGAGGATGAGGATATCGGCGGCGGCCAGGGGATCATTGGCCAACAAGTCGGAACGCGCACGCCGTGACCCTTCTTCGAGCAGTTCCAGCGCATCAGGTACGTCCCCGACCGCAGGCTCGGTGGACGTGAACACCTGTTCGAGGAAGTCGCGCACCAGCACCGCGCGCTGTGCTTGCACGTTCGCGTTCTCGGCCTCGCGCCGGGCTTCGCCGGCCTGCCACAGCGTGGCGCCGACGCCCGCACCGAGGCTGGCCACCAGCAGCACCGCTGCGGCCACGCCGCCTTTGTTGCGTGCGACGAACTTGCGCACGCGATAGCCCAGCTTCGGCTTCTGCGCCAGCACCGGCTGGCCATCAAGCCAGCGGCGCAGGTCGTCGGCAAGCGCCTCGGCGGTGGGGTAGCGCTGCTCGGGTTCCTCGGCCAGGGCCTTGAGCAGCACCCGATCCAGGTCGTTCTTCAGCGGGACGTAGTGGCGGTGGTAGGCGTCGTCGATGCTGCGTACCAGCAGCGAGGGGCGGGTGGTGTCGGTGCCTTCGGTCGCCTCCTGCGGGGCGCGCCCGGTCAGCAGCCGGTGCAGCAGCGCGCCCAGCCCGTAAACGTCCATTGCGGTGCTGGGCGGGTCGCCGCGCAGCTGCTCGGGTGCGGCGTAGCCTGGCGTGAGTGCGCGCCACATCGTCTGCGTGCGTTCGACTTCGGCATCGGCGAACTGGCCGATGCCGAAGTCGAGCAGGCGCACGTGGCCACCAGTGTCCACCAGCACGTTGGAGGGCTTGAGGTCGCGGTGGATCACCAGGTTGCGGTGCGCGTAGGCCGCTGCGCCGCAGACCTGCAGGTACAGGCGGACGATCGCGCGTGCGTCCAGTGCGTTCGCGTCGCACCAGCGGTCGATGCGCTCGCCTTCGACCAGCGGCATCGCCAGCCAGAACGTGCCGTCATCGGCCACGCCCGAATCGATCAGCGCGGTGACGTTGGGGTGGTTCAGGCGCGCCAGGATCGCGGCCTCGCGCCGGAACCGTTCGCGCCCGGTGGCGCCGAGCGCGCCCAGGGTCAGGATCTTCACCGCGGCCTTCTGGCGCGTCATTCCCTGTTCGCGCCAGGCGCGGTAGACCACGGCCATGCCGCCGCGACCGAGTTCGCTGTCCAGCGTCCAGTCGCCCAGGCGGCATCCGGCCAGGTTGCTGCCACCGGGGTCGAGCGAGGCACGCGGACGCTCGTGTGCGGTGATCAGCTGGACGAGGCGCCGGCGCACCGGTTCGGGCAGCGCCTGCGCCGCCAGCCAGGCCTCGCGTTCGGTTTCGGTTTCGGGCAGGTCAAGCCACTGGCCGAAGGCGGCGTCAGCGGCCTGCCAGTGCGCAATCTTTTCGGGATCCATTGTCGTCCTCACGAGATTTGGCGGCGGGGACTGACAGGTCCCGCGAAGCCTCAGGGCAGCGTCAACTACAGGTGCGCGGTCACTTCAGGCTCAGTCGTCTCCATCGTCGAGCATGGCCTGCAGGAAGGCGCGGGCGCGCTCCCATTCGCGGTAGACCGTGCGCTCGGAGATCTCGAGCAGGCCTGCGATCTCGCCGAACTCCATCCCGGCGAAGTAGCGCAGTTCCACGATCTGCCGCCGCTGTGGGCTGATCGCCTCCAGCGCGTCCAGGCTCTGGTCGAGGATCAGCACATTGGTCAGCGCAGCTGGCGCGTCCGGGATCTGATCGTCGAGGCTGACCATCACCTGCCCGCCGCCGCGCTTTTCACTGGCGCGCTGGCGCGCGTGTTCGACCATGATCCAGCGCATCGCCTTGGCCGAGGCGGCGAAGAAATGGTTGCGGTCGGCAAGCGACATCGGCGAGGACTGGCTGATGCGCAGGAACAACTCATGCACCAGCACCGTCGGCGTGACCGTCGACTGGCGACCGTACAGGCGTGAGCCGGCGAGTCGGCGCAGTTGCGGGTACAGCGACTCGAACACCGCGCCCAGTTGCGCGGGATCACCGCCGCGAGCGAGCGCCAGCAGCCTGGTAATGTCTGCGTCGGACACGTCGCCCTATTCTCCTGTAGCCCCGATCCGAAGCTAGCAGTTGGGTGTGCACCGCGCAATCGCGCCCCACCGGCATTTGTGAACTACCCGGTTTTCTTTTGCACTGCAGCGTGCAACCCGACTAACAACTCCTTCACAGTTGAGCCGCATCCCGACGTGGGGGAGGGAGCAGGCCCGTTACCGGTTCGACCGGGACGGGCCTTTTAGTTCGCGCCTTTTTCTATGGACCGCAGCCGGACGCTCCAGTGCGATCATCTGTCGATGAACCCGTCCTCCGTACCCGATCGTCCAACCTCACATCGTGCGCTGTCCAGTCTCGACGAAGCCGCTCTGTCCCATCTGCAGCGCGCGTTGGAACAGTTGCGCGTCGGTGCGGCGACCAGCGGCGTTGTGCTGGATGATGCGGCAATCGAGCGTTGCCGCCCGGTTGCCCTTGCCAGTGATTTCGCGATCACGACCCTGGCGCGGCAACCCGGGCTGCTGGCGGCTGTGCTGGACGACGACGGTGCCGCCATCATGCCGCCGCCCGAATTGCACGCCGACAACCGCAACCAGTGGCCGATGCTGCTGCGCCGCTACCGGACCGCCCAGTCCACCCGATTGGTGTGGCGCGATGTGCACGGCCTGGACGATGTAAACGCGACCCTGGCCGGCAGCACCGCGTTGGCCGAAACCTGTCTGCGACTCGCCCTGGATGCGCTGGAGCAGGAATTCTCCGCCCGCCACGGGGTCGTGCGCGACGCGGACGGCAGCGTGCAGCGGCTGGTCGTGTTCGCACTGGGCAAGCTGGGAGGTGGCGAGTTGAACTTCAGCTCCGACGTCGACCTGGTGTACGGCTATGACCAACCCGGTGAGGTGACGCTGGCGGCCAGTGACGGCGCGCGCGCACTCGCGGCGGAAACCTGGTTTTCCCGCCTGGGACAGCAATTGGCCAAATTGCTCGACGAGGTCACCGCCGACGGCTTTTGTCACCGCGTTGACCTGCGCCTGCGTCCCTATGGCAACGCAGGACGGGTCGCGTGGTCGTTCCCGGCGATGGAGCAGTACTTCCAGCGCGAGGGTCGCGACTGGGAGCGTTACGCCTGGCAGAAGGCGCGGCCCGTGGCCGGCGATATCGAGGCCGGCGGACGCTTCCTGGAAACGCTGCGACCATTCGTGTACCGGCGTTACCTCGACTATGGCGCGCTGGACGGCCTGCGCACGATGAAAGCGGCCATCGCCGCCGAGGTGGCGCGCAAGGAGTTGGCCGATGACATCAAGCGCGGCCCCGGCGGTATCCGCGAGGTCGAGTTCCTGGTCCAGGCGCTGCAGCTGATCCGAGGCGGGCGGGAGCCGGCATTGCGCCAGCGCGCGCTGCAACCGGCGTTGGCGGCGCTGGTGGAAGCTCACCAGATAGAACCAGAGGCCGGTGCCGCATTGGCCCAGGCCTACCGGTTCCTGCGCCGGCTTGAGAACCGTCTGCAGATGCTGCGCGACCAGCAAACCCACGCGTTGCCCGACGACGCGAGCGACCGGGCCCGGATCGCGGCGGGCCTGGGCTATACGGACTGGAATGGCTTGCATGAAGCGCTGGACGGTCACCGCGCGGTGATCAACGAGGAGTTCAATGCACTGCTGGCGCCACGTGAACGCAAGCAGGCACCAGGTGCGCTGGCCGATTACTGGCTGGCCTTGCCCACCGCCGGCGATGTCGAGGTGTTGGCCGATGCCGGGTTTGATGATGCGGCACAGGCGGACGGGTTGCTGCGTGACTTCGCGCGCAGCCTGGGGGTGCGCGGGTTGTCGGACATTACCCGTGGACGTCTGGACCGGGTATTGCCGGCCTTGATCCAGGGGGCCGCGACCTCCAGCCAGCCGCTGCTTGGTCTGCGCCGGATGCTGGCACTGCTGCACAACATCCTGCGTCGTAGCGCCTATCTGGCCTTGCTGGATGAGCAGCCCGCCGCATTGGCGCGCCTGGTCGAGGTGGTCAGCCAGAGTGCGCTGCTGGCCGAGCGCCTGGCGTCATATCCGCTACTGCTTGATGAGTTGCTGGATGCCCGCATTGGCGGCCCGTTGCCGGGCCGCGAGGCGCTGATTGCCGCCTGTACCGCGGTGGCGAGCCACGTCGACGATAGTGCCGTCGATGCTCCGGAGGCGGTGCTCAACAAGTTGAACGAAGTACGCCAGGCGCTGAGCTTCCGCATTGCCATGGCGCACCGTGATGGCCGGCAACCGGCCGATGCCAGTGCTCGCCAGCTGGCGTGGTTGGCCGACGGTGTCATCCGGCGGGTCGTGGCATTGGCGGAGGGTGAGATCAATCGTGCCCACGGCCGCTTGCCGGGCGCCCGTTTTGCAGTGCTGGGCTACGGTTCCCTGGGCGGCGAGGAGCTGGGTTTTGGATCCGACCTGGACCTGGTGTTCCTGTATGACATCGACACCAGCAGCGAGCCCGGCGGGCACGATGGCGATATCAGCGACGGTCATGGCAATGACGTGATGTCCGATGGCAAGCGCCCGCTGGACGCGTCGCGCTGGTTTGCCCGACTGGCGCAGAAGGTGGTTGCACTGCTCGATACTCCGTCGGTTGCCGGTCGCCTGTACGAGGTCGACGTGCGCCTGCGACCCGACGGTGCCAAGGGCCTGTTGGTTTCCAGTTTGGCGAGTTTCTCCGAGTATCAAAGCCAGCGCGCCTGGAACTGGGAGCATCAGGCGCTGGTCCGCGCCCGCTGCGTGACCGGCGATCCCAGCCTGTGTGCCAGCTTCGGCAAGCTTCGTCGCGACATCCTCGCGCGCCCGCGTGATCCGGCGACCGTGCGCGCCGATGTATCGAAAATGCGCGTGCGGATGCGCGCCGAGCTCGACCGCAGCGAGAGCCCCGGGTCGCCCGGCGCGCGTTTTGATCTCAAGCAGGGCGAGGCCGGTCTGGTCGACCTGGAGTTCCTGTTGCAAGCGCTGGTGCTGGACCATGCTGATGTCGCGCCCGGGCTGTTGGGGCCGCGCGACACATCGGGCTTGATCGAGGCGATGCACGAGGCCGCGGTGTTCGACGACCCGACCCGGGCGTCGCTCCAGGCGGCGCATGCCACGCTGCTGGCGCGTGGCCTGGAATGCAGCCTGGATCGTCGGGAGCGTCGGCTGCCACTGGACGAATCCATCAACCTGGCGCGCACAGCGATCCGCGCCGCGGTGCAGCGCCATGGCCTGGAATTCAATTTCGCTGGAATTTAATCCTGCGGGAACTTAAACCCGATTGAGCCGGCGCTGTACTTCGGCGGCCACGCGCGCCGTCTCGCGCAGTGGGGTCACCGCAAAGGGCGCCATTGTGTCGTCGACCGGGCGCACCCGGCCGGAGCCGAGCAGGGTGTCGAGGAAGCGCCGGGGCCGGCCCTTCAGTTGCTCCAGGCCGGCGACGAACACCGGCACATTGGTAGCGCATGCCTCCGACAGCATGTTGACCGAATCGGCCGTGCACACGATGCGGTCCGCGCACGCCAGCAGCCCCGGATAGGGATTGGCGCCGTCGCCGGGCCCGCTCCAGACCATGCCGCTGCGGCCGGCGACATGGTGACGAAGCCGGCCTGCCAACTCCGCCGGTGTCCGGCGGGAAGTCGTAACCAGCAGGCAACCGTCTTCGGCTTCCGTGCAACGTTGCACGCGGGTGGCAATGGCCTCCAGCATCGCCGGCTCGTATCGTGCGTGCGCACTGCTACCGCCCAGCAACAGCGCGGTACGCGGTTGCGGCAGGGTCGCCAACGCGCTGAACCGGCGTCGCGCGGCAGCCAGCCATTGCTCGTCGACAGGATGCAGGCTGCCCAGCAACGGAATCACGTTGTCGCCTTCCAGTTGGTCATGCTCCGGGGCGATTACCAGATCCCAATGCCGGGTCGCGATCCGTGGGTCCAGGATTTGCACGCTGCGAGACCCGAGCCGACGCAGCAACCGGGTCGCCAGTGCGGCTTGACGGCCGCAGCCGATGGCCAGCTCCGGTGGTTTCGACAAGGCTTGGGCGAAGTCCGGGCCGAATGCCCAGCGTGCCAGGATGGATCCACGCGGCGCCGTCCACCGCCAGGGTGCACGGGCGTGCAGCGTCCAGTCCCGCGCTGGCCGAGACAGAGCGGCCGCCAATGCGTGGGCCTGGCGCAGATTGCCGGCGTGGCCATCGGTCAGGACCCAAGTGGATCCCTGCGGGTTCAATCGTTCCATTTTTGCACGTAATCCGTTTTAAAACGACCAATGGCAATGGATAATCGAGACCATACACTTGTCGGGTACGCGGCAATCCCGCCGTGCGGCCACCGACCAGCGGCAATGACGGCAGGTGCCGTTTCCCGACTCAGACTTGTCCGATCCAATGGAGATCATAAATGCCCCAGACCCGACACGACGCGCTCGATCAGCCGGCACTTGACCAGCTGTTCCGCACCGCCCGCACCCATAACGAGCTGGGAGGGGAGGTCAGCGACGCGACCTTGCGCCAACTGTATGACCTGGTGAAGTGGGGTCCGACCAGTGCCAACATGAGTCCGGCGCGTTTCGTGTTCGTGAAATCGGCCGATGCCAAGGCCAAGCTTGGCCCGGCGCTGGATGAGGGCAATCACGCCAAGACCATGGCCGCGCCGGTCACGGTGATCGTCGCCTTTGACGAGGACTTCCACGAGAAGCTGCCGTACCTGTTCCCGCACACCGACGCCAAGGGCTGGTTCGACGGCCCGCGCGAGAACCGCAGCCCGGCGGCGTTCCGCAACGGCAGCCTGCAGGGCGCCTACTTGATACTTGCCGCGCGTGCGCTGGGCCTGGACACCGGCCCGATGTCGGGTTTCGACAACGCGAAGGTCGACGAGGCATTCTTCAAGGGCACGGCGATCAAGTCCAACTTTCTGGTCAACCTCGGCCATGGCGACATCGGCACGTTGTTTCCCCGTTCGCCGCGACTGTCCTTCGATGAGGCGGCGCGGATTCTGTGAACCACTCAACACCACCTGACATTACGAGGAGTTACATCATGTTCAAGCGACTGATTCTTGTTGCCGCCCTGGCCACCGCCAGCACCGCGGCCTTTGCCGCTCCAGTCACCTACCAGCTCGATCCCGCGCATACCGACGTGATCGCGCAGTGGAACCATTTCGGCTTCTCCAACCCCAGCGCGCACTTCGGCAACGCCGACGGCGTGCTGGTGTATGACGCCGACAACGTTGCCGCATCCAGCGTGCAGGTGACCCTGCCGATGTCGGGCCTGGACAGCTTCACCGCCGACTTTGACGAGCACCTGCGCAGCGCCGATTTCTTCGATATGGCGGCATTCCCGGCTGCCACTTTCAAGAGCACCAAGGTCGAAGCCGCGGGCGAAGGCAAGCTGAAGGTCACCGGTGAGTTGACTATCAAGGACATCACCAAGGCGGTAGTGCTGGATGTGACCCTCAACAAGGCCGGCGAGAACATGGGCGGGCAGCTGGCCATCGGTTTCGATGCCACCACCACCATCAAGCGCACTGATTTCGGCGTCGGCATGTACGCCCCAGCGGTAAGCGATGAGGTGCGGATCCGCATCACCACCGAGGCAACGGTGCCCAAAGTCGAAACAGCGGAGTAACCTCCGCGCATGATCATCGAACGCCCTTCCGACAGTCGTGGCCACGGGCCGGAACAGGTGGATTGGCTGGACAGCCGGCACACCTTTTCATTCGGTAGTTATTACGACCCCGAGTGGATGGGCTTCGGTGTCCTGCGGGTCATCAACGAGGACCGCGTCGCCCCCGGCGCGGGTTTCCCGACCCATCACCATGGCAACATGGAGATCCTCAGTTACGTGTTGTCGGGCTCGCTGGCGCACCGCGACAGCAGCGGCGCCGAGGGCGTGGTCCCGGCGGGTGGCTTGCAGTGGATGGGTGCCGGCCACGGGGTGGATCACAGCGAGTACAACCACTCCTCGACCGAGCCGGTGCACTTCCTGCAGATATGGCTGCAGCCTGACCGGGTCAACGCGCCGCCGGGTCACGCGTTGCGGGAAGTGACCCGCGGCGAGGGCTGGCAACTGCTGGCCTCGCCCGATGGCGCAAACGGCAGTATCGCGATTCGCCAGGACGCTCGTCTGTACAAAGTCGAGCTTGAGCCAGGCTTGGCGGCGTCGCATGCCCTTGACCCCAAACGCCGCTATTGGCTGCATGTGGCCAGCGGTGAGGCGGTGGCGAATGGTCGCGAACTTGGCCCGGGTGATGCTCTGGGTTTCAGCCAGGAATCGGTGCCGCTTCAGTTGGTCGGCAGTGGCGCACGGACGGCCGATGTGCTGCTGTTCGACTTGCCCGGCGCAGCTGACTGGTAAACTGGCGCCCTCGCAGCAAATTCTCGATGCCCGCCATGACCGCAGCCCACGACCACCCCACCCAGGCTAACGCCGAACGGCATTACACCGTCACCCGCGCCGACCTGCCGTTGAGTTGCCCGTTGCCGTCCATGGCGTTGTGGAACTCGCACCCAAGGGTCTACATGTCGATCGAGGAAGACCTGGAGAGCGATTGCATGTACTGCGGCGCGCACTTCGTCCTGGTCGACTGATCCTCGCGCCATGCGCCCGTTGACCGTGGTCCAGCTGTTACCTGCGCTGGAGTCCGGCGGGGTGGAGCTGTCGGCCCTGGAGGTTGCCGGGGCGCTGGTGGAAGCTGGCCACCGCGCGATCGTGGTCTCCGCCGGCGGGCGTCTGGTGCCCCGCTTGCAGGCACTGGGGGCGGAACACGTCACGCTGGATATCGGGCGCAAATCATTAATGACCCTGGGCCAGGTGCGCCCGCTGCGAGCGTTGTTGAGCCGGCAACCCGTCGATATCGTCCACGTGCGTTCGCGCCTGCCAGGCTGGGTGGCCCGGTTGGCGCTGGGGCGCATGTCGCAGTCTCGGCGGCCGCATCTGGTCAGCACCGTGCATGGCCTCAACTCCCCATCGCGCTACAGCCAGGTGATGACCCGGGGCGAGCGTGTCATCTGCGTCTCCGATACGGTTCGCAAGCACGTGTTGCGGCATTATCCGGGCACCGATCCGGACAAGTTGCGGGTGATCCCGCGCGGGATCGACCCGGCCCGGTTCCCGCGCGCGCCGCAGCCCGATTCGGCGTCGCGTGAGTGGGCGGCCAAGCAACATCCGGCATTGACGGGTGAGGGCCCGTTGCTGTTGTTGCCCGGTCGTGGCACCCGGTTGAAGGGCCACGCGGACGCATTGGCCCTGTTGGCGCAGCTGCGTGGTGACGGTCTGGACGCGCGGCTGTGGTGTGCCGGCGCGCGCCAGCCGGGACGGGAGGCCTACATCGCGGAACTGGAAGCGAAGGCCGCGGCGCTGGGTATCGGCGCAGCGATCGCCTTCACTGCGCCCACCGATGCCATCGCACGTGCCTACGCGGCCAGTGACCTGGTGTTGCAGCTGTCGCGCAAGCCCGAAGCGTTTGGCCGCACCGTGATCGAAGCGCTGTCGGTCGGTCGGCCCGTGCTGGGGTGGGCGCATGGCGGGGCGGGCGAGTTGCTGGAGCAGCTGCAACCATGGGGAGCCGTACCGGCGTTCGACGAGCGCGAACTCCATCGGCGTGCCCGGTGCCAGCTTGCGCCGTCGCCGTCGCCGGGATCGACCGCGGCCGCCGCGATGCCAGCGGTTACGATGGACGACCTGTCGCACTACACGCTGCGCGCGATGCAGCAAGCCACCTTGGCCGTCTATGCCGAACTCATTGACTGACACCCCCATCGATACGCCGTCCCAATCGGGTCGTGCAGGTCATTCCGGCCCCGCTCAAGGGCCCGTCCAGGGCTGGCGCTGGGCACCCGCGTGGATCCTGGCCTATGTCATCTTGTGGCCGGCGCCTGGCTATGCCGAAGGGGTGCTGGTGCTGGGCGCACTGGTCGCGATCATCAAGCTGGTCGGTTCGCGGTTCCGTGGCGGCAGCGCGCTGTTGAGCGGACAGGCATGGGCGCTGACCAGCGTGCTGTTCTTCGCCTACTGGTTGCCGGAATTGTTTTCCGCGTTCGATGCGGTCGATCCGGGACGCGCGATGCGTGAAGCCGCTGTCGATCTTCGCTACTTGCCGTTCCTGTGGCTGGTGGCGTCGGCGGTGGCCAACGAGCGCGGTCGCCGGATCACCTTTGGTGGCCTGGCGATCATCGTGGGGGTCTGGACCGTGGATGCGCTGGCACAGGCGCTGACGGGTACCAGTCCGCTGTTCTTTGGTATCGACACCATCAAGCACGCGATCAGCGGTTACGGCATGTGCAGCGCAAAGGAGCTCGCCGGGCTGGATCGCCTGAGCGGCATCCTCGGGCCATGCAACCTGAAGCTGGGCCTGGTCATCGCCAGTTTGTCGCCGTTTATTTTGTACGCCGCCGGTCGCCGGTTCGGCAGTGGCGGCTGGCTGGTCGCGGCGGCAGCGGTCGGGGTGGTGGTGGTGCTGGCCGGCTCGCGCGCGTCGTGGCTCACCTACGCGCTGGTACTGGTGCTCTCGGGCTGGCGCCTGCTTGGGTGGAAGAAGCTCTTCGGCGTATTCGCCTTCGGTGCGCTCATGCTGGTGGTATTGGGGATTGCGTCACCGGATGTGCGGCAGCGGCTGGTGCGGACTACCCACGTATTTGCCGCCGACCAGGCGGGTGTCGATCGTGCCTTGTCGGGCCGTACCCGGATCTGGGGTGCGGCGGTGTGCATGGCCGGCCGCCATCCGGTCAACGGCGTGGGCGCCCGTGGTTTTCGCGAGGCGTTCCCGGCCTGCGATCCGCAAAGCGGCGAGGTGCCGCAATGGGGGGAGGGCCCGGCACTGCATGCGCACCAGATCGTGCTTGAGATACTCAGCGAGACCGGTGGCCTGGGCCTGTTGCTATGGCTGGCAGGCGTTGCCTTGGCCTGGCGCGCGTGGAGCTTTGCCGATGCGGCCGCGCGCGAGCGTGCCCGGCCGGCGATGTTGGCGTTGGTGGTGACCGTGTTCCCGATCAACACCCACCTGGCGTTCTACTCGACCTTCTGGGGCGGACTGACCCTGCTGCTGGCTGCCCTGTATGCAGGCAGCTTGCTGTCGGTGGGCAACCAGCAGGATCGATCGCCCCAGCCCTGACCGCATGACGCCATCGGCATGGTCTGGGCTCAAGACGATTCGCCGGCCTCCGATGGTAGGTACGGTGACCGCATTCCGGGCGGGCGCCGCTTGAACCGCCGATGGATCCATAAATACTGGGTGGGTGCTTCGCGCACCATGGCCTCGATCGCGGCATTGACCCGGGCACTGTCGACGGTCGCATCGGCCGATGGAAAATCCTCCAGCGGCGCACCCAGCCGCAACACATAGTCGCCACCCTCACGACGATGGAAGAACGGCACCACGGCGCAGCCGGTCAGGCGGGCGAACTGGTGGGTGGCGGTGATCGTGGCCGCTGGTACGCCGAAGAACGGCGCGAACACGGTGTCCTTGCCGCGCATGTCCTGATCGGGTGCGTACCACAGGATCCCGCCCTGCTTGAGATGGCGCATCGCCGGACGCAACTCGCCGTTGGCGAACATGGCACTGGCATAGCGCAACCGCCCGCGCTTGACTGCCCATTCCATTACCGGGTTCCGATGGGGGCGATACATACCGGCCAGCGGCAGGTGATCGCACATCAACCGGCCGCACATTTCCAGGGTCAGGAAGTGGCCGGATACCAGCAACACGCCGCGTCCCTGCGCGCGCAGCGCCTGGATGGATTCGACGCCTTCGATCCGTGCGGTACTTCGCATCGGCCTCGCCGACCCCCACCAGGCACGGGCAAATTCGAACAACCCGATGCCCAGGTCGCGAAAGGCCTCACGCAGCAGCACGTCACGACTGGCTGCATCGAGTTCGGGAAAGCACAGCTGCAGATTGATCGCCGCCGCGCGCCTACGCTCGGTTGTCAGCCGCAGCGCAATGGCGCCGATGCCGGCACCAAGCGCGCGTTGCGCTGCCCACGGCAAGCGCGCCACGAGCCATAGGCCGCCGAGCAGCAGCCACGTTGGCCAGTGGCGCGGACCGAGCGGGGCGGCGCCAGGGGAAACGGGAGAACGGATGGGAGCGGAGGTGGGCATGGCCCGATTCTACCGGCGCAGCCCGGATCAGGCTGCCTGTGCAGTATCCTGAGCCGATGCGAAGCGAGCTGACCGAGCGCCTGTTGCGCGGCCTGTATTCGGCCGTGCTGTACTTGTTGGTGCCGCTCACTGTGTACCACCTGATCTGGCGTGGCTTCCGCCAGCCTAGCTATCTGCTGCGCTGGAACGAGCGTTATGCGCGTTACCACGATGATCCCCACCGGCAAACGTTGTGGGTGCATGCGGTGTCGGTCGGTGAAGTCAACGCGGCTGTACCGCTGGTCAACGCGCTGCGTCGTGGCCGCCCCGACCTGCACCTGCTGGTGACTACCATTACCCCCACCGGCTCGGAGCGGGTACGCGCGTTGTGGGGCCACGATGTCGAGCATGTCTACTTGCCGTACGACCTGCCCGGTGCGGTGACACGGTTCATCGGCCACCACCGGCCGCGCGCGGGCCTGATCATGGAAACCGAGCTGTGGCCGAACCTGCTGTTTGGCTGCCGTGACCATGGGGTGCCGGTCTACGTCCTCAATGCGCGGCTGTCGGAGCGCTCGTTGCGCGGCTATCGGGTGCTCGCACCACTGGTGGGGCGAGCGCTGCGCACGGTGACCATGGTGGCGACGCAGTCATTGGCCGATGCGGTGCGCTTCGTGCGACTGGGCGCGCGAAGCGACCAGGTGGTCGAGGTCGGGAACCTGAAGTTTGACGTGACCGTCCCCGAGGGGTTGGACGAGTTTGCGGCCCGGTTCCGCGAGCAGTGCGGGAATCGGCCGGTGTGGATCGCGGCTAGTACCCACGAGGGTGAGGAGGCCGCGGTGATCACGATTCATCGTCACTTGCGCGAGCGGTTTCCGGATCTGCTGCTGGTGTGGGGGCCGCGGCATCCGGAGCGATTCCGGGTGATCGCCGATCATGCGCGCGCCGCCGGCTGGAAGGTATCGACACGCTCGCGCGGAGTGCTACCAGGATCGGACGATGTGGTGTTCGTGGTCGACACCCTGGGTGAGCTGGTGCACTTTTATGCCTGCGCCGACGTGGCCTTTGTCGGCGGCAGCCTGCAGCCTATTGGTGGCCATAACCTGCTGGAGCCAGCTGCGGTTGGCACCCCGGTGGTGACGGGTCAGCACCTGCACAACTTTGCCGAAATCTCCCGCCAACTCGATAACGCCGGCGCTTTGCGTATCGGTGCAGATGTCGATGGCGTGCAACAGGCATTGTCGATGCTGCTGGATGACCCGTCATTGCGTCGCGCCATGGCTGACAACGGTCGCAAGCTGGTAGAGACAGGGCGCGGCGCGCTGGCCCGGACGATGGCAATGCTGCAACCGACGCTGGCGCCGGGTGCGTCGGGGCGGGACGATCCGGCCGAGGATCGGCCCGCGTCGGCTATTGCCGGATTGGAGACTGGACCTGCGCCTCGGCGTCGGCGGTGAGCAGGCGGTTGATGTCCTGCACGTCGTCGATGTCCAGGGTGCCGGCGGCTTGTTCCAGAGTCAGGCGCTGCTGCAGGTAGTTGTAGCGCGCTAGCGCATACGCCTGTTGTGCTTGGAACAGGTTCTGCTGGTTGTTGAGCACGTCCAGGACGGTGCGGGTACCGACCTCCAGGCCGACCTGCGAGGCGTCGTACGCTGCCTGGGCGGAGACCAGCGCCAGGCGGCGTGCCTCGACCTCGCTGATGCCGGCAACCAGGGTCTGGTAGGCATTGCGGGTATTGCGCTCAAGCGCGCGCTTCTGCTGCTCCAGCTCGTCGGTGGCGATGTCGCGCTGGCTGATGGCCTGGCGAACCCGTGACTGGGTGGCGCCGCCGGAGAAGATCGGCACGTTGAGGGTGATGCCGATTTCCGGGCCCCGGCTTTCGCTCTCGATCGGGCTGGTGACCGAATCGGGCAGGTCGCTGCTGCTGAAGGTGCGGTCGCCGGTGGTCTTGCCCTTGCTGTAGCCGCCGTTGAGGTACAGGGTCGGCAGGTGGGCGGACTGCGCCGTGCGGACGTTGGCCTCGGCCGACTCGACCTGGAGTTGCTTGGCCTGCAGGGCCGGGTTGGTCTCGAATGCGGTCTGCACCCAGGAATCGACACCCTCGCTGACCGGTAACTGCGGCTGGAAGTCCGCCGGCAGGCCCTTGACGTTGTTGACCTCGGTGCCGGTGATCTCGGCCAGGGCCTGATAGGCATCGGCGACGCGGGTACGCGCCAGGATGGTGTTGGCACGCGCGCTGTCGTACTGGGCGCGGGCCTCATGGACGTCGGTGATCGGTGCCAGGCCGACTTCCAGGCGCTTGGAGGCGAAGTCGAACTGCTTCTGAAGCGCTGTCTCGGCGGCTTCTGCGGCGGCCAGGGTCTCCAGCTCGACCAGCACGTTGAAATAGGCGGCCGAGGTGCGGGTGATCAGGTTGTCACCGGCGGCCTGGAGCTGGAAGTCGCTGGCCCGGCTCAATGCGTTCTGGCTACGCAGCGAGCTGAAGCGGGACATGTCAAACAGCATCTGGGTGCCGTTGATGCCGACGCTGCGTGTGGTGGTCTCGCTTTCGATATCACCACTGAACTGGACCGGCTCGCCCTGGTCATTGAATTGGTTCTGGGTCGCCGGACCGTCGCTGCGCGAGCGACGGATGCTGGCGCTGCCGTCGATCTGCGGCAGCATCGCCGCGCGCGCCTGCACCGCGCCTTCCCGGGTGAACAACCGGTTGGACTCGGCGGCGGAGAACTGCGGGTCGCCGGCACGAGCCAGCTCGTAGGTCTGCAACAGGTCTTCCGCGGCGGCGGTTGCCGGCAGCAGGGCGAAGGCGAGGGCGAGAACGAGTGGGCGGTGGATCATGCGGAGTCCTTTCAATCAGAATTCGAAGGCGGGCACCGGAGCTGCGCCTGCAAGATAGGGAAGGTCGGTCTCGAACAACGATTCAATCCGTGGTCCGTTGGCCTCGTTGTATACCAGCACGGCCTCCATTGCCGGCGCCCGGCCGCGCACGATGAACATGCGTCCGCCGGGTTTCAGCCACTGCAGGAAGGCATCGGGAATGGTGTCGACCGCGCCGGTCACGCAAACGGTGTCGAAGCGGCGTTCGGTCTGGTATTCAAATGCGTCGGCATGCAGCACCTGGATGTTGGCCAGGCCACGGGCTTCCAGTCGTGCGCGCGCGGCATCGGCCAGGTCGGTGTGCCGCTCCAGGCTGAGCACCTCACGGCCGAGCCGCGACAGGCACGCGGTCAGGTAGCCGCTGCCGGTACCGATCTCCAGCACGTCTTCGCTTGCCGTTACCAGCAGCCCCTGCAACGCGCGGCTCTGCACGACCGGCTTCATGATGACCTCGCCATGGGCCAGCGGCAGGGTGATATCGGAATAGGCCAGGTTGCGGTGGATGTCCGGTACGAAGTCCTCGCGCGGAATCTTCACCAATACGTCGAGTACGCGTGCATCCAGCACGTTCCAGGGCCGGACCTGCTGTTCGACCATCAGTTCGCGGGCCTTGGCGTAATCAATCATGCTCATGGGGTCTCAAGGATTGCTGGTGTCAACTGACTATTGTAGCGGCGTGCGCGGCGAACAAATCAGGATCGGTTGAAGCATCGGTGCGACCAAGCACAGGATCGCCCTCCCGTGGGCCGGTTTTGAGTGCCGGAAGTCACCGCGACGCAAGTCATGGGCGGGCGGCATAGGCCCGCAGGAACATATCGACCGCGGCGACCAGGTGGGCGTGTGTCAACGCCGGATCGACGTCCTGGCAACCCAGCAGCAACCGCGCGTGTGGCTCGCCCTTGAGCAGCGAGATCAACTGGCTCGCCGCGTGATTGACCGAGTCGGCATCGGCAGCGTCAATCACCAGCTCGCCGGTAGTGACGCGACGTCGCAACAGCTCGGCCACCGCGTCGTGGATGCGTTGTGGCCCGGCCTCCCAGAATTTGCGCGCCAGCGCCGCGTCGGCCATCTGGGGGGTGCACAGCATGCGGTGGGCGGCAATGGCCTGCGGGCTGCTGATCAGGGCATGAAACGCGTGGGCAATATCCAGCAACCGTTCGCGCAGTGGCGTCTGTGGTGAGGGGGTGAACATGGCAGGCGGGAGCTGTTGGTCGCAGTACGACACCACGGCCGCCGAAAACAACGATTCCTTGTCGCCGAAGTGACTGTATACGGTGAGCTTGGAAACGCCGGCTCCGGAGGCGATCTGGTCCATGCTGGTGCCGGCGTAGCCGTGTTCGACGAACATCCGCTTGGCGGCGTCGAGGATGGCCGTGCGCTTGGCCATGTCCTTGGGTCGGCCCGGCCCGGCCGGTTTTGCAGGCAGTGGGGCGCCGACGTCGCGGCCGGCCTTGGTGCCCGGCGGCGCACGGTGATCGTCAATGGGTTTGCGCTCAGGCATGTATTAAATACTAGACTAAGAAGTCTTGTATTTATACAGTACCATTCGGTTCATTAATTCCTCAAAGAAGGTGCTTCCCATGCGCAGCCGCTTTGCGATTGAGGCGATCCGTGCCCGTTCACTGATGGCCGGCGCGCTTGTGGCTGGACTGCTTGCAGGGTGCGGTTCCAGCGAAACGGCCGACGTGTCGGCGCGGCCGGTGCTGGTGACCCAGCCAGTCGCCGCCGACGCCGTGCATGCCTCGCTGGCGGGGGCGATCCGTGCCCGCAAGGAAAGCCAGCTGTCGTTCCGGGTCGGCGGTCAACTGATCGAGCGCAAGGTGGACGTGGGCGATCACGTCAGCCGTGGCGATGTGCTGGCAACGCTCGACCCGGATGATTTGAAGGCACGGGCGAATTCGGCCCAGGCACAACTGGCAGCCGCCCAAGCTGAATTGGAACGCGCGCGCGCGGATCAGGCGCGCTACGCCGTACTGGCCAAGGACCAGTTGGTCAGCCGCTCCAGCATGGATGCGCAAAACGCCGCCGCCACCGCCGCGCAGGGCCAGGTGGATGCGGCACGGGCTGAGCTCGAGGTCGCCAGCAACCAGGCCCAATACAGTCGGCTGCGGGCACCCGCCGATGGGGTGATCGCCGAGCGACAGGCCGAGACGGGACAGGTCGTGGCCGCCGGACAAACGGTATTTACCTTGGCCGCCGATGGTACCCGCGAGGTGGCTTTTGCGGTGTCCGAAGGACAGGTGGCGGCCACCAAGCCGGGACAGGCGATACAGGTCGAGGTCTGGTCCAAGCCGGGCAAGCGCTGGCCGGGTGTGGTCCGCGAGGTCGCGCCGGTGGCCGACCCCGCTTCGCGAACCTTTGCCGCGCGGGCGAGCGTGGATGCGCCGGCCGGGGTGCTCGCGCTGGGCCAGAGCGCACGCGTATTCCTCCCGGGCCAGGAAACCGACGCGCTCAGCATCCCGCTTACCGCGCTGCAACCGGGGAGCAACGGGGTTGCAGTATTCGTGGTGGATCCGCAGACCTCGACCCTGAAACTGCTGCCGGTCAGCGTCGGCGCCTACGGCAGCCAGACCGTTCCGGTGCTGGACGGGCTGGATCCGGATGCCTGGGTTGTCGCCGCCGGTGGTCATCTGTTGCGCGAAGGCCAGACGGTCCGCCCGGTGGATCGAGATAACCGCGACGTGGCGACGGCCGGCGCGCGCCACTGACCGCCCGCGATACCGAACCGAGGATCTTCCAGACCATGCGTTTCAATCTTTCCGAGTGGGGTTTGCGGCATCGCAGCCTGGTGGTCTACGCGATGCTGGTGCTGGCCATCGCCGGTGCGTTTTCCTACCTGAATCTTGGGCGCAGCGAGGATCCGGCGTTTACCTTCAAGGCGATGGTGATCCACACCGTATGGCCGGGTGCGACCGCCGACCAGGTCGCATCGCAGGTCACCGAGCGGATCGAGCGCAAGCTGATGGAAACCGGTGAATACGATTTCATCCAGTCGTACTCGCGCGCCGGCGAGTCGCAGGTGATCTTCGCGGCGCGCGACTCGATGCGCTCGGCCGAAGTGCCCGAGCTTTTCTACCAGGTTCGCAAGAAGATCGGCGACCTGCGCCCGGAGCTGCCGGAGGACATCGTCGGGCCGTTCTTCAACGATGAGTTTGGCGATACGTTCGGCAACATCTATGCATTGACCGGGGAAGGATTTGATTACGCGGTACTGAAGGACTACGCCGACCGCGTCCAGCTCGCGCTGCAGGACGTGCCGGACGTGGGCAAGATCCAGCTGTTCGGGGTCCAGGACGAGAAGATCTGGATCGAGCTGTCCAACACCAAGCTGGCCACGCTGGGGGTGTCGGCCGCGGCGGTGCGCGAGGCCTTGCAGCAGCAGAATGCGGTGGTGCCGGCGGGCTTCTTCGAGACCGCCAGTACCCGGGTGCCGCTGCGGGTGAGCGGGCAGTTTGAATCGGTCGAACAGATCCGCCGCTTCCCGGTCCGGGTCGGCGATCGCACGTTCCGGCTGGACGACGTGGCCGAGGTCCATCGCGGCTTCTCCGACCCGCCCCAACCGGGCATGCGTTTCATGGGCAAGGACGCGATCGGCATCGGCGTGGCCATGCGCGACGGTGGCGACATCCTCGCCCTGGGCGAGACGCTGGAAGCCGAGTTCGAGCAACTGCAACAAACCCTGCCGGCCGGGATGGAATTGCACCAGGTGTCCGACCAGCCGGCGGCGGTGGAGGACTCGGTGGGCGAGTTCGTGCGGGTGCTGGCCGAGGCGGTCGCGATCGTGTTGCTGGTGAGCTTCCTGTCGTTGGGCTTTCGCACTGGTCTGGTGGTGGCGTTGTCGATCCCGCTGGTGCTGGCGATGACCTTCACCGTGATGGACGTGTTCGGCATCGGCCTGCACAAGATATCGCTGGGGGCGTTGGTGCTCGCACTGGGACTGATGGTCGACGACGCGATCATTGCCGTGGAGATGATGGCGATCAAGATGGAGCAGGGTTTCGATCGCTTGCGTGCAGCCGCGTTCGCATGGGAGTCGACCGCGTTCCCGATGCTGACCGGCACCCTGATCACCGCCGCCGGGTTCCTGCCCATCGCGATGGCCGCCTCCAGCACTGGCGAATACACCCGGTCGCTGTTCGAGGTAGTCACCATCGCGTTGCTGGTGTCGTGGGTCGCGGCGGTGTTGTTTGTCCCCTACCTGGGCGACAAGCTGCTGCCGCACATCGAGCGCGATGAAGGCGGGCGCGGCAGTGCGCCCAAACCCGGCTCGCTGGCGGCGCGCTGGCAAACGCGACGCCAGCGCTGGGCAGATCGACACCCCGCGTTTGCCGACTGGATCGCCCCGTTGCCACCCGACGATCCGGGTACCGGCGAGCATGATCCCTACGCGACCCGCTTCTACCAGCGCTTCCGCAGTTGGGTGGTCTGGTGCGTGCGCCATCGCTGGCTGGTGATCGGGGCCACCGCAGCGGCGTTCGTGGTCTCGCTGATGATGTTCCGCTTCGTGCCCCAGCAGTTCTTCCCCGATTCGGTGCGGCCAGAGCTGATGGTCGACATGGAGCTGGCCGAGGGCAGCTCGCTGCGTGCGACCCAGGCACAGGCCGAGCGGCTTGAGCAGATGCTTGCCAGCCGCGACGACCTGGTCAATTACACCGCGTACGTTGGCACCGGGTCGCCACGGTTCTACCTGCCGCTGGACCAGCAATTGCCGGCCGCCAACTTCACCCAGTTCGTGCTGATGCCCGAAAGCCTGGCCGCGCGCGAGGAGATCCGCCGCTGGATGATCGAGGAAGTGGTGCCGCGTTTCCCCGAGCTGCAGATGCGCGTGACCCGCCTGGAGAACGGCCCGCCGGTGGGCTACCCGGTGCAGTTCCGGGTCTCGGGCGAGCACATCGACCAGGTGCGGGAGATTGCCTACGCAGTGCGCGCGAAGATCCGCGACAACCCGCACGTGGCCAACGTCAACCTGGATTGGGACGAGCCGGGCAAGGTGGTGCGCCTGCAGGTCGACCAGGCCCGCGCGCGTGCGCAGGGCATCACCTCGGCGCAACTGGCGCAGGTGCTGAGCGGATCGTTGTCGGGCATCCAGGTCAGCACCTATCGAGAGGGCAATGAGTTGATCGGGGTGATCCTGCGCGGTGGCGATGCCGAGCAGGTCGATCTGTCGCAACTGGGCAGCCTGATGGTGCCGACCGCCAGCGGCCAGAGCGTGCCGCTGAGCCAGATCGCGACCCTGGAATACGGGCTCGAGGAGGGCATCATCTGGCACCGTGACCGCAAGCCGACGATGACCGTGCGCGCCGACATCTACGACGGCACCCAGCCGGCGACGGTGATGGCGCAGATATCACCCACCCTGGATGAGATCCGTTCCGGTCTGGCGTACGGCTACTCGGTGGAGATCGGCGGCAGCGTGGCGGATTCCACCCGCGGCCAGGACTCGATCACCGCTGGCGTGCCGTTGTTCCTGTTCGTCGTGTTCACCCTGCTGATGCTGCAACTTCGCAGCTTCTCGCGCAGCATCATGGTGCTGCTGACCGCGCCGTTGGGGCTGATCGGCGTGACCCTGTTCCTGCTGGTGTTTCGGGTGCCATTCGGCTTCGTGGCGATGCTGGGCACGATCGCGCTGTCGGGGATGATCATGCGCAACTCGGTGATCCTGGTTGATCAGATCGAGCAGGATCGTCGCGACGGACATGAAACCTGGGATGCGATCGTGGAAGCGACCGTGCGCCGTTTCCGGCCGATCGTGCTGACCGCGCTGGCGGCGATCCTGGCGATGATCCCGCTGTCGCGCAGCGCATTCTTCGGGCCGATGGCAACCGCGATCATGGGCGGCCTGCTGGTGGCCACGGTGCTGACCCTGCTGTTCCTGCCGGCGCTGTACGCGGCCTGGTTCCGGGTCAAGGTGCCGCAGGAACTCCAATGAAACGAAGGTAGGGCGCAATAGCCGCCTTGGCGGCGTATTGCGCCGGATGTCGAGGTCGCCGCGTCGTTGGCATTCCGGCGCAATGCGCTTCGCTTATTGCGCCCTACGGATACAAACGCCGGTAGTTATTCGGCGCCCCAGGGTGCCGGCGGCGTGTCGACGGGGTTGGTGAGGTCGAAGCGCACCCGGAACAGGCGGTCGGTGTCGGCACGCCCCAACTCGTAGGTGTAATGCGCGTCCGGCTCGATCTCGATTGCCCAGACGTTGCTATTGGATACCTGCATGCCCTCGCGGGTGAACATCTGCTGCGAGAACGCATCCACCGGGAACTCCTGGCGGTTGGCGGTGCCTTCGCTGGTGGTGTCTCCACCGTACATGGTCACCGGGTCGTCGCTGCCGTCGGCCAGGCGGTGGTCGTGCTTCAGGCGCAGGCCGTCGACGGTGCGGGTGACGATCCAGGTGCGCGAGCGATCGTCGCCGACGTGGAACGGGATACGGATCTCCTGATCGCTGCAGTCGCGCACATGCATGACCAGCGGCTGGCCGGCGAACGGATCGTCGCCAGTCGGCGCGGGAGTGTCGGCGACCACCTCGCCGGCGAAGGCCTTGCCGCACAGCATCGCGAGGTTGGCCATGAAGACATCCGCCGGAGCTTGCTCGCTTGCGGCGGTCGGCGTCGGAGCCGCGGGCCCCGGGGTGGCGACGTCGGCAGAGGGTGGGGAACCGATGTCGCACGCGGCGAGCGCGATGACAAGAGCGGCCAGGGCGGGTATACGCAGGATTTTGTTCATCCACGCAAGGTAGCCATCAACAGCGGTTCCGGCAAGCGGGCTCGCTCAACCCGTATGCAGTAGTTGGGATCTGTGGATCCTATCGCTGACTGCGTGGCACGAGTGGATTGAACCGAGTGGCTTCAAGGACTTTTTGACAGCACCAGACCTCAAACGCTGGCCCCAAGCCGCCCTGCATGGTCAAATGCTGATTGAAGCGGGGGTACCGGCGGACATCGCCGGTTGAGACAGACCCTTCGAACCTGACGCGGTTGATACCGCCGTAGGGAGCTTCGCCGGACGCTCTGCGTCCGTGCGCCGCCGCTTCGTGCGCCAAGCGAATCTCTCGCAACAGGCCGCCCGCACGCGGACTGTCCTCATGAAGCGGACGAAACCCATGAATGCAGCAATTCCTTCCGGCCCGTCTGGCCGTTCCGGCGACCAGCGTGAGCTGGTACAGCAAGCCGACAAACTGTCTGCCGACGTGATCCGGCCGATCCCCGGCTCGCGCAAAGTACACATTGCCGGCTCACGCCCGGACCTGAAGGTCGCGATGCGCGAGATCGTACTCGCCCCCACGCCGACCCTGTTCGGCGGCGAGCAAAACGCACCGCTGGCGGTGTATGACACCTCCGGTGCCTATACCGATCCGTCGGCTACCATCGACCTGGCCCGCGGTTTGGCGCCCTTGCGCGCGGTCTGGATTGCCGAGCGCGGTGATACCGAAGTGCTGGAAGGCCTGTCGTCGCAGTTTGGTCGTGGACGCGAAGGCGATGCGAAGCTGGACAAGGTGCGTTTCGGCAACCGCCCGCTGCCGCGCCGCGCGGTGGCAGGCGCCAACGTCACCCAGATGCACTACGCGCGGCGCGGCATCATTACTCCGGAGATGGAATACATCGCGATCCGCGAAAATCAGCGGCTGGAAGCGATCACCGAGGCGCACCTGCTCAAGCAGCATCCGGGGCAGAGCTTCGGCGCCAACATCCAGAAGGTCATCACCCCGGAGTTCGTGCGCGACGAGGTCGCCCGTGGCCGCGCGATCATTCCGTGCAACATCAACCACCCCGAAAGCGAGCCGATGATCATCGGCCGCAATTTCCTGACCAAGGTCAACGCCAACATCGGCAACTCGGCGGTGTCGTCTGGTATTGCCGAGGAGGTCGAGAAGCTGGTCTGGTCGATCCGCTGGGGCGCGGACAACGTGATGGACCTGTCCACCGGCAAGCACATCCACGAGACGCGCGAGTGGATCATCCGCAACAGCCCGGTACCGATCGGCACGGTGCCGATCTACCAGGCGCTGGAGAAGGTCGATGGCCGCGCCGAGGAGCTGACCTGGGAGATCTTCCGCGACACGCTGATCGAGCAGGCCGAGCAGGGCGTGGACTACTTCACCATCCACGCCGGCGTGTTGCTGCGCTACGTGCCGCTGACCGCGAATCGCGTGACCGGCATCGTCAGCCGCGGCGGGTCGATCATGGCCAAGTGGTGTCTGGCGCATCACAAGGAGAGCTTCCTTTACGAGCACTTCGAAGACATCTGCGAAATCATGAAGGCCTACGACGTGGCGTTCTCGCTCGGCGACGGCCTGCGTCCGGGCAGCATTGCCGACGCCAACGACGCCGCCCAGTTCGCCGAACTGGAAACCTTGGGCGAGCTGACCCGGATCGCGTGGAAGCACGACGTCCAGACCATGGTCGAAGGCCCCGGCCACGTGCCGATGCACCTGATCAAGGAGAACATGGACAAGCAGCTGGAAGTCTGCGGCGAGGCGCCGTTCTACACCCTCGGGCCGCTGACCACCGACATAGCGCCGGGTTACGACCACATCACCAGCGCGATCGGCGCGGCGCTGATCGGCTGGTACGGCACCGCGATGCTCTGTTACGTGACGCCCAAGGAACACCTCGGGCTGCCGAACAAGGACGATGTGCGCGAAGGCCTGATGGCCTACAAGATCGCCGCCCACGCGGCCGACCTCGCCAAGGGCCACCCCGGCGCACAGGCGCGCGACAACGCATTGAGCAAGGCGCGCTTCGAGTTCCGCTGGGAAGACCAGTTCAACCTTGGCCTGGATCCTGAACGTGCGACCAAATACCACGACGAAACCATGCCAAAGGACGCGCACAAGTCGGCGCATTTTTGCTCGATGTGCGGCCCGCAGTTCTGCTCGATGAAAATCAGCCACGACGTGCGCACGACTTTTGGGGGCGGTAGCGCCGCCGAGCCTGGGCCGGTTGAGGGCCAGGCAATCGAAGACGGCATGGCGCAGAAGGCGGCGCAGTTCCGGGCCGCCGGCGCCGAGGTCTATCGCAAGAGCTGACCGCTACCGGCCCGGAGGCGGTCGCATGGGACACGCGACCGCCTGGCCAACTTGTCAGGCGCCAGGGATTGGCGGTCAGTCGCGGGTACGGCACACTCGCGCAATGGGAAATTACGGCTATCTGTATCGGCGTTGGCAGTTGATCGCCAAACGCCACCCCTCGGCGTTCCTGCTGGCGGCCCAGTTGCTCAGCCTGTTGCTGTATCCGGTGTTCGACGGCCGCCACAGCCAACGGGTGCTGTTTGGTGCGTTCGGCGTGTTGGTGCCGCTGCTGGCGGTCTGGGTGGTGTGGCGCAGTCCGGCCATCAAGTGGGTGGCGTGGCTGGTTGCCGTGCCGGCGATCGGGATATCGGTCGCCTCGATCGTGATGGGTAGCAATGACTTGCTGGTGATCTCATCGGCGCTGGAATCGGTGTTGTATTTCTATACGGCCGGCAGCCTGATCGTCTACATGATGAACGATCACCTGGTCAGCGCCGACGAACTGTTTGCGGCGGGTGCGACCTTCACCCTGCTCGCGTGGGGTTTCGCCTTCGCCTACATGGTCTGCCAGGCGGTATTGCCGGGGTCTTTCAGCAGTTCCATCAACCCGGCGCAGTCGCGGCCATGGATCGAGCTGCTGTTCCTGAGCTTCACCAACCTGACCGCCACCGGGCTGGGCGACGTCACCCCGGTCAGTTCTTGGGCGCGGGTGCTGGTGATGCTGGAGCAATTCGTCGGCTTGGGTTATATCGCCGTGGTGGTGTCGCGCTTGATCGCGCTGACCGTGAGGCGGCACAGGGAAGACATGGTCGCAGCGGCCAAGGAGTTCCCAGAGAACCAAACCGAGTTCCCGGACTGAACCGTCCCTGAGCGCGAGGCGGGTCGGTTTCATGGCCGACGGGAGCTGTAACCCGCGTTGCTTGGCGCTAATGGGCGAAAGGCTTTGCGCAAGAGGCTGAGTCTTCGACTTTCGACACGGGACAGGTGGGGCGTGGAAGGTCAGACTTGCCGGCTCTGATGTTTTTCTTGTGGCAGCTCCCTTGTCTGAACGTTTGCGCGTAGGCCAATGTACGGTGGATATCTCCCTGCGCGAAGTGACGGCGCCGGGAGCACGCCGCCCACGCAGGATCACGCCCAAATCGCTGAGCGTACTGCTGGTGCTGGTTGCCAACGCCGGCAAGGTGGTCAGCCGCGATGCCCTGCTGGCCCAGGTCTGGCCGGACACCTTGCCCGGTGACGACGTGGTCACCCAGGCAATAACCCTGCTGCGGAAGGCGTTCAACGAGCTTCGCGAAAGCCCCCAGTACATCGAGACGATCGCAAAAAGCGGTTACCGGCTGCTGGCAGAAGTGGAGTGGTTGGACGACAACGTGGAAACCGCCACGGTCCCAGCCCCTGGGCTGTCGCCGGACGCCGCGAGCACCCGGGAGTTCTTCCAGGTTGATGCGGCGAAGACGCCTGCCGTGCCCAGTCTGCTTGCGCCGGTGGCGGTCACGGCCGGGGAGCCACGGCTGGATCGCGCCGACGATACTCCTGTGGCCGTGCGCGGCAATCCGGGCGTGATTGTTGGCGTGTTGGTACTGGTGGCAGGCCTGGTTGCGGCGCTGGTGTGGTGGACCTGGCCTTCCCGTGACGTGGCGACTTCCGTAGCGACGCAGCCATCACCTTTCCGGTACCAACTGAAAACCCGCCTGATCACCTCGGCGCCGGGCTTCGAGTTCTCGCCTACGCTCAGCCCGGACGGAGGAATGGTGGCCTATATCGCGGTGCCTGCCGGGCAGCGCAACATTGCGATCATGGTTCAGCCCACTGCGCCTACGGTGCCGACCCAATTGACCCATCCCGTTGGCGTGGCCGACGACCACAGCCCAGAATGGTCGCCCAACGGTCGCGAGATCGCGTTTTTGCGAATCGTGCCCGGACAGAGCTGCCACGTGCTCGTGGTGCCGGCCACTGGCGGTGCGGAACGCGTCGTGGGCACGTGCGACCCGTCCGATCCTCCAGGTTTCGATTGGACCCCGGATGGTCGTGGCCTGATCTTCGGTGGTGGCGGTCTGGTTGATGGGGGATCCGGGTTGCAGGTTCTGAACCTCGCCAACGGTGAGGTTCAGAACCTGGAATACGATGCTGATCCGAACCATCAGGACTTTGCCCCCCGTTATTCGCCTGACGGACGCTGGATCATCTTCGTGCGCAATTCGCCGTTGGGTGATTTCTGGCGCTTGTCGGCAACCGGCGGTACCGCCGAGCGATTGACCTGGATCAATGCCGAGATTCGCGGTTGGGACTGGAGCTCAACCGGTCGGGCGCTGGTCTATGGGCGACGCGATCACAGCAGCAGCGGACTCTACCGTTATGGCCTGGACACCGGGGCGCATACCAGTCTGGGAGTCGAGGATGGCGAGCAGCCAGTAACCGCGGCCAACGTGTCGTCATTGGCCTATGTTGTGCGACGCAGCTACTTCGGCATCTACCAATTTGACCTGGATGCAGGCAGCCCGGGCAAGCGTTTGTTCGCTTCCTCCGGTCGTGACCGGTTGCCCGCGATCGCGCCGGACGGGCGGCAGTTGGTGTTCACTTCCGACCGCTCCGGGGAGTTCGGCCTGTGGTGGGCGGAGTTGGATAAGCCTGACTCCTTGCGACTGATCGAAAGTCTGCAACCGGAATCCCGCTATCTGCCGGCATGGAATGCAGACAACAGGCGAGTGCTGGTGGTCGGACGTTCCGATGACGACCAGCGCTCCCAGGAAAACGGGGTGTATGAGGTAATCCCGAAACGGGGCACCGTCACACGACTTCCGGTTCCTGCGGCCCATCCGGTGCAGGCGGTATACCTGCCTGCGTCGGGTGGGAATGACGACGAGCGGCTGCTGGTATTGGCCGATGGTGGCGAAGGCCATCTGGGCTTGCATTTGTATGACCGGAGCGAGCAGCCATGGCGGCTGGTGGCGTTTCTGGATGGAGTGTCCAATGTCCAGATCGACAACGCGAACAGGCGGGTAGTGTTTTCGCGGCCAAGCGAGAGAGGCTTGTGGCAGGCTGATTTCCGCCTTGATGCGGATAGCGTCAGGGCGGTTGACTCGCTACGCTCGCTTGCCGTATCCGATCGCTCCTGGGCCCTGGCCGGCGATCGTGGGGTCTATGTTCGTCGCCGCACGGCGCGGTGCCCCGCGCTTTTGCTTGGTCAAGCGACACAACAAGACGGTTCGCAGTCGGGTGGCGCAATCGTCCAGTCGCGCTGTCTGGACCGGAACCGCCGCGCGGCGACCCACGGGTTCAGCATTGATGGGAGTGGCCGCCGGCTGTATATCACCCTTGCCGAATCCGACGGAGGCAACATCGGCTTCGCGACCTTCGAGACGCCGCCGGAGACGATGTGGCCTGGAGTTATCAAGTAATTGATTTTAAAGGGAAATAGCCTTTCGTAAGTCTTTCGCCACCAGAGTCGGCACAATTTCGGCCAAGTTTCCGCAAACCTTCAGGAGTCTGTGGACAGATTCGGCAAACCTATAGGCCTCTACAGGTTGCATAGGCAAGACATTGGACAACACATCGTGGGCCGATCGGGGCCAGCAGCTGCGGATCGATACGCCGGTGGTCAGTTCCCAGGCGAGTTGTATCGGCGTTTCGCGACTGGGCAGCATGCAGATGCCGGCCGGCACACTGACCATCTGGCTGCAACTGCGCGGCAGCTCTTGGGTGGAGGGGCGCGAAGGCCGGTTCCGGGTACGTCGGGGGGACTGGATTGCCTTTGACCGCGACTCCAAACCGCTGGTCCAGGCAGACCGGCACGGCGTTTGTGTTGGCTTGAGCCTGGGCGATGACGCATTGCGCGCCGCCGGTGCGCTGGCACAACCGGGCTTGTACGCCGGCCGGGGCCATATCGAGTTGCACGATGCGCGGATGGCGTTGCGGTTATGGCGCGCCTCCAGCCGGCGTCTGGCCACAGTCGATGGTGACGACGCTATCGCCTCGGTGGCCGCACTGCGTCCGCTTCTGCTGCAGTTGGCGCTGATCCAGAGTGAAATTACGGCCGGCATACCGCGCTGCCCCGGCCGCTCCCGGGCGCGCAAGCGCCAGGTGTTCGGACGGCTGCAGCGCGCCCATATGTATCTGGACGGCAACCGCGACCGGATCGTGCGCATCAGCGAGCTGGCCGAGTTGACCAGCTACTCCAGTTGGTACTTCTCCAAGACCTACCATGCGCTATATGGCGAAAGCCCGCAGTCCGCTTCTGCGCGGATGCGGATCGAGCGCGCGGCCGAGTTGCTGGGCAGCAGCCAAATGATGATTGGCGAGGTCGCCGCCGCCAGTGGTTTCGAAAACTGCTGCAGTTTCGCGCGGGCGTTTCGCGCCCGCTACCAGATGTCTGCGACCACCTACCGGAAAAGAATGGCCGCCTGACTCAGGCCGGATTCGGCAAAGTCAGGCGGCGGTTGCGGCAAAGCAGTAAAAGCTCTCGCGACGTAGCGTTGACGACGCGTTTAACACGCTCATAACGTTATTGGAGAGAGATCCATGAATCACCGCAATTTGCGCCCCTCGATGCGGCTTGGCTTGCTGCCGGCTGGTATCGCGATGGCACTTGTGCCGGCCTTTGCCGGCGCGCAGGAAGCCGCTCCCGCTGAGCAGGCAACCACCCTTGACCGGATCGAAGTCACCGGTTCGCGTATCCGCCAGGTCGATCTGGAAACCTCGCAGCCGGTGCTGACCATCAGCCGCGAAGACATCCAGAGGCAGGGCTTCAGCTCCGTTGCCGACATCCTGCAGAACATCACTGCCGCCGGCACCCCGCCGATCAGCCGCTCCGAGCCACTGGCCTCCGGCGAGAACGTTGGCGGTTCCTACATCGACCTGCGTAACCTCGGCGCATCGCGCACCCTGGTGCTGGTCAATGGCAAGCGCCTTGGTATCACGACCAGCGGCCTGCAGGACATCTCGCAGATCCCGACCGCCATGGTTGAGCGCGTCGAAGTGCTGAAAGATGGCGCGTCGTCGCTGTACGGCTCCGACGCCATTGCCGGCGTGGTCAACATCATCACCCGCAAGAACTTCGAAGGCGCGGAAATCAACGCCTATATCGGCCAGTACGGCGAAGGTGACGGCGTCAAGCAGAACTACGATTTCGTGGTCGGCTTCGCCGGTGACCGTGGCTCCGTCACCGTGGGCGCCGCGCAGCACAAGGAAGAGGGGGTCTGGGCAAAGGATCGCTGGTTCAGCGATGACACCTACCCCGGTTACCCGCAGCACAGCACCACGGTGGTCGGCCAGTGGGGCAACTTCAACATCAACAGCGGCAAGACGGGTCCGGATGGAAAACCGTTGGCTGCCCAGTGGTACGCACCGGACCGTGACGGCAACGCCATCGGCCTGGACAACTTCCACCCGCAGAACGCCGACGACACCAGCAAGGGTTCTGATCAGATGCACTTGATCAACCCGACCGAAAGCCGCACGTTGTTCGTCAATGCCAACCACGACATCACCGACAACATTCGCCTGGTCGCGGACATGTCGTACAACAAGCGCATGTCCGAGCGCCAGATTGCCGGCTACCCGCTGCAATCAAGTGCGGTTGATGCGGCAATGTCGGGCAACAGCTACTTCAATCCGCTGCCCGGCACCGACATTGACTGGCGCCGTCGTGGCTGGGAAGTGCCGCGTACCACCCAGAGCGACCTGACCACCTGGCGCATCACTGCCGCGCTGGAAGGCTCGATCGACTACGGTAGCCGTTACCTGGACTGGGATGCCGGTTATCTGTTCAACCAGAACAACCTGCAGGCGGTCTCCACCGGCAACTTCTACAAGCCGAACGTGCGCAACGCCGTGGGTCCGTCGTTCCAGAATGGCCAAGGCCAGATCGTTTGCGGTACCCCGGGCAACGAGATTGCCGGTTGCGTGCCGTGGAACCCGTTTGCGGGCTTTGGCACCGGCGACGCAGCGCATTCGCTGGGCGACAAGGCCGTGCAGGACTATCTGTACAAGACCGAGCACGCACTGGGCGAGACCGAGACCACCAGCTACTTCGCCAACGTTGCCGGCAACCTGTTTGCGTTGCCTGCCGGTGACCTGGCGTTCGCGGCAGGTTACGAGTACCGCAAGGAATCGGGGCGCTTCAGCCCCGATGCCATTGCCCAGACTGGCGATTCCACCAATCTGGCATCCGGTCCGACCCAGGGCCAGTACGCCGTGGACGAGTTCTACCTCGAGTTGAACATCCCGGTGCTGGCCGACCTGCCGTTTGCCCAGGAGCTGACGTTCAACGTCGCCAGCCGTTACTCGGACTACACCACCTTCGGTGATACCACCAACAACAAGTTTGGCTTCAAGTGGAAGCCGTTCGATGACTTGATGGTTCGCGGTACCCTCGCCGACGGTTTCCGTGCTCCGACCATCGACGATCTGTACGGTGGCAGTTCCGAGACCTTCTACACCGGTTTCCGGGACGTGTGTGACAGCGTCTATGGTGTCGTTGGCGGCAGCGCGGCTTGCGTGGCGGATGTCGGCCAAGGTTACCGTCAGCTGCAGCAGGGCTTCGTCCCGACCGACAGTGTCGCGGCCCAGACCCCGGTTCCGTTCAACTCGGGCTCCAACCCGCTGCTGACCCCGGAAACCTCCGAGTCCAAGTCGCTGGGCCTGGTGTACAGCCCAAGCTACGTCGACAACCTCAGCATGACCCTCGACTGGTGGAGCATCCAGATCGACAACACCATGGTCTCGGACAGCCCGAACCTGATGTTGGAAGATTGCTACGTCCGGGGCATCGAAGCACGTTGCCAGGGCTTCTCGCGTGATCCGGTCACCGGCATCGTCAACGAGTTGACCTACGGTCTGCGCAATGCGGGTTACGTCGAGACCGAAGGCTTCGACTTCGGCCTGGCGTACCGGTTCGATACCGCGAGCCTGGGCCAGTTCGGCATCAACTGGGACTCCACCTACGTCAGCAAGAACAACCTGAAGACCACCAACGACGCAGACACGCCGGAATCCCCGTCGGTCGGCTTCGGCGGCAACTTCCGGATCCGTTCCAACATGAACCTCAACTGGTCCTATGCTGATTTCGCCGTCAACTGGGGCATGCGCTACTACTCGTCGATGAAGGAGCAGTGCTACTTCGCGGATCGCTGCAACCTCCCCGACTACGCAGCGCCTGACACCTATGGCGAGAACGTGCCGTTGAACCAGGTCGGTTCGAACACCTTCCACGACCTGCAAGTAAGCTGGGATGCGCCGTGGAATGCCACCGTCTCGGTGGGTGCGAACAACGTGTTCGACCACCAGGGCCAGGCGATGTTCAGCCAGCCGAACTCGAACTACTCGTACTACGGTGGTTTCGACATCGGTCGCTTCATGTACATGAAGTACCAGCAGCGCTTCTGATCGATCCGTCGATCAAATTGCACTGAGTAACATCAAGCGGCCCCGGGAACGGGGCCGCTTTTTTGTTGCGCCGCGTGGCCATGGCAGCTGGGTTTATTCCACGGACAGGCACACATGAAGAAGGCCACCCGAGGGTGGCCTTCCTTATCTGTGCAGCAGCCCGGCAATCAGGCCCCGGGTTGATGGCCCTCAGCGTCGTGGCGCTTCATTGCATCGACCAGCAAGGCCTTTGCCTCGTCGGCGCCGCCCCAGCCGTCAAGCTTGACCCACTTGCCTTTTTCCAGGTCCTTGTAGTGCTCGAAGAAATGCCCGATCCGCTCGCACCAGTGGGGACTGACCTGGTCGAGGTCGTTGATATGGGCATAGCCGCTGAATACATCGGTGGACGGTACGGCCAGGATCTTCTCGTCGCTGCCGGCCTCGTCACTCATCCTGAGTACGCCAACCGGACGGCAACGGATCACTGAGCCGGGAATGAGCGGCAACGGCAGGATCACCATGACATCGGCCGGGTCGCCATCGCCGCACAGGGTGCGCGGAACATAGCCGTAGTTACACGGATAGCGCATCGGGGTGGACAGGATGCGGTCGACGAAGATCGCGCCCGATTCCTTGTCCACCTCGTATTTCACTGGCTCGGCATCCTTGGGGATCTCGATGATGACGTTGATCTCGTCCGGCGGGTTCTTGCCGGTGGTGACATGATCCAGACCCATGGTTTGCTCCGAAGCGGTGTGAGGGCGCGCCAACCGGCGGCCGGGTGAAGCCGACGATTTTACCTCGTCGGCTGCTGCGTCGCACCATCGGCGTGGTCGCGCACCTGGGCGAACTCGCGCGGACGGGGCGGGCGTCCTGTATTTCCAGCAACTGCCGTTGGGCCAATCAAGGTGCCTGCGTCGGTAGGACGGCGAATGCCGGCCGTTCTCCCGGCACACCATTGCGCCTCGACACAGGGCCGTCCAACCAAGGGATCGTGATGAGCGGAAGCAGCCTGTTCGCCGAACTCAAACGCCGCAATGTCATCCGCATGGCGGGGCTGTATCTGGTGGGGGCCTGGTTGATCACCCAGGTGGTGGACACCATCTTCCCGATGTTCGGTGCTCCGGACTGGCTGATGCGGAGCATCGTCATCGTGCTCGCGATCGGGTTTGTACCCGCACTGGTGTTTGCCTGGGTGTTTGCATTCACGCCGGATGGTTTCAAGCTGGATGCCGTGGTTGCTGCGGCGGACTCGATCGGGTCACGCACGGCTCAACGCATGAATCTGGCCATTGTCGCCGTGCTGTTGCTCGCGCTCACATATTTCGGGGTCGACAAGTTCGTGTTTTCCCCGCAACGCGAAGCAACGCTGCAACTGGAAGCCGAGAAGCAGGGTGCGGCGCGTGCCACCGAGCGGGTCGCGGGGAAAGCCGTCGCCGCCATCCCCGCCAAATCCATCGCGGTACTGCCGTTGGTGAACGGCAGTGGCGACAAGGATCAGCAGTACTTTTCCGACGGTCTTTCCGAAGACCTGATCACGGCGTTGTCGCAGTTTGATGGGTTGAAGGTCATCGGCCGGAACTCCGCGTTCCAGTTCCGCAACAGCAAGGACAGCAGCAAGGTGATCGGCGCCAAGCTTGGCGTCGCCCATTTACTGGAAGGCAGCGTGCGCCGGGCTGGCGATACCGTGCGCATCACCGCGCAGCTGGTCGAGGCGGCCGATGGCAGCACTCTGTGGTCGCAACATTTTGACCGGCCATTCAAGGATCTGTTTGCACTACAGGATGAGATCACCAGTGCGGTCGCCAGTGCACTCAAGGCCCAACTGCTGACCGGGCCCGACGCCGCGATGCAAAGTGATCACCCACCCAGCGGCAATATGGATGCATACACCGCGTACCTGCAGGGCAAGTTCTACCGCACACGCGGCACCCAGGCCGACCTGCGCAAGGCGATCGATGCCTACACCACCGCGACCCGGATCGATCCGCGCTACGCACAGGCCTACGCCATGATTTCCCACGCGTGGACGGATCTTGCGACGCAGTTTCTCGGCGGTACGCCGGCCCAACAGGCGTATGCACAAGCGCGTGCGGCGGCTACCAGTGCGTTGGCGCTGAATCCGGACCTGGCGGCGGTGCATGTGGCGCGCGGCCGCCTGCTTTCCACCGCGGACTTCAACTGGGCCCAGGCCGAAACCGAGTACCGCCGCGCGGTACAGCTGGCGCCCAACGATGGCGACGTCAAATTTTCACTCGGTGTGTTGCTGGCAACTCTGGGTAATCCCGGGCAGGCGGTCGATCTGACCCGGCAAGCGTTGGCAGCCGACCCGTTGCATGCGAGCTGGTACTACTGGCTCGCCACCTATCTTGCGCCGGTCGGGCGTCTCGACGAGGCGGAGCAGGCGATCCGCAAGGCAATCGAGCTGCAACCCGAGGCGGCGGTCTATTACGAGCAACTGGCCGTCATCGAAATCCTGCGCGGTAATGCCAAGGCCGCCCTGATCTCGGCGGGACAGGAACCGGCAGGGGTCTGGCACGACATTGCACTCGCGCTGGCGCTGCAGATCGGTGATGACCGTGAGGCCGCCGATGCCGCATTGCAGGCCCTGGTTGACGCCCAGGCCGATGTTGCCGCGTATCAGATCGCCGACGTGTATGCCCTGCGCAATGACGCGGACAAGGTCTTTGAATGGCTGGATCGCGCGTGGGTCAACCGCGATCCGGGAGTCGCCTACCTGCTCTACGATCCCTTCATCCTGCGTTACCGGGATGACCCGCGTTTTTCTGCGTTTGCCCGCAAGATTGGATTGCCGATGCCAGGTGCCACTTCGGCATCAATGGGGTCCGGGCACTGAAAGGTAAACATCACGTCGGTGGTGGTGCCGGCGTCACGGAATCCATGGCCCACCTGTAAAAAAGGGCGGCCCGAAGGCCGCCCTGGATATCCGTGATGCCGGTGTGGCTACAGCAGCGGCACCATCAGCAGCGCGACGATATTGATGATCTTGATCAGCGGGTTGATTGCCGGGCCGGCGGTGTCCTTGTACGGGTCGCCGACGGTATCGCCGGTTACCGCCGCCATGTGCGCGTCGCTGCCCTTGCCGCCGTGATGACCGTCTTCGATGTACTTCTTCGCATTGTCCCAGGCACCGCCGCCGGTGGTCATCGAGATCGCCACGAAGATGCCGGTCACGATCGTGCCGATCAGCAGCCCGCCCAGCGCCTTCGGCCCCAGCAACAGGCCGACCACGATCGGTACGGCCACCGGCAACAGTGAAGGCAGGATCATCTCCTTGATCGCCGACTTGGTCAGCATGTCGACCGCGCGCGAATAATCCGGCTTGCCGGTGCCTTCCATGATCCCGGGGATCTCGCGGAACTGTCGGCGTACTTCCTCCACCACCGCGCCCGCAGCCCGGCCGACCGCCTCCATCGCCATCGCACCGAACAGGTAGGGAATCAATCCGCCGATCAACAGGCCGATGATCACCATGTGATCGGAAAGGTCGAAACGCATGGCCTCGTAGGCGACGCCGGTGAGGGCCGCCTTGGCTTCACCGGCGGTGTTGAGGTTGTGGGTGTAATCGGCAAACAGCACCAGTGCCGCCAGTGCCGCCGAACCGATCGCGTAGCCCTTGGTCACTGCCTTGGTGGTGTTGCCGACCGCGTCCAGCGGGTCGGTGATATCGCGCACCTCCGGCGGCAGGTCGGCCATCTCGGCGATGCCACCGGCGTTGTCGGTGATCGGGCCGTAGGCATCAAGGGCGACGATCATGCCGGCCATCGACAACATGGCGGTTGCGGCGATGGCGATGCCGTACAGGCCGCCGAGCGCGTGCGCGCCCCAGATCGCCGCACAGACCACCAGCACCGGCCAGGCGGTCGACTTCATCGAGATGCCGAGGCCCGCAATGATGTTGGTGCCATGCCCGGTCGTGGACGCCGCAGCGATGTGCTGCACCGGCTTGAACTGGGTGCCGGTGTAGTACTCGGTGATCCACACGATCAAGCCCGTCAGCACCAGGCCGATCAGACCGCAGTAGAAGATGTTGGTCGATGACACCGCCAACGTGCCATCCAGCGAGGTCAGCCCGTCCGGGAACATGTCCGCGGTAACGAACCAGAACGCCACCGCCGACAACACGGCAGACACGATCACGCCCTTGTAGAGCGCGCCCATGATCGAGCCGCCAGCCTTCACCTTGACGAAGAACGCGCCGATGATCGAGGCGATGATCGATACCGCGCCCAACATCAGCGGATACAACACCGCGTTGGTGTCGGCGGCGAACATCAACCCGCCCAGCAGCATGGTGGCGATGATCGTCACCGCGTAGGTCTCGAACAGATCCGCGGCCATGCCGGCACAGTCGCCGACGTTGTCGCCGACGTTGTCGGCAATCACCGCCGGGTTGCGCGGGTCGTCCTCGGGGATCCCGGCCTCGACCTTGCCGACCAGGTCGGCACCGACGTCGGCGCCCTTGGTGAAGATGCCGCCGCCAAGACGGGCGAAGATCGAGATCAGCGAGCTGCCGAACGCCAGCCCGAGCAACGCATGCAGTGCAGGCTCGCCAACGATGCCGATCTTCTCCAGTACCAACCAGTAACCGGCGACCCCCAGCAGGCCCAGTCCGACCACCAGCATCCCGGTGATCGCGCCGCCCCTGAAGGCGACATCCATCGCCGGCCCGATGCCGCGCCGTGCCGCCTCGGCGGTACGCACGTTGGCGCGCACCGAGACATTCATGCCGATATAACCGGCGGCACCCGACAACACCGCGCCGAGTGCAAACCCGATCGCGGTTGGCCACCCCAGGAAGATGCCGATGACGACGAACAACACCACGCCGGCGACCGAAATCGTCAGGTACTGCCGATTGAGATAGGCGCGAGCGCCTTCCTGGATCGCGCCGGCGATCTCCTGCATGCGTTCATTGCCGGCGGGCTGCGCGCTGATCCAGCGCGCCGAGATGATCCCGTACAGGATCGCGATAACGGCGCACACGAGCGCCAAGGTCAAACCGTACTGCTCCAGCATGGACCCCTCCCCAATAGAAAGTGGACAACAACATGGAATTTCGGATTACGCGCCTTACAACGCCACGACTATGGCACATTCCGGCGGCCGTTCAGGCGCGTCGTGGCAGCCTGCGCTTCAACCCGTAGCCGACCGGAGCGCGCCCATGCGCCTGATGTCCTTGTTACTTCTCGTCGCGGCACTGCCCGCAATGGCCGCCGACCCCAAGCCGGAGATTGACCGCCCGGCTGCCACTGCC
Organism: Lysobacter sp. A289; assembly: GCF_054072675.1. NCBI lineage: Bacteria > Pseudomonadati > Pseudomonadota > Gammaproteobacteria > Lysobacterales > Lysobacteraceae > Lysobacter > Lysobacter sp. A289. The sequence goes on from NZ_JBSVRN010000002.1 coordinate 377,339, forward strand.
CAGGCCGTTGGGGTGGCGCATACCCTGCGCACAATCCCGGAGGCCTGCGCCCGCCTGGAAGGCGTGTTTACCGGTGAGGCCGCCGATCCGTACCGGTTCGCGGTCGTTCGCACCAGCCCGAACTGCCAGCCACGCGCCCGTTTCGTGGATGCCGCCAAGGCGAAGCCTTCGCTTGCCGGCGGCTGGATACTCAACGACCTGATCAGCGTGCCCAACGCGGCCTGTCCATCGCAGCAGGCCATCGTGCACGTGTGGCGCAATGCTGCCGAAGGAGCCACGCCGGAGCTGGACGCACAAGGTCGCGTCCGGGTTTACCTGGATGGTTCCAAGCCCGCATCCAGCGCCGACAAGCCAGCGGCGGTTAGCGTGTTTGCGGCGGTGATGAAGGTGGAAGGCAAGACCTGCAACGACTGAGTTGCCTCATCCAGGCGAGTTTCAACCCGTTTCGACATCCCACGGCGGCAGTTGCGCCTTCACCGCGATATTTTTCAGCGTGACGTACCTGGGCAACCCGTCGCGTCCGTATGGCGGCGGTGCTTCGCCGCGGATCAGCGGCTCCAGGTAGGTGCGGGCTTTTTCGGTGATGCCGTAGCCGTCGCGGCGCAGGAATCCCGCCGGCATCTTCTTTTCCTTGTTGGCGATCTTCGACAGCGGTGCCGGCTCGATCTTCCAGCGATAGGGCGCGTCGCCGGTGCGCACGATCACCGGCATCACCGAATTCATGCCTTTCAGGGCGAACTCGACCGCCGCCTTGCCGACGGCCTGGGCATGGTCCAGATCGGTCCTGGAGGCCAGGTGCCGCGCCGAGCGCTGCAGGTAATCGGGCAGCGCATAGTGAACCTTGTAGTCCAGCACGCGCTGGACCCGGCCGGTGAGATGGGAAGCCACGCCGCCCAGTTGGGCGTGGCCAAAGGAGTCCTTGCCGCCGCCGGCATCGGCGACAAACGCACCATCGGCGTTGCGGATGCCTTCGCTGGCGACCACCACGCAATAGCCGACGCGCTTGACGACGGAGTCCACCTTGGCGAGAAAAGCCGCCTCGTCGAACACGCGCTCCGGGAACAGGATGATGTGCGGTGCCTCGTCGGGTCCGTTGCCCGCCAGTCCCGCCGAGGCCGCCAACCAACCGGCATGCCGGCCCATCGCCTCGTACACGAACACCTTGGTCGACGTCTCGGCCATGGCCGCCACGTCCAGCGCTGCCTCGCGCACCGACACGGCGGTGTACTTGGCCGCCGAGCCGAAACCGGGACTGCAGTCGGTCAGCGCGAGGTCGTTGTCGATCGTCTTGGGCACGCCGATGCAGGTCAACGGATAATCAAACTCGGCGGCGATCCGGGACATCTTCAAGGCGGTATCAGCCGAATCATTGCCGCCGTTGTAGAGGAACCAGCGCACGTCATGGGCGCGCAGCACGTCCAGCAGGCGCTCGTACTTCGCCCGATCCTCGTCCAGTGATTTGAGCTTGAAACGGCATGAGCCGAACGCGCCACCGGGCGTGTGGGCGAGGGCGCGAATCGCGGCGATCGGCTCTTTCGAGGTGTCGATCAGCTCCTCGCGCAATGCACCCAGGATTCCGTTGCGCGCGGCCAGTACCTTGACCTTGTGGGTGCGCGCGGTCTGGATCACCGCCGAAGCGGTGGCGTTGATGACGGCGGTGACACCGCCGGACTGGGCATAGAGCAGGGTTCCCGATGGCATGGGGTTTCCAGAGGTAGGTGCCGGGACAGCCCCAGGATGCGGTAAGCTGGGCGCCGTTTGCCCCGGCAGGTTGACAGGTCGCTGCAATTGTAGCGCCGGCCCCGTGAGGCCCAGATTCAGGAGACAGTGATGCGATTGGTACTTCTCGGCCCGCCCGGTTCCGGCAAGGGCACCCAGGCCACCCGCCTCAAGGATCATTTGCAGGTACCCCACATCTCCACCGGCGATTTGCTGCGTGCGGAAGTTGCCGCCGGCACCCGGCTTGGCCTTGAGGCAAAAGAGGTGATGGCTCGTGGTGAGCTGGTGAGCGACGCGATCCTGCTGGGCATGCTCGAGGATCGTTTCTCGCGAACCGACACCCAGGGCGGTTTCATCCTCGACGGCTATCCGCGCAACCTGGCCCAGGCCGACGCACTGAACACGTTGCTCGAGCGCATTGGCCAGCCAATGGACGCCGCGGTACAGCTGGAGGTGCCGACCGAGTTGCTGGTTGAGCGGATCGCCGGTCGGGCCCAGGCAGAAGGCCGCGCCGACGACTCGCCCGAATCGGTCCGTACCCGTCTGCAGGTCTACGTTGACCAGACCGCGCCGGTGGTCAATTTCTTCCGTCAGCGCGGCAAGCTCAGCGTGGTAGATGGGGTGGGCTCGCTGGACGAGGTGTTCGCGCGGCTGATCGAGGCGCTGGCGCCGGTCCCGCAGGTCGGCTGACCGGGTAAAACCAACAGACGCATGAAACTGCACATTCTTGGCATCGCCGGCACCTTCATGGGCGGCGTCGCGGCGCTGGCGCGCGAGCTCGGCCACCAGGTGGAGGGCAGCGACCAGGCGGTATACCCACCGATGTCGACCTTGCTGGAGGAACTGGGCATCGAGCTGCGCCAGGGCTACGACCCGGCCAACATCTCCGCTGGTTGCGACGAGATCGTAATCGGCAATGCGCTCTCGCGTGGAAACCCGGCCGTGGAGCAGGTGCTGGACGACAACCGCAAGTACATCTCCGGTGCCCAGTGGTTGGCCGAGAACGTATTGCCGGGTCGCGACGTGCTTGCCGTCGCCGGCACCCACGGCAAGACCACCACGACCTCGATCCTGGCCTGGTTGTTGGAAGCGGCCGGCCGCGCGCCGGGCTTCCTGATTGGCGGCGTGGCCGAGGATTTCGGGGTCTCGGCGCGGGTGGGTGGCGGCGCGCCCTCATCCACGGCGCCGGGCTCCTTGTTCGTAGTCGAGGCCGACGAGTACGACACCGCGTTCTTCGACAAGCGCAGCAAGTTCGTGCATTACCGGCCGCTGGTGGCGATCCTCAACAACCTGGAATTCGATCACGCCGACATCTTTCCGGACGTGGCCGCGATCCAGCGCCAGTTCCACCATCTGGTGCGTACGGTGCCACGGCGCGGCCGGTTGATCGTCAACGGCGAGGACCCGCACCTGGCCGAGATGCTGGCAATGGGCTGCTGGACGCCGGTGGTGAGCTTTGGCCTGGATGCATCGCTTGCCGTGAGTCCGGTCACCCCGGATCAGCCATTCCACTGGACCGCCCGTTTGCTGTCCGAGGACGGCAGCGCTTTCATGGTCATCCACGACGGCGTCGAGCTGGGCGAAGTGCATTGGTCGCTGTTGGGTCGCCATAACGTGATGAACGCATTGGCGGCGCTCGCTGCCGTGGACGCGGTCGGCGCTGATGTCGCGGCCGTGTTGCCGGCATTGACCAGCTTCCACAGCGTCAAGCGGCGAATGGAGTTGATTGGCCAGGACGCAGGCATCACCGTTTACGACGACTTCGCCCACCATCCCACCGCGATCGCGACCACCCTGGCCGGGTTGCGGGCCAAGGTCGGCAAGGCACGTGTCATCGTGGCGATGGAACCGCGCAGCAATTCGATGCGGCTGGGTGCCCACGCCGACGCGCTGGCACCGTCGCTCGACGAGGCCGACGTGGTGGTATTCCTGCACCGGCCGGAGTTGGCGTGGGATGCCGGCAAGGTGATTGCCGGCCTGCGCGGCGAGGGCATTGCCGCGCCCGATACCGACGCCTTGCTCGCGTTACTGGGCCAGCAGGCGCGGTCAGGCGACCACGTGGTATTCATGTCCAACGGTGGCTTTGACGGGGCGCCGCGGCGTTTCCTGGCGGTGCTGCAGGGCCGACTTGGACTGCGCTAGGCTGGTGTCAATGTCGAACCAGACCGATCCCCCATCGCTGTCATTGTTTCCGTTGCCGGCTGTCCTGTTCCCGGGCGGCACGCTGGGACTGCGGGTATTCGAGCCGCGTTACCTGGATCTAGTGCGGGAGTGCGGCCGCAACAGCTGCGGCTTTGGCATCTGCCTGATCCTGGAAGAGGACGCCATGGGTTCCGCGGCGGCTTACGGCACCGAGGCGCTGATCGAGGATTTCGACACCGGTGACGATGGGCTGCTGACCTTGCAGGTACGCGGCGCGCGGCGCTTCCACGTGCGTCAGGTCGCAGTCCGTGACAACGGCCTGCAGGTGGCCCAGGTGGATTGGTGCGATCCCGACCCGGTCGAACCATTGCGTCCGCAACACGGCTTGCTGTCAACCTTGCTGAAAGGGGTGATCGAACAGGTGGGCGGCGAGTACGCGAAGCTGGCCGATGCGCACCTGGACGACGCGGCCTGGATCGGTTGGCGACTGGCCGAGATGTTGCCGTTGGCCGACCCGCAGCGCCAGCAACTGCTCCAGACCGACGATCCGCACGAGCGACTGGACCAACTGCTCTCGTTGCTTCCGGACAGCTGAGCCTAAGGGTTGATGCGTACCCGGAGCACCGGTACGCCATTGTGCGGGTGTTGCGCCTGGATCGAGTCGAACCCTTTCAGCGCATCGGCTACTCGCCCATGCGCCTCACCGTTGTGGGGGGCGGGCAGCCACAGCACCGCCGCTCCGAGTGGCTTGCTGGCCTGCAAGGTTTGGGTGGTGCCGATCCACAACGGGGTGGCGTCGTCCAGCGCGGCTGGCGCTGGCCACAAGCGCAACGCGTACTGCTCGCCCGGCTCGGCTCCGGGGTGCAGCATCAACAGGGTCTCGGCGTAGGCATCCAGGGTTGCCGGAAGTACGACCTGGTCCGTTATCGGCGTGTCGTCATCGAGCAGCGTAATGGCGGCGGTCCAGTCGGCCTGCGGTTGCACCCGCCACCCGGCGGCTTCCATCGCCGTCTGCAGCGGTGCCAGTGGGCCGGCTACCTGCATGTCCAGCGGCCAGCGTCGGCGTGCATCATGCTCGTTGCGTTGCGCGGGCAGCCCGGCCCAGCCGTCGTGCCACCAGTCGTCGTTGCTGACCTGCACGCTGGGTGGTGCGGTTGGGAAGCGGCTCAGCAGCGCGTCGGCCGCGTGCGGGGCGTGCCATGCCGCGGCGATCGCGAAGCTGCCGTAAAACAGCGCCGACAGCGGATGCATCCAGAACGAGCGTGCCACGTGGCTGCGGTAGGAAATGCCCAGGATCAACAGCCAGATCAGGCCGAACAATGTGCCGCCGACCAGGTCGCTTAACCAGTGCGCGCCCAGGTAGAGCCGGGCGAACCCGACCACGGTGGTGATGACGCCGGCCAGCAGGTATGGCCAGACCCGTTTACGCCCGGGCAGCTCGCGCGCAATCAACACCGCGAAAAAACCGAAGATGATCGTGGTCATGGTCACCGCCACGGACGGGAAGCCGAACCCCGGGGGGGCGGTTGGCGGCCGCGGCATGTCGATCACCGCCTCAAGCAGACTGGTCAGTGCCAGGCCAAACGCGAGCGCCGCGATCCAGTGGGCGGCCGCCATCCAGCGCCGTCGCCACAAAAGGTAGGCAAGCGCCACGCTTGCCGCCACACCCAACACCTGGATGTCGCCCAAGCTCGCCAGGCCCGCCATCAGGTGATCGGCCAACGGGTTGCGCAAGCGCCACATCAGATCCTGCAGGTGGTGGTCCACTGCCAGTGGACCACCGCTGGCCAGCAGCAACGCCAACAAGGTGAAGCAGATCCAGCTGATCGCCAGCAAACACGCCGCGAGCATCAGCAACGACGCAGAACCGGGCCGATTCGGATCGACCAACGCGCCTGCGTAACGACCGAGCAGGGGATGGGCATTGATCCAGCGCAACAAGCGCGCCAACAGGTGGTCGGCGTTGTTGGCAAACCAGCGCCAGGTGTAGAGCACCGCGGCCCAGACCAGGGCAACGGCTACCGCCAGGCCACCCAGTGCCAATGCGAGTCGATCAGCAACCGCCGCTGCGGCATCGTAAGAGGCTCCCAACACCCAACCCGGTGCCAGGAATACTGCCGCCCAGGCCAGACTGGCGAATGCGCTGGGTAGGGCGTATCGCCGCAGCGGCATCTGCAGCATGCCCGCGATCACCGGTACGAACGGCCGCACCGCGCCCACGAATCGGGCAATCAGGATGCTTTTGATTCCGTGGCGACGAAACAGGGTCTCGCCGCGATCCAGCCATTGCGGGTAGCGAACGAATGGCCAGTGCTGGCGCAGCCTGCGCGGCCCGAGGTGGCGTCCAAACCAGTAGCTGAGTGCGTCGCCGAGGAATGCACCGCTGGCCGCGCACATCACTGCATAGGGACCGTTGACATGACCCAGGCCCACCAGCGCGCCGGCGGCAAACAGCAACGGCAATGCCGGAACCACGATGCCGATCACCACCAGCGCGTCGCAGAAGGCGATCAGGAAGATCAAGGCGCCGGCCGCTACGGGGTGCGTGCCAATCCACGCGGTGACGCTGTCGATCCAAGCCGGATTCATCGGCTCATTATGTCAGTGTCATGCTGGTTTTGACGCCCTGTTGGGCAAGCTTGCGGCTACGGGATTCAGGAACCAACTGTCCGCCGATGTGCGGACGGCGCCGGACGAAAGCTGCCGAACCAGGCGGCTGCCGGTAAAGTGGCGTGATGAGCACTTCGCATCCCGCTGTTGCATTGGAAGTCACCGCGCTGAAAGCCGACAGCTTTGGCCGGATTTCGCTGATGCGCGACCACAGCGGATTATTCATACGTCGTGACCTCGCCCATGTGCCAGCATGGCTGCGGCTTCCGGCATGGTGGCTGGCCCGACGCGAAGCGCGCGCCTTGCAGTGCATTGATGGAATGCCGGCTACGCCACGCTTGTTACGCTGGGACGGCCGACGCCTAGAGCGCAGCTACATGGAGGGCGCGGCGATGTACCAGGCTCCGCCGCATGGTGACCTGGCGTATTTCCAGGGTGCCCGCCGTTTATTGCAGCAGCTCCACCGGCGCGGGCTGGCCCACAACGACCTGGCCAAGGAGGCCAACTGGTTGGTGCTGGTCGATGGGAGCCCGGCGATCATTGATTTCCAGCTGGCCGTTCGTGGCCACCCGCGCTCGCGCTGGATGCGCCTGCTTGCACGCGAAGACCTGCGCCATCTGCTCAAGCACAAGCGCACTTATTGCCCGGAGATGCTGACCCCGGTCGAGTTGCGTGTGTTGAAGCGCCATTCCTGGGTGCGCCAAGCGTGGTTCGCCACCGGAAAGCCGGTATATCGCTTCATCACCCGCCGGCTGCTGCATTGGGAGGATAACGAGGGCATGGGCCCGAAGCCCTGAGATCGCGAAAGGTGCTCCCACGAGGTCACTGCCTACAATGGGCTGACCCCACGACTGGAGCATTCATGCCCACCTTGTCAGGCAAGACCTTGTTCATCACCGGTGCTTCGCGTGGCATCGGTCGTGCCATTGCATTGCGGGCGGCGCACGACGGCGCCAGTATCGTCATCGCGGCCCGCTCGTCGTCTGCCCATCCCAAGTTGCCTGGCACCATCCACACGGTCGCCGCGGAAGTTGAGGCGGCAGGTGGAAAAGCGTTGGCGGTTCAATGCGATATCCGCGATGAAGTACAGGTCGACGCGGCGGTCGCCGCCGCGGTCGAGACGTTCGGCGGGATCGATATCCTGGTCAACAATGCCAGTGCGATCTGGCTGAAAGGAGTGCTGGACACCCCGATGAAGCGTTTCGACCTGATGCACCAGGTGAATGCACGCGGTAGCTTCCTGTGCGCGCAAGCTTGCCTGCCGCACCTGCAGAAGGCTGCCAACCCGCACATCCTCACCCTGGCCCCGCCGCCCAGCCTGGATCCAAAGTGGTGGGGGCCGCATACCGGATACACCCTGGCCAAGATGGGGATGAGCTTCGTGACGCTTGGCGTTGCGGCGGAGTTCGGGCCACAAGGCATCGCGGTCAACGCGTTATGGCCACGCACGATCATTGCCACCGATGCGCTCAACATGATCCCGGGTATCGATGTAGGCGGCTGTCGCAAGCCGGAGATCGTCGCCGATGCCGCGCACGCGGTGCTGGTGCGTCCGGCCGCCGGCTTCCACGGCCAGTTTCTGATCGATGAGCAGGTGCTGGTCGAGGCGGGCGTCGAGGACTTTTCCGTCTACGCGATGGATCCGGGGCAACCGTTGTTGCCGGACCTTTTTTTGTGATTTGAGGAGCGTTTGATGAAATACCTGCACGCCATGATTCGGGTCCATGACCTGGCCGCCACCAGCCGATTCTTCACCGAAGGGTTGGGCCTGGTGCAGACCCGCCGGATGGATAACGCCGAAGGCAAGTTCTCCCTGGTCTATTTCGGTGCCCCGGAAAACCCCGAAGCCGAGATCGAGCTGACCCACAACTGGGGTTCGCAGGAGGACTACGGGAACGCGCGCAACTTTGGCCACCTTGCCTTCCAGGTCGACGATATCTACGCGACCTGTGCCCACCTGCAATCGCTGGGTATTGCGATCAACCGGCCGCCGCGCGATGGCCGGATGGCGTTTGTGCGTTCGCCGGATCTGATCTCGATCGAGTTGCTGCAAAAGGGCGAGGCGCTGTCGGTGGCCGAGCCGTGGGCGTCGATGCCAAACACCGGGCAGTGGTGATCGACTGCGGCCGCTCGCATGCAAGTGGCCGCTTACTCGAACGGTTCCGGTAGCTCGGTGCCGCAGTGGCGGCAGAACAGCGCCTTGGGGTCGTGATGCTCCAAACCGCAGGTCGTGCAGCCGCGGTCGTCGCGATGTTCGCCCGGCTCGGGTTGCGCACTACTGCGCATGCTGTTGGCCAGTTCAGCGGTGTAGATGCCGGTAGGCACCGCGATGATGCTGTAGCCAATCAGGATCAGCGCCGAGGCGATCAGTCGCCCGACAGGAGTGTGTGGGGTCAGGTCGCCGTAACCGACGGTCGCCATGGTCACGATCGCCCAGTACATGCCGGTCGGGATCGTGGAGAAGCCGTACTCGGGCCCTTCCACCAGGTACATCAGCGCGCCAAAGACCATGGCAATGGTTATCAGGACACTGACGAACAGGAAGATCTTGCGCCGACTACGCCATAACGCCCGGGTCAGTTGGCTGCCTTCATCCACGTAGTGCGTCAGCTTGAGGATCCGGAACAGCCGCAGCACGCGCAGGATCCTCACCACCAGCAAGGCCTGGGTGCCGGGGAAGAAGAACGACAGGTATGTCGGCAAGATCGACAGCAAGTCGATGATGCCCCACCAACTGAGGGCGTAGCGCAATGGCCTGCGCACCACCAGCAGCCGGAGCACGTACTCGCCGGTGAACAGCAGGGTGAAACCCCATTCGATCGTGTACAGCGCACGCGCATGGTCGATGCGCAGCCACGGATCGCTGTCGAGCATGATCACGATCACGCTGGCCAGGATCGCCACGATCAGCAGCAGGTCGAAGTTGCGCGACGGCGGCGTGTCGTGGTGATAGATGATGTCGAACCAGCGGCGACGCCAGCCGGTTTCGGTCGCCGGGTTGAGCTGCGGGTTGAACAACAGACGCATGCGTGATCCTTCGTCGGCAGTTATGCGCGAGCGCCGTCAGGCAGCCGGTTTCAATCCTTGCACGCCGCGAACGCCTCTCGCGCGGCGCTCACGGTGACGGCGATATCGGCTTGCTCGTGTGCACTGGACATGAAGCCGGCTTCGAAGGCCGACGGGGCGAAATACACGCCTCGTTCGAGCATCGCATGGAAAAAGCGGCCAAACCGGGCGGCATCGGATGCGGTGGCATCCGCGAACGATTCCACCGGACCTTCGCGGAAATACATACCGAACATCCCCGGCGCGCGGGTGGTGTGGAATGGTACGCCAGCCTCGCGCGCCGCTGATTCCAGCCCATCGCACAACGCATTGGTGCTGGTTTCCAGCCCATCATGGAAACCAGGCGCCTGGATCAGGCCAAGCGTTGCCAATCCGGCGGCCATCGCGACCGGGTTGCCGCTCAACGTGCCGGCCTGGTAAATCGGCCCGCTTGGCGCGACCTGGCTCATCAGCTCGCGCCGGCCGCCGAAGGCGCCGACCGGCATGCCGCCGCCGATGATCTTGCCGAACGTGCTTAGGTCTGGACTGACCTGATAGCGCTGCTGCGCGCCGCCCAGCGCGACCCGGAAGCCGGTCATCACCTCGTCAAAGATCAGTAGCGCCCCGTGCTGTGTGCATAGTTCGCGCAGGTGCTGCAGGTAGCCGTCGCGCGGCAGGATGCAATTGGCGTTGCCGACGATCGGCTCGATGATCAGTCCAGCGATCTCGTCGCCGATCTCCTCGAACATCGCTGTCGCGGCGTCGAAGTCGTTGTATGGCAGGGTCGAGGTCAGATCCGCGAGCGCCTTGGGCACCCCGGGCGAGTTCGGCAGGCCCAGGGTCAACGCGCCGCTGCCGGCCTTGACCAGGAAGCTGTCACCGTGGCCGTGGTAGCAGCCTTCGAACTTGACGATCCGCGACCGTCCGGTAGCGCCGCGCGCAACCCGGATGGCGGACAGCGTCGCCTCGGTACCGGAGTTGACCATCCGCACCATCTCGCAGCTGGGCATGAGCCGGGTGATGGTCTCGGCCATCGTCACTTCCAGCTCGTTGGGTACCCCGAAGCTGAGGCCGTCGCGCATGGTTCGTGCAACCGCGTCGAGCACCTGTGGATGCGCATGTCCGGCGATCATCGGCCCCCAGGAGCCGACATAGTCGATGTAGCGGTTACCGTCGACATCGAACAGATACGGACCCTGCGCGCGCTGGGCGAAGAACGGCTCCCCGCCCACCGACTTGAACGCGCGTACCGGTGAATTGACGCCGCCGGGCAGCAATTGGCTCGCGCGGGCGAACAAGGCATGCGAGTGGTCGTGGTTCATTCGGGAGGTGCTCCAGCAACGGTGAAACAGGAAAGGTAGGCGCGGGTCGCGGCGACCGGGTCGGGGGCATCGAATATTCCGCCCACGACCGCCAGCAAGTCGGCGCCGGACTCGACCAGTACCCGCCCATTGTCCGGGGTGATCCCGCCGATGGCCACCACGGGCACTCCCAGGCGCGCCGCTCGTCGCAGCAGTTCCGGTGGGGCGCGGCGAGCCAACGGCTTGGTCGTCGAGACGAAGAAAGCCCCAAAGGCGACATAACTGGCGCCCTGCGATATGGCGTCAACCGCACGTTCCAGACTGTCCTGACAGGTGGCGCCCAGGATGGCATGCGCTCCGAGCGCCGCACGTGCAGCGGCCAGGTCGCCGTCGCCTTGGCCCAGGTGCGCGCCGTCCGCACCCAGTGCGACCGCCAACTGCCAATCGTCATTGATGATCAGTGGCACACCGTATTGCCGGCACAGCGGCTTCAGTGAAAGTACTTGTTGCTTCTGTAAGACGGCGTCGGCGGATTTGTTCCGGTATTGCAGCCAACCCGCGCCGGCGCGCAGGACCGGTTCGATCCGGGCAAGCAGTCGTGCGGTGTCCGGTTCATCGGGCGTGATCGCGTAAAGGCCCTTGCACGGCCAAGCTGGGTTCATGGGGAAGCTTTCACCTGAGGTGGGGGGATGGGATAATGAGGTCTTCACCCTTCAGTTGAGCATTATCCGACCATGTCCGAGATCGCCTCCATTGTGGAGTTCCGCACCTGGATGTGTGTGGTGTGCGGCTTCATCTACGACGAAGCCTCCGGTCTGCCGGAAGAGGGCATCGCGCCGGGCACCCGCTGGGACGACGTTCCAGAGACCTGGACCTGTCCTGATTGCGGTGTCACCAAGGATGACTTCGAGATGATGGAGCTGTGACACCGATGCCCGGTGATTTGATGCCGCAGGCCAGCCCCTTTGGGGAACGCCGCGCCCAGAACCGACAGACCGGCTTTCGTCAGTGTGTCGGGATATCCGGACCTAGTCGCAGTTCTGCGCCGTTCTGCAGTCCCAGTCGAGCAGCCTGGCCAGCATTGAGTTCCAGCACGTATCGCGCCGGCGCATCACTGGGGTAGGGCGGACAGGCGTTACCCGCCGAACACGGCGGGACATCACGTTGCTGTGACACCAGGCGGCGGTCGTCGTCGAAGTACAGGATGTCCAATGGGATCCTGGTGTTCTTCATCCAGTAGGCTTGCGGTGCCTGACGCTCATGGATGAACAGCATGCCGCGGTCATCGGCCATGTGATCCCGAAACATCAGTCCTCGGGCACGTTCCTCGTCGTCGTCGGCAATTTCCACCGCGTAGCGAGCGTCGCCCAGTTCAATCCACAAGCCATTGCCCGACGCACATCCGGACAAAAACAGGGCGCCAAGCAGTAGTACACCAGCGGAAATGTCTCGCATCCGGGTCATTGCCAGTCCTCTTGATCCATACATCGCGAACCTTCCTGCACCACCGAGGGTGCGTCAAGCCGGCAAGTGAGGGAAATGCGGCGCCGGGTCTTCCCTGTTCATCCCCACTCGTGCAGACTACGCGGCCGCGCCGAGGGGTGAGTAGGACGGCGGAGCGGGGTTGATGGGTTGCGGGGGTTCACGAGGTGTTGACGTGCCCTGAAAACCGGTTAAGATGGTCGGCTCGACGCAGCAACAACGCGCCGGGGCAGCGGTAAAAAATCAGGCGAACAAGGTGTTGACGTTCTCCGGATCCGCTGTAAGATGTGCGGCTCGCTTGACCACTTCGGTGGCGGGCCAGGAACGCGGCGCTGAGGCCGGTTCCGATGATCTTTGACAGTGTGCGC
>NZ_JBSVRN010000003.1:0-5014 GCF_054072675.1 Lysobacter sp. A289
TGAATCAAGAACAAGCATCGCAAGATGTGAGTAATCGAGTTATTTGGGTCTGGATAGACACTGCACTCAAAGCATAGACAAGGCCTTCGGGCTGCGTCGCAATACTTAAGTGAAGAGTTTGATCCTGGCTCAGAGTGAACGCTGGCGGCAGGCCTAACACATGCAAGTCGAACGGCAGCACAGCAGAGCTTGCTCTGTGGGTGGCGAGTGGCGGACGGGTGAGGAATACGTCGGAATCTGCCTTTTTGTGGGGGATAACGTAGGGAAACTTACGCTAATACCGCATACGACCTACGGGTGAAAGCGGAGGACCTTCGGGCTTCGCGCAGAAAGATGAGCCGACGTCGGATTAGCTAGTTGGAGGGGTAATGGCCCACCAAGGCGACGATCCGTAGCTGGTCTGAGAGGATGATCAGCCACACTGGGACTGAGACACGGCCCAGACTCCTACGGGAGGCAGCAGTGGGGAATATTGGACAATGGGCGCAAGCCTGATCCAGCCATGCCGCGTGTGTGAAGAAGGCCTTCGGGTTGTAAAGCACTTTTGTACGGGAAGAAAAGCAATCGGTTAATACCCGGTTGTCATGACGGTACCGTAAGAATAAGCACCGGCTAACTTCGTGCCAGCAGCCGCGGTAATACGAAGGGTGCAAGCGTTACTCGGAATTACTGGGCGTAAAGCGTGCGTAGGTGGTTTGTTAAGTCTGATGTGAAAGCCCTGGGCTCAACCTGGGAATGGCATTGGATACTGGCAGTCTAGAGTGTGGGAGAGGGTAGCGGAATTCCCGGTGTAGCAGTGAAATGCGTAGATATCGGGAGGAACATCCGTGGCGAAGGCGGCTACCTGGACCAACACTGACACTGAGGCACGAAAGCGTGGGGAGCAAACAGGATTAGATACCCTGGTAGTCCACGCCCTAAACGATGCGAACTGGATGTTGGGGACACTTAGGTCCTCAGTATCGAAGCTAACGCGTTAAGTTCGCCGCCTGGGAAGTACGGTCGCAAGACTGAAACTCAAAGGAATTGACGGGGGCCCGCACAAGCGGTGGAGTATGTGGTTTAATTCGATGCAACGCGAAGAACCTTACCTGGCCTTGACATGTCGAGAACTTACTAGAGATAGTTTGGTGCCTTCGGGAACTCGAACACAGGTGCTGCATGGCTGTCGTCAGCTCGTGTCGTGAGATGTTGGGTTAAGTCCCGCAACGAGCGCAACCCTTGTCCTTAGTTGCCAGCACGTAATGGTGGGAACTCTAAGGAGACTGCCGGTGACAAACCGGAGGAAGGTGGGGATGACGTCAAGTCATCATGGCCCTTACGGCCAGGGCTACACACGTACTACAATGGTGGGGACAGAGGGCTGCAAACTCGCGAGAGCTAGCCAATCCCAGAAACCCCATCTCAGTCCGGATCGCAGTCTGCAANAAGACATGGGTCTGTAGCTCAGGTGGTTAGAGCGCACCCCTGATAAGGGTGAGGCCGGTGGTTCGAGTCCTCCCAGACCCACCAACCAAAGCTGTCGACGAAATTCTGAATGAATCTGCGCACACACACATAGATTTGAAGCAACCAGGCGTTGAGGCCGGGTTGCGTTCTTTGAAAACTGGGACGTAGCGAGCGTTTTGAGACGGAATGTCCATGACGTGTCGTAGAGGCTAAGGCGGGGACTACGAGTCCCTAATATTTGAAGTGAGACGTTGTGTTCACGCAACGTATGATCCTGAGGCGACTTGGGGTTATATGGTCAAGTGAATAAGCGCACACGGTGGATGCCTTGGCGGTCAGAGGCGATGAAGGACGTGACAGCCTGCGAAAAGCGTGGGGGAGCTGGCAATAAGCATTGATCCCGCGATGTCCGAATGGGGAAACCCACTCCGCAAGGAGTATTGCATGATGAATACATAGTCATGCAAGGCGAACCCGGTGAACTGAAATATCTAAGTAACCGGAGGAAAAGAAATCAACCGAGATTCCCTGAGTAGTGACGAGCGAACGGGGAACAGCCCTTAAGTTGATTGAGTTTTAGCAAAACAACCTGGGAAGGTTGGCCATAGACGGTGACAGCCCGGTATGCGAAAAGGCTCTTTCAATGAAAACGAGTAGGGCGGGGCACGAGAAACCCTGTCTGAACATGGGGGGACCATCCTCCAAGGCTAAATACTACTGACCGACCGATAGTGAACCAGTACCGTGAGGGAAAGGCGAAAAGAACCCTGGTGAAGGGAGTGAAATAGACCCTGAAACCGTGTGCGTACAAGCAGTAGGAGCTCCTTCGTGGAGTGACTGCGTACCTTTTGTATAATGGGTCAGCGACTTACAGTTCGTGGCAAGCTTAACCGTATAGGGGAGGCGAAGGGAAACCGAGTCTGAATAGGGCGCATAGTCGCGGGCTGTAGACCCGAAACCGGGTGATCTAGTCATGCCCAGGGTGAAGGTACCGTAACAGGTACTGGAGGCCCGAACCCACTCCCGTTGCAAAGGTAGGGGATGAGGTGTGATTAGGAGTGAAAAGCTAATCGAACCCGGAGATAGCTGGTTCTCCTCGAAAGCTATTTAGGTAGCGCCTCGGACGAATACTACTGGGGGTAGAGCACTGTTATGGCTAGGGGGTCATTGCGACTTACCAAACCATGGCAAACTCCGAATACCAGTACGTACTATCCGGGAGACACACGGCGGGTGCTAACGTCCGTCGTGAAAAGGGAAACAACCCAGACCCACAGCTAAGGTCCCAAATCAGTGCTGAGTGGAAAACGATGTGGAAAGGCACAGACAGCCAGGAGGTTGGCTTAGAAGCAGCCATCCTTTAAAGAAAGCGTAATAGCTCACTGGTCGAGTCGGTCTGCGCGGAAGATTTAACGGGGCTAAGCATTGAACCGAAGCTTGGGGTGCATACTTTGTATGCGCGGTAGAGGAGCGTTCCGTAAGCCGATGAAGGTGGATTGAGAAGTCTGCTGGAGGTATCGGAAGTGCGAATGCTGACATGAGTAACGATAATGCGGGTGAAAAACCCGCACGCCGAAAGCCCAAGGTTTCCTTGCGCAATGTTAATCAACGCAGGGTGAGTCGGCCCCTAAGGCGAGGCAGAAATGCGTAGTCGATGGGAAGCAGGTTAATATTCCTGCACCTCGCGTAAGTGCGATGGAGGGACGGAGAAGGTTAGGTATACCGGGCGTTGGTTGTCCCGGGGAAAGCAGGTAGGTGGATCCCTTAGGCAAATCCGGGGGGTCATTAACGCCGAGCAGCGAGACGAGCCCATTAGGGTGAAGTTACCGATACCACGCTTCCAGGAAAAGCTCCTAAGCTTCAGCTTACGCAGACCGTACCGTAAACCGACACAGGTGGGCAGGATGAGAATTCTCAGGCGCTTGAGAGAACTCGGGTGAAGGAACTAGGCAACATGGCACCGTAACTTCGGGAGAAGGTGCACCCCTGATGGTGGCTCATGCGAGCTATAGCTGTCGGGGGTCGCAGTAACCAGGCCGCTGCGACTGTTTATCAAAAACACAGCACTCTGCAAACACGAAAGTGGACGTATAGGGTGTGACGCCTGCCCGGTGCTGGAAGGTTAATTGATGGGGTCAGCCGCAAGGCGAAGCTCTTGATCGAAGCCCCAGTAAACGGCGGCCGTAACTATAACGGTCCTAAGGTAGCGAAATTCCTTGTCGGGTAAGTTCCGACCTGCACGAATGGCGTAACGATGGCGGCGCTGTCTCCACCCGAGACTCAGTGAAATTGAAATCGCTGTGAAGATGCAGCGTTCCCGTGGCAAGACGGAAAGACCCCGTGAACCTTTACTATAGCTTTACACTGAACGTTGAGTTCGTCTGTGTAGGATAGGTGGGAGGCTATGAAACCCTGGCGCTAGCTGAGGTGGAGCCATCCTTGAAATACCACCCTGTCGTGCTTGACGTTCTAACCCAGGTCCGTTATCCGGATCGGGGACCGTGTATGGTGGGTAGTTTGACTGGGGCGGTCTCCTCCCAAAGTGTAACGGAGGAGCACGAAGGTACGCTCAGCGCGGTCGGACATCGCGCACTGTGTGCAAAGGCATAAGCGTGCTTGACTGCGAGATCGACGGATCAAGCAGGTACGAAAGTAGGTCTTAGTGATCCGGTGGTTCTGTATGGAAGGGCCATCGCTCAACGGATAAAAGGTACTCCGGGGATAACAGGCTGATACCGCCCAAGAGTTCATATCGACGGCGGTGTTTGGCACCTCGATGTCGGCTCATCACATCCTGGGGCTGTAGTCGGTCCCAAGGGTATGGCTGTTCGCCATTTAAAGTGGTACGCGAGCTGGGTTCAGAACGTCGTGAGACAGTTCGGTCCCTATCTGCCATGGGCGTTGGAGATTTGAGAGGGGCTGCTCCTAGTACGAGAGGACCGGAGTGGACGAACCTCTGGTGTTCCGGTTGTCACGCCAGTGGCATTGCCGGGTAGCTATGTTCGGAAGCGATAACCGCTGAAAGCATCTAAGCGGGAAGCGCGCCTCAAGATGAGATCTCCCGGGAGCTTGACTCCCCTAAAGGAACCATCAAGACCAGGTGGTTGATAGGCAGGGTGTGTAAGTACAGCAATGTATTGAGCTAACCTGTACTAATGATCCGTGTGGCTTGACCATATAACCTCAAGTGGCCTTGGACTCGACGACGCGTCGACGACATTCCAGCCAAACCAAACTCGCTACGTCCCACCCTATTGAGAGCCCGCGCCGCAGGCGCGACTCCGACCAGTTTGCTCAGTGATAATAGCTGTGTGGCACCACCCGATCCCATCCCGAACTCGGAAGTGAAACGCACACGCGCCGATGGTAGTGTGGCCTAAGCCATGCAAGAGTAGGTCATTGCTGAGCATTTACACCGAAGGCCGGTCCCCATAAGGGGCCGGCCTTCTTCTTTTGCGGATTTAGCTGCCGATGCCCAACGCCGCTTGCGCCAGCAAGGCGATCACGCAAAGAAGCCCCACAGCCCAGACCAGACTGCGCAGCTTGTCCAGGTTGGCTATATAAA
>NZ_JBSVRN010000004.1:0-725 GCF_054072675.1 Lysobacter sp. A289
ATGGACATTCCGTCTCAAAACGCTCGCTACGTCCCAGTTTTCAAAGAACGCAACCCGGCCTCAACGCCTGGTTGCTTCAAATCTATGTGTGTGTGCGCAGATTCATTCAGAATTTCGTCGACAGCTTTGGTTGGTGGGTCTGGGAGGACTCGAACCACCGGCCTCACCCTTATCAGGGGTGCGCTCTAACCACCTGAGCTACAGACCCATGTCTTCCCCAAGTGGTGGAGCTTGTCGGGATCGAACCGACGACCCCCTGCTTGCAAAGCAGGTGCTCTCCCAGCTGAGCTAAAGCCCCGTGCTGAAACTCTGAATGCAGGTCACTTGTGCGGACGCCTGACTGGCAATCGGCTGTCTTTATGTCTCTAAGGAGGTGATCCAGCCGCACCTTCCGATACGGCTACCTTGTTACGACTTCACCCCAGTCATGAATCACTCCGTGGTAACCGTCCCCCCGAAGGTTAGACTAGCTACTTCTGGAGCAACCCACTCCCATGGTGTGACGGGCGGTGTGTACAAGGCCCGGGAACGTATTCACCGCAGCAATTCTGATCTGCGATTACTAGCGATTCCGACTTCACGGAGTCGAGTTGCAGACTCCGATCCGGACTGAGATGGGGTTTCTGGGATTGGCTAGCTCTCGCGAGTTTGCAGCCCTCTGTCCCCACCATTGTAGTACGTGTGTAGCCCTGGCCGTAAGGGCCATGATGACTTGACGTCATCCC